>JAGOFO010000033.1 GCA_017997155.1 Myxococcota bacterium
GCACCGAGGCGAAGATGGAAATCAGGGCTTCAAAGCGAATACAGTCCATTCCGGCGTACCCGTTCGCTGAAATCGACCGCATGGTTGGTGAACTCCGGGCCGGTGGTCATGACCCGATCGACTTCGGAGTCGGCGACCCGACCGAGCCGACCCCCGCGGTCGTCAGGAACACGGTCAAGGTCGCTGTCGATGAAAGAGCATCGTCCGGCTATCCCAGTTACATCGGGGATTCCGCCTTTCGCGAGGCGGTGGCGCGATGGATGTCGGCGCGCTTTGGAGTCGAACTCGACCCCTCAAAGGAAATCTGCGCGACCATCGGTTCCAAGGAGGCGGTGTTCAATTTTCCGAACGCGGTGCTCGACCCGGGTGACGTGGTTCTCTGCCCGAGTCCCGGTTATCCACCGTACAATCGCGGCACCCTGTTTGCGGGTGGCGTGCCGTGGTACTACCCTCTGACAGCCGCGCGCGGTTTCATGCCCGATCTTGACGCGATCCCTGTCGAGGTCGCCTCGCGAGCCAGAATCATCTGGGTTAATTACCCGAATTCGCCGTCGGGCGTGGTGCCTTGCGACGATTTCTGGCCGCGTCTGATCGATTTCGCGAATAAATACGGACTTATCATCGGCTCCGACGAGGCTTACTCCGAGGTCTGGTTCAACCGGCGTCCACGGTCGATCCTGGAGTTCGGACGCGACGGCATCATCGTATTCCAGTCTCTTTCGAAAAGGTCGAACATGACCTGCCATCGCGTTGGCTGGGTGTGCGGGGACGAGCGCGTGGTCGCGTTGTTCAAGAAGCTCAAGACAAACATCGATTCCGGCACCGCGACGTTCATTCAGGACGGCGCTGTCGCCGCACTCGGAGACGAGAGCCATGTGGAGCGCATGCGGCAACTCTACCGGGATAAGATGGACGTGCTGATTCCCGCGCTCAGGGCGGTAGGTTGCGTTATCCCTGACCCGGACGCAACGCTGTACCTGTGGCCGCGGGTTCCTGAAGGCATGGACGGCCTGACGTTCGCGAAACGTCTGCTCTCTCCCGAAACAGCGGTCGTCTGTACCCCGGGGCCGGCGCTCGGGGAGCCGCTCGCGGATGGCAGCAGCCCCGGCCGTGACCATGTCAGGTTCGCGCTGGTTCCCTCTGTCGACGACTGCCGGCGCGCGGCGGAACGTATCCTGGCGACTTTCGGGAGACAAGCCTGACGGTCGCTATGCCTCGTCATCGATGAATTTTGAACCCTGGGGCTATTCAGTTGTGTGCGGGGACATGCCTGTCTGTTGCGCGCAAGTGGCCGAGGGTCTTGCGACCGCAGGCAGCTTCATTGCCATCAAAGCGTTGACCGATGCCCTGGCGCGATTCAATTCAGCTGAACTGGATTTTCCGAAGTAGTTGAAGGCGATGACTGCCGGAATGGCCACGAAAAGGCCGACCGCTGTAGCGATCAGAGCCTCGGAGATTCCGGCCATGACCACGTTCGCGCCACCCTGAAGGTTTCCGGAAAGATCGTGAAACGCCCTGATTATGCCCAGGACGGTACCGAACAGTCCGATGAAAGGGGCATTGTTCCCGAGCGTTCCCAGGAAGGCCAGCCGTCGATCCAGCCTCTGCTGCTCCAGCATCAGCGCTGATTCCACCAGCTTGTCCGCCGATTCCGCTCCCAGTTCAATCCCTTCCAGCGCCGCCCGCAGGACTTCCGCCTCGGGACCGGGCCAGGAATCAACCGTCTGCTTCACCTCGTCCCATTTCCCAGCGTGCATCATCGGTTCGATTCGTCGGGTCAGCTTGGCCCATGATTTCCGGTTGGACGCGTAGAAGATGGCCCGATCGACGATGATGGCGATCGACGCGACCGAAAGCACCGCCAGAATGTAAAGGATCCACTCGCTTCCTACGAGCGTGACCTCGAGCAGTGTCCGTGTGAGCATTCATGCCTCGTTAGTTGCCGGCCTGGTGAACGCGCCGAAGTCGCGATTGTACACGTCCTGACGCAGCCGTCCGAGCACAGTTTTGTAAAACGTGACCGATTCAGTAAACGCCGTTCGAGACCTCGAATTGGAAGGTTGAACAGGTCGGGGTGGCTGTGTCGGTGCGTCGGACCTTGATGTACATGGTCCTGGACGAGTTTCCGCACGAGTGTGATCCCACCGTGGCCTGTCCGGGGCATCCATTACAGTAGTTGACGGAATCCACACCGTGGACTCTTACACACTCGGCTATCGGGGGAGTATCGCATTTGGGCTCGTAGGCCGAACTGCACGGACACTCGCCGGCCTCGGGGGTGTAGAAGTCTTCGAAGAAGTTCCAGTGTTCAGTTCCTTCACATTCGAGCGTCAGCGTGGGCACTCCATTGATTTCCAACAGTCGGTATACGTCGAATTCGAATTCACCATCCGGGTTGTCGAGCATCCGGATATCGAGGTTGAACGTGTCGCATCTGTTGGTGATGGCGTAGTCGTCACGGTCAACACCGGTCAAAACGAACCATTCCTCGTGACCCGCGACGTTCAGTTTACCGGTCTGGATCACCTTGTCGCCGTTGTCATCCGTGAGGAGCCCGAGGTTGTAGGGGTCGCTTCTCGACATGGTGCTTTGAAGCAGGAGCACATCTCCCTGACATTCGCAGCCGTTGGTCAGGTCATTGTCCACGTCGTACCAACCGGCCTGACCGGCGCCTTGATCCGCGCCCTCGCAGTTGACCACGCACGAACCACTGCACGACACCGTCGCGTGCTGGATGTCTTCCGGGTTGTGTGGACAGAGCTGGGTCAGGGGAGCGTCATCCGCGGTACCCGAGCAGTCGTCGTCGATGCCGTTGCAAGTTTCTGTTCCGATTGGACTGACCATTCCATCCAGGTCGTTGCAGTCCGTGTTGTTGAGAACGTGGAACTCGGTTGTCGGTGCGCAGAGGCAGCGGGTAACCGTCGGATCGCCGAACCCGTCCGAGTCGGTATCGAGGTAGTAGGCGATGCAGCCGGGAGAACTCGGCGGATCGGTTCTGCCGTCGCAGTCGTCGTCCAGAGCGTTGCAGACCTCGGTCATCGCCGGGTTGACAGCGGTGCGTGTATCGTCACAGTCGCCCGAGTTCAGGCTTGTGAAATGCCCCGTTGGGGAGCAAAGACACTTCGCAAGCGAGTCGATGCCCCAGGTGTCGCCGTCCTCGTCGTAGAAGAAGACCTGGCAACCCAGTGTGTTTTCACCGTCCGTAACGCCGTCGCAGTCGTTGTCGAGTCCGTCGCAGACCTCCTGCCTGCCGGCGTACACCTGCGGTTCGTTGTCGTCGCAGTCGCCCGACACCGTGGCACGGTAAATCTCGTTGGGCTGGCACAGGCACTTGAAATCCGATGTCTGGCCCACACCGTCGATGTCGTTGTCCCGGTAGTAGTTCACACAGCCGAGCGAACCTTCGGGGTCGGTGGTGCCGTCACAGCCGTCGTCGACGCCGTTGCAGATCTCAACGGCCCCCAGGCTGAGGTCGGTCCACGCGTATTTATCACGCGACGGGTCACAGGCCTCACACGGGACTCCGGGCTTCTCGTCGCCCGCCTTGTAGCAGATATTGTTAATGAAGCAGGCGTCGTTCGCCAGAACCGACGGGTTGCAGCCACCCGAGCCGTCGCAACTGTCAACCGTGCACATGATGCCATCGTCGCAGGAATACGCGGTGCCGCCACCGCACGTCCCGTTCGAGCATGTCGTATTCATCGTGCAGGAATCAAAGTCGTCACACGCGAATCCATCTGCCGGGGTCCATTCCGAAGTCGATGATCCCGCCGAACACTTCTCGCAGATGTTGTCCGGGTTGAACTGGTTATTGGAGTAGCAGACATGATCGATCATGCAGTAGCCCGGCATCAGCGAGGATGTACATCCGCCCTTGCCGTCGCAGGCATCCGCGGTGCAGACCTTCCCGTCGTCGCAGGTGTACGCAGTGCCGACGCAGGCACTGTTGGTACATGTGTCGATCTTGGTGCAGTCCAGGCCGTCGTCGCACGGAAGCCCGTTGTTCGCCGACCAGGCCGAACTGTTCGTCGCCGACAGGCATGCGCTGCAGATGTTACCTGGCTGAAGTGTCTGATCTCGATAACAGGTTTCATCGATCAGACACCAGCCGGCGACCAGGGTGTTGGAGCAGGTGCCGTCGCCATTACACGCGTCAGCCGTGCAGGCCCTGCCGTCGTCGCAGTCGTACGGCGCGCCCGCGCAAGCGCTGGCCAGGCACTGATCCTGACTGGTGCAGTCGTTGAAGTCGTCGCAGGAAGCTCCGTCGTCTGGACTCCATTCGAGTTGAGCCGTCGCCGGATCACAATGCTCGCACTCGTTGAAAAGGCTCTGTTCGCCGGTCTCGTAGCATCCGCCCTCGATCAGGCACATGCCCGCCACGATGGAGTATTCACATGTGCCGTTGCCCACGCAAGTGTCGACGGTGCAGTTGATGCCGTCACCGCAGTCGTAGGCTATGCCGACGCAGCTGCCCGCGACGCAGGTGTCGTCGGTGGAGCAGGCGTCGCCATCGTCGCAGGGACTCAGCGGCGTGTACGACCATGCGTACGGGTTCTCGGACGGATCACAGACCAGACACGGATTGTCCACAGGCGACATGCCGGCCGTGATGCACTCGTTTCCGATCACGCACCAGCCATCGACCGGAACGGTACCGCACAGACCGTAGGAACAGAAATCAGAGGTGCATGCCAGACCGTCGTCACACCCCATCGGAGTGCCGACGCAAGTGGCTCCCTGGCAGGTGTCTTCAACAGTGCAGGCATCGTTGTCGGAACACCCGCGACCGGTCGTCTCGGTCCATCCGCGGTTATTGGTATCCGGGATGCAGCGCAGGCACTGGTTCATGCCGTTCTGGTCGCCGTAGAAATAGCAGCCACCGTTGATCGTGCAGTAATTTTCGTGAACCGTGTTCGTGCATTCACCGGTTTCGGCGTTGCAGAAATCGTCGGTGCAGTCCATTTCATCGTCGCAACGCTCGGCACCGCTGCACACGCCCGAAGCGCACTTGTCGCCGTCAGTGCACAGGGAACCGTCGTCGCAGGATTCGCCTTCGCGGTAGGCCGACCAGTTGTAGGCGCTGAGGCCGGGCAGACAGGCCGCGCAGAGGTTGCCGGGCTGGACCGTGTTGGCGGCCACGCACTGGCCGGCGATCTGGCAGTATCCGGGCAGGGCCATGAACAGGCAGGTGCCGTCTCCGCGGCACGAATCCGACGTGCATTCGAGCGAGTCGTCGCAGGTGTAAGCCACGCCGGAACAGACGTTGGATGCGCACTGATCGGTGTGGGTGCAGGCAACGCCATCGTCACATGACTCGCCGTCCTGTCTGGGTGTGAACTGCGTCTGGGAGACCGACGGGTTGCATTTCAGGCACGGAGAACCTGTCGCCTGCTGGTCATTCATGTAGCACTGATTGTCGACCAGGCAGTACCCGGGCGCGATCGGGTGCGTGCAGCCGCCGATGCCGTCGCAGACATCAAACGTGCAGGATATGCCGTCGTCGCAGGAGTAGATCGAGCCGAGGCATTCCCCCTCGACGCAGACATCATCGAGCGTGCAGTCGTTCGAGTCGTTGCAGAAGCCACCGTTCAGCGGACTCCAGTCTTCCTGATTCAGCGTCGGATTGCACGTCTGGCACATATTGCCGGGGTTGACCGAGTCCGGAAGGACGCAGGTGCTGTTGATTCTGCACCAGTTGTCGATGATGTCGACAACGCAGCCGCCCGTGCCGTCACAGCTTTCGTTAGTGCAGCTGAGGTTGTCGTTGCACGTGTACGAAAGGCCGCCGCAGAAGCCGTTGGTGCACTTGTCGGCCTTCGTGCAGGCCTGTCCATCGTTGCAGGCAGTGTCGTTCGGGGCGTTCGGATTGCTGCACTGGCCGTTTGACGGGTTGCACGCGCCGGGGATGTGACACTGATCCAGCGCGGTGCATTGAACCGGGTTGCCGCCGACGCATGAACCCTGGACGCACTGGTCGGTCTGCGTGCAGGGGTTGCTGTCGTTGCACGGCGAACCGTCACCCTTGAAAACCTCGTTGCAGGTGCCGTCGTCCGGGTTGCACTGACCCGGCTGGTGGCAGTCCGACGGCGCCACGCAGACAACCGGGGTCCCGGTGCAGGCTCCGCTGGTGCAGCGGTCGTTCCTGGTGCACATCAAACCGTCATTACAGGTGGAACCTTCGGGCAGGACACCCAGGGTGCAGGTTCCGGTCGCCGGGTTGCACGTGCCCGGGTCCTTGCACGCGTCGGCGACATTGCATTCGACGGGGTTCTTGCCAACACAGACGCCGTTGCTGCACTCGTCCGTCTGAGTGCACAGATTGTTGTCGTTGCAGGCGGTTCCAGCCGTTGAATTCGGATGGATACAGGCTCCACTCGAACAGATGTCGTCGGTGCACTGGTTGGCGTCAGCCGCGCACGGAGTGCCATATTCAGATAAGACCGGCACGCAACCGCCCGCGCCGTCGCATTGATTATCATCCATGCAGGTGAGGATTGGACAACTGTAGCTGGTGCCCTTGCACAGGCCATACTGGCATCGGTCGGAACGGGTGCAGGAGTTTCCATCGTCGCAGGTTGCGGTGTTGAACCGGGTCTTGCAGCCGACTCCTTCCTGACAGTAGTCGTCGGTGCAGGGGTCACTGTCATCGCAGACCATCGCGGTGCCCTGACAGGTGCCGGCCTGGCAGGAGTCGTTGACCGTGCAGGTCAGACCGTCGTCGCAGATGTCGCCGGTCAGTCCCTCGTGGGTGCAGCCAAGTTCATTGCAGCCGTCGAGGGTGCAGGGATTGCCGTCGTCACAGTCAAAGGTGCCGACGCACACGCCGTTCGCGCAAGTGTCGGCCTTGGTGCATGAGTCGCCGTCATCGCACTTGATTCCCGACAGCTTGGTCGCGCCGCAGCCCGTGTTGATATCGCAGAAATCGGTTGTGCACGAGTTGTTGTCATTGCACGTGAACTCAACGCCGATGCACGTGCCGGTGGCGCAGGAGTCATTCTCGGTGCAGGCATTCGCGTCATTGCACGGTCCGTAGTAAGGCCGGTGGTAGCAGTAATTCGCCTCGCTGCAAAGATCCTGTGTGCACTCGAGGTTGTCGTTGCAGTCGACCGGCGTTCCGACGCATTCGCCGGCCACGCACTTGTCTTCGGTCGTGCAAATGGAATTATCGGAACACTCGGTGTCGTCATCGAGGTTGATCGCCTCGCAGATGTTGTCTTCGTTGCAGTGCGGGGTTTTGCAGGCGGTCAGAGTGATCTTGCCGATGCATTCCTCGTCGCTGAGGCACTCTTGAACTTCAGTGTCGCCGCCGTCAGGCGCGTCGTCCAGGGTGTCGACGGTCGTTCCGTCCCCACCATTGTCGACGGCAACCGTCTCGTCGGGGGTCACTGCGTCGGTGGCGTCGTCGCCCGTGGAATCGCCGGGATCAGCGGTGTCCTGTTGGGTAGTGTCCCGGCCCTCGTCCAGGTTGACGGTGTCATGGTGGACATCGGGGGACTGGACGTCGAATGTGTCAGGGCTGATGGTGTCGATGATTCCATCACCGATCGCGTCGATCACATCCGGATTCGACTCTCCGCCGCACCCTGCGGCGATAAGCCCGAACGTTGCCAGTAAAAGGGTTGCCCTGAAGACTTTGCGTCCCATCCGTCACCTCTGACCCGCCACGCGTGAGGCGGATTTCACATTACCGGATCGCGCCGTGCTTTGCGTTCTGTAGTCGACAAAGTTACGACCGGCATATAATACATTATTGGGCGCCTGCGCGCGCAGTTTTCGCGACCTTCGACAGGACAGGGGATTTAATGGACAGCGACATGGTTGAAGTGCCGGGGCAGAACTCCGGCGAGGGTCCGGTTTTACAGTACCAGGCATTCCTTAAAGGCGTGATTGAAGGACTTGGTGACCCAAGGGTTTCATCGGTTCTCCTGGACGGCTTGTTTGACGAGGTATCCAGGTTCATCACCGACGGATTTTTCGAGGCGTTCAATGAGGCCGCACTGAAGCTTGAGACCCCGTTCGCCGGGTTCCCGGACGAGGTGACCGGCGCCCCGGATCCGGTTGATGCCGCAATAACGTTTGTCAGAGCGAGCCTTGGGGAGCATCAACAAACACTGGCGCTGGCCGTCCTGATCGGTGTGACCGATTTTGTCGTGGCGAACAGGGACAGGGTGATAGATTTGATGCGTTCGGCCGGCGACGGTCCCTGTGAGGATCGGGCCGGCAGGCTCGCACGCGCTGCGTCCGCCATTACAGCGGCCAGGGAGTCTGGGGCCCGGATTGCGTCCGCGGAATCGATGTCTGATGCCGAGACGATTGTGGAAGAGGTCAGGGCTTCTCTGGAAGAGGTTCGTGATGAACTCGGCGCCCAGATCCTTGATGACGCGATCGTCTGGGGAGCCAGGATCCGGAGCGCTGCGTCGGATGGCTCGGACCAGGCCCGGGACACGCCTCCGGAGCCGGATGACAGGCCAGCGCTGACACCGGGCGGACGTCGCTCGGATGTCGAGCAGATGCTTGTCGACTCGTGGCTGCTTGAGATGGATTTGCTTCTGGATCAGGCGGCTCTTGTAGACAAGCCGGTGTCCGGGCTCGAAGTCGTTTCCGAGGAGCAGCGCGAGTACATCCTGGACGCTCTCGTCGCCGTTCAGGAGGCATTTACGATTCGCCAGGACCCGGCGATCCTGCTGAAGTTCGGTCAACTCAGGCTGGCGAAGGGCGATGTGGGAGAGGCTCGCGCCGCGGCTGAGAAGGTGATCGAGATGGTCGGTGACGAGGAGTCGGAACTCCATGCCGCCGCCGTCGAACTGCACGGAGCCGTCGCCGAGGCATCTCCATTGACCAGGCGTGACCGCCGCTGCTTCATCGCGACCGCCGCGATGGCGGATCCGGATGCTCCGGAGGTAGATGCCCTGCGTGATTTCAGGGACGATGTGCTTGCGAAAAGCGCGGCCGGGCGCCTGGCCATACGGTTCTACTATCTGGCTTCACCGCCTTTCGCTGCGTTCATCGAACGGCATCCGCATGTAGCGCGTGCCGTGCGCGAGTGGTTCATCATTCCGGTCGCGGCGTTTGTCGGGAGTCGTGACGCCTGACCGTCGTCCAGGGGGAAAGATGTCGCTGGCCGAGCAGATACGTAAGATCGTCGGAATGGAGGATGAACCCCTGCCGGGCTCCGGACGTGCCAGGGTGCTCGCGGTGGCGGCCAGAAAGGGGGGTGTCGGGAAGACGACCACCGCCACCTGCCTGGCGGTGGCGCTTGCACGATTCCATGGACTGAAGGTGCTTCTGGTCGACATGGACGGTCAGGGCCATGTGCAGGAGGCACTTTCCTCGATCATTCCGGGAATTGGTGGAGCGGCTCTTTCCGACATCCTGCTCGGAAGCGGCAGGGACACCAGGTACGGACGCGACTTGATGGACATAGTCGTTGCCACTTCCCAGGAGGGCCTGCACGTCACTCCTTCGGACAAGGGGCTGGCTGCCGCGGAAGGGGTGATCTCGGGACGGATCGGCCGGGAGTTCCTTTTGAGGACGGCGATCAGACCCGCGATGTCGGAGTTCGATGTCATCGTGCTCGACTGTCCGCCAAACGTCGGGAATCTGACGCTGAATGTTCTGACCGCGGCAACGCATGTGCTGATTCCATGCGACATGAGCGTTCTTTCCCTGGCCGCTGTATCGGACATCGTCGGCGTGATCGACACGGTGAACGAACAACTCAGGCATGACCTTAAGGTCGTCGGGATCCTTCCGACCAGGGTCGACAGAAGGAACGGGCGCCTTACGGACGAAGTTCTCAGGCAGCTTCACCACACCTGGGGTTCTCAAGTATGCAGGACCTCGATTCCCGGCAACAGCGCGCTCGCCAGGGCGCAGATGAACGGGCAGTCGATCTTCGATTTCGAACCCGCGTCGACCGGGGCGCAGGCCTACCGCAAGCTGGCTCGCGAAGTTATTGCCAGGACAGGCATATCGGTGGCGGGCGACCCGGATCGGGTCTAGACACACCTTCGCAGCGCGTCGGGCCATTCCTGGCCGGACTGGCGGACTTTCAGAATAGCATCGAGTCCGCAAACCACTTCGGTTGTCGACGCGGGGCGCTGGTTCGCCTGTTTGCCCAGCATTCTGGAGACAAGGTCGCCGAGCATGCGTCCGGACGGACTTTCCAGGATCGATTCCGGCAGCAGGGGCGCGGGTTCCCTGATGTGGGCAAGCATTACTTCGCGTTCGTCGCAAGCGTCGAAACAGGGCTTCCCGGACAGCATCTCGAAAAGGACGATGCCCAGCGAATAGATGTCGCCACGATGGTCAATCTGGTGCCCCGAGACCTGTTCCGGACTCATGTAGGCAGGAGTTCCCTCGACGTTTGCGCCCTGCGCCGGAGCGTTGATCGGCCGAGCCACGCCGAGATCCATCAGCTTGATGTTCCCGGGCAGGAGCTCGCGAGTGGCAGCAGACGCGCAGAGGAAGATGTTTTCTGGTTTGACGTCGCGATGAACGTGCCCCGATGCGTGGATCGCGCCAAGTGCCCTGGCCACCGAGATGGCAACCCTGCATGCGTCCTCGAACCCGAGCCGGCCCTGCCTGGCCAGCCTGGCTGCAAGGGATTCCCCCTCAAGCAGTTCCATCGACAGAAAGACGTAGCCTCCCTGCGATATGCCGCCCTGAAACACCTTGACGAGATTTTCCTGTGATATGGAGCGGGCCAGGGAGACTTCGTTCAGCAGCGCATGGCGCCAGCCGTCCTGAATGGCCTTGACGGGGCGCATTACCTTGATCGCCACGCGCTGTTTCGTGGCCTTGTCCAGCGCGGCGAAGATGGAGCAGATGCCGCCCTCGCCAATCATGCCGGTCAGAAGATATCGGAAGCCGATCATCTCGCCCACCAGCGGCATGCCGGTCGCGAAACGGATCAGGAGTCCGCCGTCCACAGGGCAGGCGGCCGGATCCTCGGCCGCGAATACGTGGCCGCACTTTCGACAGTAGAAATGAATGGCACCCTCCGCCACATAGACCGTTCCTCATTGGATTCTAGGGGGATAGACCGGATCGGGCCAAGAAGACGACAGGTTACTTCTGCAACTTCATCGGGCGTCCGCACATGGAGCACGGCACGCGACCGGTCGCGGTCTGACGGGTTCGCGGGATTCTGACTCCACAGCGGTCACACACCAGGAACATCTTCACGAAGGACGTTTCGCGTTCCTGCCGCGACCGGCCGGAATAGCGCGAGTCCACGTCCCCGCGGCCGGAAGACGGCGCCGGTGCTGGAGCGGGCGGGGCGGGCTGGTTCACGTCCTCGGGCATCACGGTCGGAATCATGTCGTCATCGACCGGTATCACGGCGGTGTCCAGGACCTCGCTGACACCGGACTCGGCGCCTGACTCCGGCGGCCGCTCCGGTGGCTGTTCCTCAACTCCGAGTTCCCGGCGCACAGCCCAACGAACCAGCCTGGCCGCGAACAGAACCTGCTGCATCCTGACCGCGCCCGCCGAGCCTGCCCTTGCAGGGGTAGTGAAGCGCGACAGCAGTTCGACGGCCTCGCCCAGTTCCGACATGGCTCCGATATCCGCGACGGTATCGTGCAGCTTGGCGATGTCCCACATGACGCCGGCCGGGCGATCAGCCGCCTCGCACAAGGCCCTGAGATACTTTTCGGCGGACTGGGACGCGGCATAACGCGCGGCAGGGGCACTCCTGTTGGCGAGAGTCACCGCGTCCGACAGATCGTCTTCCGCCTCCGCGAGGATTTCTTCTACTTCAGGACTGTTAATGTCTTTCATATCGTTTCCTCAGGCTTGTTTTCGGCGCCGGCCTTCAGCAGCGCGATTTCTTCCGCAACTTCCTGGTTCCTGTGACCCACGCGCACCCGGTAACCGAATCCTGACAGCATACCGGCAACTGTCTCCGCAACGGCCACCGAACGATGTCTTCCGCCGGTACAGCCGAAGGCCACGGTCACAATCGGTCTTGATTCCCGCTCGTGAAGCGGCAGGCTGAATTCCAGCAGTGAAAGAATCCTGTCCAGGAATGGCCTCCACGCGGCGGTGTTCTTCAGGTACTCGAGGATTTCGACATGCGCGCCGGTCAGCGGGCGCAGAGCCTCGACGAAATGTGGATTGTCCAGAACGCGGCAGTCGAAAACATACGACGCGTCCCTGGGCACGCCGTCACGGAATCCGAACGAGACGACTTCAACCGCCATCCTGCTTGACGAGGATTTGTCGTAAGCCCTTTGAATCTTGGCGGTCAGGTCGTGAATGTTGATGTCCGTCGTGTCGATCACCCAGTCGGCCATCCGTTTGATGTTGGCGAGGATCGCGCTTTCACGCGCAATGCCTTCACGGACGGTGGTCGCCACAGACTCAAGCGGGTGCCTGCGCCTTGTCTCGGAATACCTTCGGACGATGGCGTCCTCGGATGCCTCAAGGTAGATGATTTCCAGTCTGTGCCCGAGTTCCCTGACTTTCGAGACTTCGGTCGGGAACGCGTCCAGCATCGAACGCTCACGCACGTCGATTCCGATGCAGATGCGCGACACCTCCGAATGTGTCTCGGCAAGGAAGAGAATCTTGTCGAGCAGTGGCAGCGGCAGGTTGTCGACACAGAAGAATCCGAGATCCTCCATGGCCTTGATGACCGTTGTCTTGCCCGATCCGGACAGGCCGGTGACGATGACTATATGTTCGGAATTCAAGGGCTGCCGCCTCCGATCAGCGATGGCGCTTTTCCACCAGCATTTCGCGGTGTTTCGCGCACTGGCGCTCGACCTTCTCAATGACGGTGTCGAGGATGGGGTAGACATCCGTGGCCTTTTCCGATGCCTTGAACGTCTCGCCCTTGTACTGAACCATGAGGTCGAACACGGCCCAGGCTTTCTCCATTTCAAGCGTTATCTTGACGTCTGCGTCCTCCGGAAGGTACTGACCGAGGTGCTTGTCGATCTTGGATTCGATCAGCTCGCGAAGGGCATCCGATGCATTGAACTGGCGGAGGGTGTAACCAATCTTCATATCTCACTCCTGTCGGCGGTACCGGACTGACGGGACCGCGCAAAAAGATGCATTTGCCGGACACAGCCATGGTCGATCCGCGGCGGTGTCATTTCAATTCCTTCCTGCGGGACGACGGGGCAATTCCCATCGCCTCGCGGTATTTCGCGACGGTGCGCCGCGCGATAATCACGCCTTCCTTCCCCAGTATCTGCATGATCTCCTGGTCCGACAAGGGGCTCGCGGTGTTTTCTCCGTCAATCAGCGTCTTGATCCTGGTCTTGACGCTCATCGAGGAGTGGTCCTCAATGCCCCAGGCCGCCGTGATTCTGCTGTTGAAGAAGAACTTGAGTTCGAAGATGCCTCGCGGAGTGTGCACGTACTTGTTCGTCGTGACCCTGCTGACCGTGGACTCATGCATGCCCACATCATCGGCCACTTCGCGAAGGACCAGTGGCCGCAGGTGTTCCACCCCGTTTTCCAGGAAGTCGCGCTGGAACTTCATTATCGACTCGGTAACGCGGCGTATAGTGGACTGACGCTGGTTGATGGACTTAATCAACCAGGTCGCGGCGCGCAGCTTTTCCTTGACGAAATCGCGCGCCTCGCCGGTAGTCGTTCGTGAAAGCGTCTTTTCATAGAACTGGCTGATCTTCAGGCGCGGCAATCCGTCGTCGTTGACGACAACCATGTAATCGTCGCCGACCTTGATTACGTACACATCGGGCTGAATGTAGATGACGTCGTCGCTGGAGTACTGACGCCCCGGCCTGGGTTCCAGAGACTGAAGCTCCGCGATCAGATCCCTGAGTTCATCGTGTCCGAGCTTCAGTCCGCGCGCGATGGCCGCGAAGTTCCTTTTCTCCAGGTCGGGAAGGTGGTTCGCGATCATCTGCCGAAGCTTATGGTTATCTGGAAAACGAAGCTCGACCTGTGCCAGGAGACACTCCCCCAGGGTCCTTGACGCGACCCCGGGCGGATCGAAGTTTCGAACCCGCGCCAGCACCTCACGCACATGCTGCACTGTGGCGCCGGTCGCGTCGGCGATTTCTTCGTCGGTCACATCGACAAGGTATCCGTCCTCGTTGATGTTGCCGATGATGTATTCGCCGACCAGACGGGACGCGTCGGGCATGTCGGAGAGCTGAAGCTGCCAGTTGAGATGGTCGGTCAGGCTGCTGCGGTTGCCTACCGTCGCCTCGACCGAAGGATATTCGTCGTTGGAGACCCGTACCTGCGGCCCGTGGGAAAACGTGGAGTAACCCTCGATGAACTTCTCCCAGTCCATCGAGTCCCCGCGTGACATCGAGTCTGCCTCGTTTGCCGCGTGAAGATCGTCGGGGTCCCTGGGGGCGGGCGTCTGCTCCGGCCTGGCCTCGGCCGCCTCGGCGGTCTCGTCCAGTTCGCGCGTCGGGGCGTCCAGAGACACGGTGGTGTCGGGGATCTCAAGTTCCTCAAGGGCCGGGTTCGCGTCCAGCTGCTGACGTATTTCCTCGACGAGTTCCAGCCTGGAAAGCTGAAGAAGGCGGATCGCGATTTGTAATTGAGGTGTAGGAATCAGGCGTTGCTGCAGCTTCGTCCCGAGTTCCTGCCTGATGTCCATTACGCAATCCCTGCCGGGGACATTCCACGTTTAGAACGCGCTTTGTGTGCCCGGCCTAGCAAACCACATGCCACGTTTCGCCGGACAGGCGAAAAACGTCTTGATCATCGCATAAAAGCTAACAGGGAGCGTGGTGGTTGTAAAGGTTAATGCTGGAGACTACAATCCGGACGTCCGCGCCCGGCGCGGGCTTTTTCTTCCCAGCATTCGGGGATTGCGATGCCTTTGTCCAGAAACGGGACTAACTGCTTTTCGCTCGGGTCGATCGACCTGGCCGACCTTGAGGCGGTCCGGTTGATCCTTGGCGGAGGGTCGGTCGTCGACTGGCATAAACTGAGCATCGAGGGGCGTGACGAGGTCGACAGGTTCCTGCTGGTCAACGGGTTCGACGTGGCCGACCCCGCTGACGAGAAGCGCCTGCGACAGCTTCTGAAGGTCGCGGTCGTCTACCTCGAGTCGAACTTCAACCACCATTTTCCGGAGTGCCTGAAGGTTCCCGGATCGATCCAGGACCTCCTGCTGGTGGCCTCGGGGTCTTCCGAATATCAGAAGCTGGCGTGTGTCATTCTGAAAGTGATGCACGTCGTCAACCATGTCGAGGCGCAGCAGCTTCGGTTCAGGTTGCCGGTATCCGAGGATCAGTTGTTCCAGATCGCGGTTGGAAGAGTCAACCAGACGGTTGCGGCGATGAAGGCGGCAGGTGCTCCGATCGTCCGGTATGCCGCGAACCGAAAGGCTCGCGATTCCCTGATCACCAAACTGCTGTCAAAGAAGACCACCTTCGCGGCACAGGTGTACGACCGTCTGCGTTTCAGGGTCATCACGAACAAGTCGGAAGACATCGTCCCGGTCCTTTCCTACATGAAGGATCATCTTTTCCCGTACAACTATGTCGTCCCGGATCAGTCACGGAACCAGATAGTATCGATGCTGGATCTGCTTGAGGCGATTCCCGGGATGCGCGATCGCGATCCGGGTCTTGTGAACCGGTTCTACTATGAGGACGCGGAAGAGAGCGACAACGAGGTGAACACCTTCTCCGGCGCCACATTCAGGATGATCAACTTCGTAGTCGAACTTCCGATCAAGGTCCGCGAGATGATTCCCAAGGATGATCCTGTCGTCGCTGAGCTTGGCTCTCTGGTTTACATCCAGGTCGAGTTCCAGATGTTCGACGAGGAGACCTTCCGGATGAACGAGGTCGGGGACAACAATCACGAACGCTACAAGGATCGTCAGAACTGGGAGGTCATCAGGCGCCTGGTTCATGGCAACCGGTACGGAATGGCCGATGATTCCGGGTGGGAAGGCAAGACCCGCTGGTAATCACACCGGCTTCATGACGCATCACAGTCAATCGGTCAGTTCTTCGAGAATCGACAGCGCCCGCGCTGCGTCGGGGCGTCTGGTCGGATCGCTTTCCAGCATGGCCGTCAACAGGCAGCCCAGGCCGGAAGGAAGATCGGCAGGCAGGTCGAGGTAGTCTTCAGGGCGCAGATTGCGACGGGCAGCGAGCACTCCCGACGGACTGTCGGCCCCGTTCCACGGCAGAACGGCGCCACACGCGGAAGCGACCGCCGCCGCCAGGGACCATACCTCGGAGGAGGTCTCGGGTGGAGCGCCCTCGAGAACCTCGTCCGGGATGAAATACAGTGATCCGAGGGTCACGTCCGGTCTACCGGAAAGCCGCGTGCCCGGCGGTATCGCCATGACGTCGACCAGTCTCATGGTGGGGCGATCCGGACCGGCATCCACGAGCATGTTGGACGGAGTAACGTCGCCGTGCAGCAGATGCGGGCGGTCGCCACGCAAATGCAGGTACTTAAGCGCCGCGAGGCCGTCGGCGAGCAGGCCGGTGATGGACCTGGAAGGTAGTCCGCCAGGGTTCGACGGAGTCCGCATCGCTTCCGCAAGGGGCACGCCCGGCAGCCACTCAAGCACGTGAACCGTGGCGCCGTCTTCGTCCGAGCCGGACCACAGCAGGCGCTGGATGAGTGGATGCACGATGGTGAACAGCAGTGCGGTGTCCGGAATCGGAAAGACCCTTGCGTCCGGGCGTGGGCAGTACCTCTTGACAAGAACCTTCATTCCGTCGAGGTCTCCGACCCACGTCTCATTCTCCAGCGCCAGCGAGAGCGGGCGCAGGAGTCTGATTCCGGGAGGAGTCATCCTTTGAGATCCCTGAGTTGCTCGTAGAGTTTTTTCTGGGCCCGGGAGACGGACATCGGGATCTTGATCCTGGCCTGCACCCACAGATCTCCACGACCGTTAGCCTGCAGGCGCGGCATCCCTTTTCCATGAACCTGGATCAGTTCGTCGGGTTGCGACCCCGCCGGGATTGAGATCCGAACTTCGTCGTTGAGTATGTCCTTGACCGTTCTGGTGCAGCCGAGTACCGCGTCCGGCACGTCGAGCTCCATCTCCATCACCAGATCGTCTCCCTCGCGACGGAACCTTTCGTGTTCACCGACGTCGATTACCACGTACAGGTCGCCGGCCGGCGCGCCGCCAGGCCCCGGTCCTCCGGCGCCTTTGACCTTGATCGAATTTCCGCTGTCGATGCCGGCGGGGATTCTGACCTTGTACACCTTGTCGGCCATGACCCGGCCGGAGCCGTGGCAGTCCTCACACTTGTCGCGAATCACCCGGCCAGTGCCGCCGCACGCGGAACATGTCGCGCTGATCGAGAAGAAACTTGCGCTGTGGGCCACATGGCCGCGTCCGCCGCAGGTTCGGCAGGTCTCGGGCGAGGTGCCTGGGCGCGCTCCTGAACCGGAGCATTTCTCGCAGACCTCTTCCTTGCGGAGGTGGAGTTCCTTGTCGATTCCGGCCGCCGCCTCCTCGAGGGAAATGGAAAGGCCGGTCTGCTGGTCGCGTCCACGAGAGGGAGCGCCTCGCCTTCCCCCACCGAAAACGTCGCCGAAACCGCCACCGAAGGCACCGCTGAATACGTCCATGAACGATGAGAAAAAATCGTCCGGGCGGAAGTCGTACCCGCGTCCCTTGAGCCCAGCCGATCCATACTGATCGTAGATTTGCCGCTTGGACGGGTCGGACAGGACATCATAGGCCTCGGCAAGCTGTTTGAACTTCTCCTCGGCCTCGGGATTGTCCGGGTTCCGGTCGGGGTGATACTGGACTGCAAGACGTCTGTAGGCCTTCTTTATCTCGGCCGCATCCGCGTCCCTCTGGACCCCAAGCACGCTGTAGTAGTCTGTCTCGCCCATCGCGTGCGTAATAAAAGTCATTGACCCCGCTGTTGTCAATCCCGAATATTCGAGAATCGTGGGGAGCGCCCGCCTGACAGTCCGGGTACACCCCGTCCAGTGTGCCCTTGTCGGGACATGCTCGCCGGTTAAAAAACAGGTGCTATAATATGTCGACTTCTGAACAACGGGCCACGGGTGCCCGCGGGCTGCAATGCGTCTGTGTTCCATGATTTCAGTGTCCTTCACCGTCGTTCTGGCGTCTCTTGTCCATCTTTCCGCGGCGTCGGCGCAGCCGGTCGACATGCCGCTGACGCTGGACGATGCTGTGAAGGCCGCGCTTGAACACTCACCGAAGATTCGGATTGCCGAGATAGGGGTCCGCAAGGCGTCGGACGTCAGGAAGGGCGCGATTGGTCCGATGGTTCCCAACGTGACGCTTGATGCGGGCGTCCAGTATTGGGACGACGCCACCAGGATTGATTTTCTTGGCAGCGATATGCCGTCGGACGAGGAACTTGCCGCCGCCATCGACCCGATTTCGGCGCTGCTTCCCGAGGAGTCGAAGGCAACCTTCGACAAACTGTTGAAGGGCTTCGGGAATATGCGCGACTACCAGATCCAGGACCAGTTGACTGGCCAGGTGACGATACAGGTCGTCCAGCCTTTGACACCGCTTATATCGCTCGCGGCTCTTTACCGCGTTTATGGCGCCGCCGAAGAGGCTGCCCGCCTTGAAGTCGTTGCAGCGCGCAGCGAGGTGACTTTTGAGGTCACGCAGCTCTTTTTCCAGTTGATGTCCGCCCTCAGGATGACCGATGTCGCCGCGCAGGGCGTGGCGCTGGTCGAGGCACATCTGAAGATGGCCCGCAGCTTCCTTAAAGCAGAGATGGTCGGAAGGGACGATGTGTTGCGTGCCGAGACCGCGCTGGCGGAGATCAGCGCGCAGTACGACCTTGCGCGGCATGGAGTCGAGCTTGCCAGGGCCGCTCTGAATACCATGATGGGCCGGTCGCCAGCCGATCCGGTCGTCCCGGTCGGTGACTTCCCCGACGATCCGCCTGAACTGGATATTTCTGTCGAGGAAGCGATCGATCGTGCCCTCGAAAACCGTCCCGAGACCGGTCGACTGCGGGCGCAGGAGCGGATGGCCGACGCCGCGAGGGTGGCCAGAGTGGGACAACTGGTTCCCGTCATCGCCGGGGTTTTCAGGTATCAGTGGTTCCATGGCAGTGAGTTCCAGCGGGAAAACTCCGCCTTCATCGGTGCGGTTCTCCAGTGGGATCTCTGGGGGATGGGACAGAAGTGGTTCGAGATGAAGGCGGCCGAGAAGGATCTTGAAATGGCGCGCGCCGGTTTGGACATGGCGCGAGAGCTGATAGGGCTGGATGTCCGCAAGGCACTGATAGACCTCCGTTCGGCGCGTTCCCAGATCATGTCCTACAAAAAGGCCGTCGAGTCGGCCGAGGAGAACCTGCGGGTTGTTGAAAAGAAGTACGAGGCGGCGGCCGCGACATCGGTCGAGGTGTTGTCCGCGCAGTCTTCGTTGAACCTTGCCAGGGCCAACCTGGCCGTTTCCGTGAATCAGTACTACATCGCGTACGCCAACCTCCAGCGGGCACTTGCCGGCTCGATTTAGCCTTCGGAAATCACATGGCTGTCGCTGCCTCTTGACAACCGGTTCACGTGAACAAATTGTTTTTGTCAGGTCGCCAGCGGGTTCGTAAGACCCCGTGGTAACGGAATAATTCCGTGGCTGACCGCATGACGAATCACATTTTTTTCTATCGGTGGAACGCCCGTGCGGGACTCCACCGGTGCGCCCATCGGGCAGGAGGTTAATCATGGCTATTCAGAAGTGGGATCCGTTCTTCGAAATCGACAGGCTGCATGAGGAGATGGACAAGGTCTTCAACGGTGGATGGCAGGTCAGGAGGGCTTCGGGCACTCCGTCCTGCGCGGTGCCGGTGGACATCATGGAAAGCCCCAGGGAGGTACTGATCAAGGTGGAGTTGCCCGGCGTCAATCCGGCCGACGTGGAAGTGAAGGTCGAGGACGGGGTCCTTTCGATCACCGGCGAGAAGAAGCCCGAAACCGTGGACGAGAAGAAGGATGGACCGCAGTACCTGCGCGTCGAGCGCTACTACGGCCGGTTCAGCCGTTCGTTCGTGGTGCCGCGGTACGTTGATTCGGCGGCGGTGCAGGCGGAGTACGAGGCCGGAATTCTGACCCTGAAGCTCCCGAAGCGCGAGGAGACCCAGCCCCGCAAGATCGATGTGAAGGTAAAGGCCAGGTAGCAGCAGGTTGAACAAAGGGCCGGATGTCTTGTCGCTTCTGGAAAGATGATCGGAAAACGGTTAACATTCGGCCCATGAAAACTCGATTCACAACCCTGTTTCTGACCGTTTTTGTTCTGGCACAGCCGTTTGACGCGACATCTCAGACCCCGGTGTCCACCGGTGTACCCGCGACCGCGGCTCAGCCCGCGACGCAGGCGTCGGAGTGGTCGACCAATCCGGTTCTTCTGCGGTTGAACTCTTTCTATGCCGGCACGACGGATTTTTCCGCTTCGTTCAAGCAGGTCGTGGAGACAAAGTCCCCGAAGCGATCGTTTCGTCGCGGCGGTAACGCGTACTTCAAGAGACCCGGGATGATGCGATGGGATTACTCCGAGCCGGGCGTGGTGAATTACGTCAG
>JAGOFO010000034.1 GCA_017997155.1 Myxococcota bacterium
GAAACAGGACTTCCGAAGGACGGCCCGGTGAAAACCGGCCGACGCGGGTTTCTGATGGCGGCCGGCGCCGGGTTGTGTCTGGTCGGACTGAAGATGCTGTCCGCGCCCTTCAGGATCGCGGATGGCCGGCGGATGACGGGTGAACCTGGGCAAACCCGAAACACATCCGACGTGACCGCCAGATACTGGACCGGCGGCGACGGGCTGGCGGGGTGAACACATGTTCAGCAGACATAACCAGTTCATGGCGGTGGCAATCATGATTTTGATGTCGATTATCAATGGGTGCGGATCGGGCACGGTCAAGGCCGGGCCGGCCATCGAACCGGGTGTCGCCGGCAGTTTCTATCCGGCAGGCGCGACGAGGCTGCGGTCCGACGTCACGGCATACATCGACGCGGCCGGAAGCGGCCAGGAACAAAATGCCTGGGCATTCATCGCGCCGCACGCTGGATACGTTTACTCCGGGCCGATCGCGGGATGCGCATATCGACAGATCCAGCGTGTCTCCCCCAGTCGCGTCGTCGTAATCGCCTTCTCACACCGACCGTGGGATTCAAACGGACGATTGCGCAACCACGGCATCGCCACTACCACGGCGTCCGCTTTCAAGACACCGCTCGGGTCGCTGGCCGTCGATATCGAGGAAGTTGCCGCGCTGATCGCCGAATCAAAGGTCATCACTGACGACAGGGCGCTCTTCGCCGGCGAACACTCGCTTGAGGTGCAGCTTCCGTTCATCCAGGTGGCGGCACCCAGGGCCAGGATCGTGCCTCTGATGTTCGGGAACCAGGAAGATCCGACGGTGGTGAACGAACTGGCGCGGATTCTGGCTCGCAGGTACGCGGCGGATCCGAACACGGTCGTCGTCGTATCCACCGACATGTCGCACTACCTGCCTTATGCCGACGCGGTCGAACTGGACCGGTTGATGCTGAAACGCGTCCTGGACCTGGACGGCAACGGCGTCGGGCCGGGCGCCGAGGCTCGGTACGGCGGTTTCTGCGGCTGGGCCCTGGTCGCGGCACTGATCTCGGCGCAGAAGGCGCTGAAATGGCCGAAACCGGTGGTGCTGGATTACCGGAACTCCGGGGACACGGCGGGCGACAGGCGCAAGGTGGTCGGTTATGGCGCGTTGGCATTCCCGCGTCAGTCCAGGACGGCGGTCGACAAGGGCGCCGCGGCCGGCACGGGTCCGGCCGGAACGGGGGTAACCATGACTGAAACGAAACAGGCCAGACCGCACGACAACGAACTCACCGTATCCCAGAAAAAGGAACTGCTCGGCATCGCCAGGGCAACAGTCGAAGGGCTTATCACCAACGGCAGGGTCCCGGACTTCAAGGTGACGGATCCTGTCCTGCTTCAGCCCGGAGCGGCGTTCGTGACCTTGAAAATCAACGGCGACCTGCGCGGCTGTATCGGCCACACCGAGGCACGGATGCCACTGTGGCAGTGCGTTCGCGAGATGGCTGTCGCCGCCGCCACGCAGGACCCAAGGTTCAACCGGGTGCGCAAGGACGAGCTTCCCCGCCTTGAATACGAGATCAGCGTACTTTTCCCGCCTGTTCGCGTGCGTGACACGAACGAAATAGTCATTGGTCGCGACGGTCTGACCATCGCGCTGCACGGAAGACGCGGTCTGCTTCTACCGCAGGTGCCCGTCGAATGGGGCTGGAACCTGCAGGAATTCCTGAATCACACCGCCCGCAAGGCCGGGCTGCCGATGGACGCGTGGAAGGACCCCGCGGCCGTTCTTCACCGCTTCGAAGGCATCATCTTCAACGAGGATGACGTGGCCGGAAAGGAATGACGTGAATCCTTACGCCTGCCAGATCGGGCGCGGTTTTGGTGTCGCCGCCCTTGGCGCGCAGGCGGCTCTTGCCCAACTGGTCGTCTTCCGGGCCGGACTCGAGCGGTTCGGCGGCAATGAGTTCTTCATCGGCATCGCACTGTCCATCTGGCTGGTCGCGGGCGCCATCGCGGCAGCCGCGGCAGGCGGACTGGCGGACCACCGGTGTCGTCCGGACAGGCTTGTCGTCCTGGGCGCCTCGCTGACCGCTCTCGGCGTCATCCTTTCCCTGTTCGTCCTTCGTCTGGCGTCAACGGCTCTCTCGCCGGCGGGCATCTCCATGCATCCCATTGCCGCGGCGGGTTGGATGGCGCTGGCGGCCGCGCTGCCGGCAGCCGGCTCGGGAGTGCTTTTCGCCTGGCTGGTGCCCGCGCTTGATGGAAGGTTCGGTCACTCCCTTGCGCTGGCTTCCATACTCGAATCCTGTGGCTCGGCGATCGCCGGGTTCGTGATCGGCTCGCTGCTGATCGACTGGATCGGCACCAGCGGTCTCGCCGTCATCGCAATCCTGTGCGGCGCCGGCGCCTTGCCCGCGGTGCGTTTTAGACGGCCCGGAGTCATCATCCCGGCTCTTGCCGCCACCCTGGTTCTGGCGACCGGTGCTGTCGTCCTGGCCCGCCTGCCGATTTCTTCGGGCGGCCGCGCGACCTCGGTCATCGAAAACCGTTTCGGCCGGTTCGGCGCGGTGGAACTGGACGGTCAGACGACCATCACCGACGGAACGCGAACGCTTGTCGACTGCGAGGATCGGCAATCCCCCGAGGTGATGGCCACGGTGGTCCACGGAATCGCTCCCGATGCCGCCAACGTCCTTTTCATAGCGGGAAACGCGCGCGACGCGGCGGCGTTGTCCACGATGCCCTCCAGACGGGTCGCGCTGGTTCAACCCGACATGGAACTGCACCGGTTCATCACCCGGATGTGCAATACGGACGCCGACGCAGTTGATGTCATCCCGACCGACCCGCTCGTCTATCTGCGCCACGCCGCCAGTCTGGACAAGCCCGCGTGGGACGCCATCGTCGTCGATCTCGGCAGGCCGGAGACACTGAACCGCGCCAGGCTGGTTGGCAGCGACACCTTCGAACTGATGAGAAAGGTCGTCGGCCCAGGCGGCATGGTGTTTGTTGCCCTTGACGGCGCGAATGTCCGTCCATCGGCGCCGCAGACACGTTTGCTGGCGGCGATCCTGAAGTCCGCCAGACTATCCTTCGGCGCCTGCTCGGTGCTGCCTATCGATCGCTGGTGGATCGTCTGCGGCGATGCCCCGATCGACGTCGATACGGTGATTGCCAACGCGCGCGGAATGACGGTTGAGCGTCGATACGCGACCGACCGCTTCCTTGCGGACGCCTTGAATCCGTTCAACCTGGATCGTCTGACCGCGTCGCTGACGAGCCAGATTGACATCACACCCGCGTCCGACCGCCTGAAGCCGTCGATACAACTCCATGCGCTGACCGACTGGGCCGCCCGCTTCCATCCCGGTCTGGCCACGGGACAACCGCCTTTCAAGCCGATGGCGGTCATCGTATTGCTGGCACTGATACCCCTGGTCATTCTGGCGACGGCGCCGACCCGACTGCTGCGCGACCCTCGAAGATGGGGTTTCACGGTGGCTGCCATCACCGGCGCTGTCGGCATCGCCGCCGAGACATCGCTGATGTGGATGGTCGAGGCGACCTGGGGCGCCCTTCACTTGTGGCTGGGAGGACTGGTGGCGGCTTACATGGCCGGACTGGGCGTCGGTTCATGGCTGGCGCGAAAACGTGACGGAAGAACGGCACGGGACACGGCATGCGCCGGTCGGATCGGCACGGCCCTGACCGGCTTGGGGACGCTGGCTATCCTTGCCGTCGTGTTCGCGGCGGATCGAGGCTTGCCAGCCTGGATCGGAATTCCCCTTTCACTGATCTCCATGGCTGGATGCGCGACCGCCGCCGGAGCGACTTTCCAGTTGGCGGCCGCCACCATGTGGTCCAAAAATCCCTCGGGCCCCGGGCGACTGACCGGAATTATCAGAGGAGTGGACACCGGGCTGGCAGGCCTGGCAGCCATCGCGACACCGCTGTTTCTGATACCCCTGGCGGGCACTCCCGCGGTCCTTGTCTGCTGCGCCGGCGCCTGCCTGGCCCTGGCACTGCACAAATCGGCCTGACACTCCTATAATCCATGGCACACCATATCGAGGGTGACGAGATTGAGGCATCTTTCTGCGGTGTTGCCGACGCTCTTCCTGCTGCTTTTCCCCGGATGCGGTTCCCCTGCCGGCGGTTCCGACACCTGGTCGGATGACACAATCTCCGACGTCATCGGGGATCTCACGCCGACCGATGTCAATGTTCCATCCGACACGGGACGTGATCAGGCGATTCCGCCGGACGCCCTCCACGACTCGGAAGTCGGCGCGCCTTCCGACACGTCCCCGGATCCCGGCCTGCCGGACACGTCCGACGACTCCCTTGCGACGACGGACACGAATGATCCCGGCGATGCAGCCGCCGATGTGCCGGTCGAGATCTGCTGGCAGACGCCGATCAACTGCGATGACACTGAAAAATTCGACTACACGTGCAAAACCGGCGAACCGGACACCTGCCCCGGCGGGCTCTGCGTTGCCGGAGTATGTATCGGTCCGGTGCTGAACCCGGACCGCTGGAAAAACTGCGGCGACGGATGCTGCGACCCGTGCGAGGGCGACGGTGCATGCCCCGTCGACTGCGGCCCGACACCCGAATTTGACGGCACGAAGGACTTCAACAACGACACGACCATCAGTATCTGGGTGCACGGATGGTCGAACACGAACCCGGACGAGGAACAATACGGGCGCGAAAAGGGCTGTGGCGGCATCCTACAGGACATGAGCTGGTTTGGCGTCGACAGACCCTGCTCGGACGGAATCAGGACCGAACCGAACCA
Source organism: Myxococcota bacterium (assembly GCA_017997155.1). Classification (GTDB taxonomy): domain Bacteria; phylum Myxococcota_A; class UBA9042; order DTJE01; family DTJE01; genus JAGOFO01. Next base: position 4,775 of record JAGOFO010000034.1, read on the forward strand.
GATCGCGAAATTCGAGTACTTCGGAAACACGCCGGCGGACTGGCTGACCCCGGAACAGATCGCCGAGATCGAGAAATACCCCCTTGGCGGCGGCGACACCCTGCACCGCTACGCGCTGATCACCGCGATGTACATCAGGCACAAGCTGGACCAGACCGGGGCCACCCATGTCAATCTGGCCTGCCATTCCTACGGCTGCCTGATCTCGCGCTACATGATGGAAAACAATCTTCTGGGACTTGCCGGTGAAAACCGCTTCGTACGCTGGTTCACCAGCGCCGGGGTCATCGCCGGCGCCAGGCTGGCCCGTTTGTACGACAACGACAGCGTCCGCGAGGTGGCTGACCTTTTTGGCATCGGACAGGGAGACTTCGTGGTGATGAATCCCAACTTCGTGATGGACGAGGCCGCCACTTGGGACCACCGGATTCGCGCGGCAAACAGCCCCTATCTGGGCAACATGCTTATCCACCACGCCTGCGGAACCGACCCGCGTGTGGCCCAGGCACTGAACATCACGCTTCTGGACCTGAACAAACCCTGGCGACGAACCGAACGACGGCATCATGTACACGCTGGACACGTATTTCCACGAACAGACCGATGAAAACGCCTTCATGGCCGCCGATTCCAGCCTGGTCAAGCCGACACACTCATACGTGTATGTGGACCACATGGCTGTTCCCGACGCCGAGTCGTCCGTGGCCCTGGCCGCGGCGACCCCGTTTCACGGCCGAAAGGTCGTAATCACGCTGAAGGAAGTCGAACTGTTCGACGATCTCGAGGGTTCGGCCCTGACCAACGGTCCGCCGGCCGAGATCGTCGTCGAGCACCAGGTGCGGTATCGTCCGTTCCTGCCCGACACGTTCGGTCGGGATCCGCTGATAAGCGAAAGCCTGCTGAAGTACCGGACTCCGGACATGTTCCCTGCAATCCAGACCATCAAGACGTATCCGGAACAGACCATATTCGCCGGTCCGATCTTCGACCAGATGACCAGCATCTGGCTGAAGGCGACGCTGCTTGAAGTGGACTGGTATCCGCGTTTTGACGTGCGCGAACCGGCCGGCGTCGCGGACACCGACGATGCGGTCCTGACCTTCGAGGGCCAGGTCGATTTGACCGACCACGACTTCACGGTTCAAAACGCGCAGGGCCGCATGGTCATCGGCGTCGACGTGATCGACCTGTTCTGAATCGGGCACGGGACGATACAAATTCCAGTCAATCCATTGATGACGCATCAGGTCCTTTTCTGGTATGAATAGATCCAGTCGGTCGGTTCGAACAACGACCATCAGCAAGAGGTTAAGTTGGATAACCTGGCGATTCTGGTGACATTCGCGGTCGGACTCGGTGCCGCCCTGGTCTTCGGTTACATCGCACAGCGCATCAAACTGTCGCCCATCGTCGGCTATCTGCTGGCCGGGATCCTTGTGGGTCCTTTCACGCCCGGCATCGTCGTCGATCACGGAATCACCGAACAGTTCGCCGAAATCGGCGTGATCCTGATGCTTTTCGGCATTGGACTGCGATTCCACCTGGATGAACTCATCGCCGTCTGGAAGACCGCGGTGCCAGGCGCCCTTATCCAGAGTTCTGTTTCGACGGCCGTGCTTGCCGGCATCATGCATATATTCGGAATGGACTGGGTTCACGGCATCATCCTGGGAATGGCGGTGTCGGTCGCCAGTACCGTCGTGATGGCGCTGGTTCTGAACGAAAGACACGACCTGCACGCCAGGATCGGACACATAGCCATCGGCTGGACGGTCGTCGAGGACATCCTGACCGTGGCCATGCTGCTTCTGCTGCCCATCGTATTCAGCAAGAACGGCGCGGGCAGCGCTCAACAGGCAGCGGTCGCCCTGGGAATGGCCGCCGCCAAGATCATCGGTCTGGTCGGCGTCGTTTTCATCCTGGGCCGCTGGGTCATCCCCTGGCTGCTGGACAAAATCGCGCTGACCCGTTCACGCGAGCTTTTCACGCTGGCCGTTCTGGTGCTGGCCATCGGCATCGCGATCGGCTCGGCCACCGTGTTCGGGGTTTCCGTTGCGCTTGGCGCCTTCCTTGCCGGTCTGGCCGTCGGCCGCTCGGAGTTCGCGACCAGGGCTTCCGGCGATGCAGTCCCGATGCGCGACGCCTTCACCGTGCTTTTCTTTGTGTCCATAGGAATGCTTTTCAACCCGAAAAGCCTGCTGGAAGCGCCACTGTTGATCGGAATGGTTCTGCTGGTTGTCATCGGCGTCAAGCCGCTGGTCGCCATCCTGACCATGAGGCTTCTGAAGCACCCGTGGACCACCGCGATCCCGGTCGGCGCGGCGTTCTCCCAGGTTGGTGAATTCAGCTTCATCCTGGGCTCGGTTGCCAAGAGTCTGGATCTGATCGACGGGGCGGCGTTCGACGCCATCGTGGCCGCGTCCATCATCTCGATCACGCTCAACCCCATGATTTACGGCACTCTGCGCAACCTAGCCTCGCGAATCGGACGGGGGACGCCAACCGACACCACACATGAACTGGTGAAGGTCGACCACCATCGCACCATCCTGGTCGGTTACGGCCCGGTCGGCCAGATCGTGTGCAGGCTGTTGAAGGAACGTGGTCATCACGTCACGATCATCGACCTTAACCATGAAACCATCCGCAAGCTGAAGGCGGCCGGACTCACCGCCATCTACGGCGACATCCTGCAGGCCGGCACACTTGAAACGGCAGGAATCGCGACCGCCGGCAGCCTGATCCTGAGCGCCGACATCGAGGACGCGTCCGAACTGATCCGCAACGCCAGGGCGATGAATCCGCGCGTGCGCATCCTGGCGCGCTGCACGCACCTTCGCGACACTTCCAGGCTGAAGGCCGCCGGCGCCGATGTGGTCGCGGCCGGCGAGGCCGAGGTCGGCGTGGCACTTGCCGAAGAGGTCACCGCCGTGGACGAATGGGACGACATGACCGCGGCGGAACACCGCGATGTGATACGCAAGAAACTCTATGACAATCCGCGCGGCGCCTTCATCAACCTGCCCTCGCCCAGGCCGGACATCCCCGAGGACCGGAAACCGTGATCGTTTGAACCACGAATGAACTGGTGTCACAGCACGTATTCGTCCCAGCAGTATCGGTATTCGGGATTCTCCAGCCAATTTAGATAACAAATGCTGCTATATCGCAATGATCTGTAATAGATGCAGGCCTCCAGATCTTGTTCCCGACCCTGACCAGAAGGGCGAATGTAATTCGCCCCTACGAATGAACGGGCGGCCCTGCGGGCCGGCCTCCGGATCCTGACCCTGACCCTGACCCTGACCCTGACCCTGACCCTGACCCTGACCCTGACCCTGACCCTGACCCTGACCCTGACCCTGACCCTGTCGCAGAAGGGCGAATGTAATTCGCCCCTACGGGTCCCTGTCGCAGAAGGGCGAATGTGATTCGCCCCTACGCGAAGGCGGTTCGCCCCTACGCCGGAACCTGCCCCTGAAAATCAATTGAACGTCCCGGCGACCGTGATAACATTCACGCGTTGCCACAATATTGGTCGCCGGGTTTACCGGCTGCTCTCAACCCTTTGAATGGAGTCGGTTATGCAGACCGAGAACAGAGTGCTGATGCAGAACGCCTGGGCGTCGCTCGAAGGCAGATGGGGAACCGCGGCAATCGCGACGCTGCTCTACTTCGTCATCATCATGGCGATCTCTTTCGTGCCATATGTCGGCAGCATCGCGGCCGGCGTCCTCGGCGGACCGATGGCCCTGGGTTATTTCATGTTCATCATCGCCTACAACCATCGCGCCCCGGATGCTAAGGTCGATACGATTTTCAGTGGTTTCAAGTACTTCGGCAACGCCTTCCTGCTGAACCTTGTTCAGGGAATCTTCATTCTTCTCTGGACGCTGCTGTTCATCATCCCCGGAATCATGGCCACCTACTCGTACGCCATGTCCTACTTCATCCTGGCCGAAAATCCGAACATGGACGCCCTTGCCGCCATCAAGGAAAGCAAGCGTCTGATGTATGGAAACCGCTGGAAGCTGTTCTGTATGGATGTGCGCTTCATCGGCTGGTTCCTTCTGGCCGTCATCACGGTGGGTATCGTCGGACTGTGGGTCCAGCCCTACTACATGACCGCCCGCTACATGTTCTACCGGGATCTGGTGAACCCGGGAGCCGATTGCGCCCCACACGCCGGCGAACAGGAAATGCTTTACCGAATCGTGGAACAACAGGAAAACCAGTCGCCTTACCCGCCCCCGAACGACCCGGCCTGTTGACAATTGACAACGACCGCCCCGTGGTACAATCTTGCTGCGCCATCACGGGCCGAAGGCCCGCGGCGTTTCATGCCTTCAACAAGGGAACCAGCATGTCTTCCTCCAGATCGCTTTTGGTCTTCGCGGCATTCCTGACGCTGCTGTCCGCCTGCGCCGATGGCCCCACCGGCCTGGCCCCGACTCCGGACGGTGACGGTCCCCGTGTCCTCTGGTCGGCCGAAACGGCTGACGGCCTGATCGGCATGCCCTTTCCGAACGATTTCCTGACCAGGCGCGAGCCGACATCGCCCACCGGTCTGCGAGTCAACCTGCCGATCACGACCAGGACCAAGGCCGAGGAAAAGCTGCTTCGCCTGATGGATTGGATGGACGGTTTCGGCATTTCGTCCCCGATAACCGTGTCGTTTTCCGACGACATCGACATAGTGGACCTGAAGGCGCGTCAGGCCGGGAACCACGACTACGACGACGACGCCATCCTGCTGATCAATATCAGCCCGGAATCGGAAAACTTCGGCAAGCCGGTGCCGCTGGACGTGGGTCAGGGCAACTTCCCGCTGGCACTGACCTGGCCGTGGCAGTACTGGGACTTCGATCCGCACGCGGACTCGGGCAACCTGATGTTCGAGACGCACGACGAGGACAAGAACAACAACGGTGAACTGGACAAGTACGAGGACATCGACTTCGACGGCGTCCTGGATCGCCCGAACACGTTCAGCGGCGCGAATCCCGGCCTGAACAACCCGGACGACCTGATCAGCTTCTACGAAAAGGAAACCAGGACGCTGGTGCTGTGGCCGGTTGTCCCGATGGACCCGGGCAGCCGCTATGCGGTCGTCATCACGGATCGCATGAAGGGTTTGAACGGCGAGCCCGTCGTGTCGCCCTTCCCCTATGTCAACGAAGTGAACCAGACCCCGGATCTCGAAAGGCTGGCCGACGTCCTGCCCGGCGCCACGTTCGGGATGTCGCTGGACAACATAGCGTTCGCCTGGACCTTCACCACGCAGACCATCCATGAAGAGATGGTCGCGATCCGCGACGGCATCTACGGCGCCGGACCTCTCGACTGGCTGTCGTCCGATTTCCCGGTCGACCTGAAGCCGGACCGCATCTGGGAAAAGGACGCCGAAGGCAAGCAGGCGCCGGCCGACGCGCACTACGTCCTGCCGAACGACGCGGTGCTTTCGCTGATCGACATGGTCGGGGGCATCCTGTACAAACCGACGATGGTGGCCGGCTTGAAGGTTGACACGGCCCACGTAGACTACTGGGTGCTGGGCGAATTCACAGCGCCGAATTTCCTGGTCGATCGGGACGGGGTGGCGACCGAAATGTACCCGGCTGACGATAACGAGAGTTTCTTTATCGACCTGCCGACGAACGACGCGGTGGTCGGCCCGGGTAAAGTCACGTTCATGTGCGCGGTCCCGAAGGAAACCGAGCAGTTCAAGGCGCCCTTCCCCGTCATGTTCTACGGACACGGATTCTCCAGCGCCGTCTTCGAGATGTTCGGCTTTGCCGGACGCATGGCCCAGCACGGTCACGCCATGTGCGCCATCGACTTCCCGGGTCACGGACTGGCGCTGCCCGTCGAAAAGACGACCGACTGGCCGACCCTGATCAACGACCTGCTGGACAGCGCGTTCCCGCAGTTGAAGCCGTTCTACGCGGCGCTGGTCAACGGACGCATCCGCGACCTGGACAACGACGGCTTTATCGCCAGCTTCGACAACGGAGGGGATCTCTGGGGCTGGGACGTGTTCCACACGCGCGACATGATCCGGCAGGGCGCGGTCGACCACATGCAGTTCATCAGGAACCTGCGTTCGCTGGGCGAGGTGAAGTGGGACTTCGACGTGAACGGCAACGGTCAGCCCGACGACCTGATGGGCGACTTCAACGGTGATGGACGCGTGGACATGGGAACCGCGAAAAACGTGGACTACCCGGTCTGGGGACAGTCGATGGGCGCGTTCAACGCGATGGTCCTGGCCGGTGTCGAGCCGTGCGTGGCCGCAACCGCCCCGGTTTCAGGCGCGGGCGGCATGATTCAGGCGGGCCTGCGGACGAACAACCCGGGCACGCCGGAAGGCGCGCTGCTGCCGTTGATGGGACCGTTCATGGTATTCACGCCGGCCGGCGACGGGACAATCGAGATCGCCTGGCTGATCAACGACCAGCACAAGGAGTACTTCAAGCCCGAGGCCGGGAAGGACCGTGACCCGAACCGCCCGCACTACTACCCGTTCGCGCGCACGAACGCCATCGGCCCCGGTGACACCGTGATCATCACGAACACGGTCAACGGCGAGGTCCGTCACACATTCAGGATGCCGCTGCCCGCGGACGCGACCAGCAACACGGACTGCGACAACGACGCAACCTGCCTTGCCGAAAAGGCCCGCTGCCAGCTCGACCCGGCCAACTGGACCGAGCCGGAATGCGTCAAGTGGCGCGGATGGCGGGTGGCCGTGCCTGCCGACGCGCTGTCCGCCGTGGAAAAGCGCCCGTACCTGGGCCTGAAGGACGGCGACACCCAGCCGGTGCCCGTGACCTGCGTTCAACCTGATGCATCGACGGCCGCCTGGCACGTGGAGAAGGACTCCAACGACAAGCCGTTTGGCAACGCCATCTGCAACGGAACGAACGAATCCCGTTCGACTCTGTTCGGGGACACCATCGTCATCGACATCTACGACGGCTGGGTGGACGACGTGACCGGCGTTGAACCGGCTGAAACGATTGACACCTTCGAGATCGAAATAACCTTCCAGGGCGCCGTCTACCCGATCGGCACGCCACTGGTCTCCATCGCGACGGGGCTTGGGTACCCGCGAAACACCCCGGGTTTCCGCCAGCTCATCTCGATGGCGTCGGCGATCATGGAACGTGGCGACTCTATTGCCTACGTTCCGGGCTTCGCCCATCGCGAGCGGATCTCGTGCGGCTGCGGCTATGACGAGGGCACCTGCCCCGGCGGCGAGTGCCGCAATCCCGTCGCCAACGCCATCATCTACCACTCGGTGGGCGACCCGAACGTGCCGATCTCGACGGGCCTGAACCTGGGTCGCGCCTCGGGCGCCATCCAGTACGAGGGCGCCGAGGTCACCGCGAACGATCTGCTGCTGGGCGCCTGGGTGGCCGAGGGCGTCGAGGGCTTCAGGCGGCACCTGTCCTCCGGCGAAAACATGGTGACCTACGCGGACTGGGATGACAGCGAGATCATCAAGGACATGCGCTGGCCGGACGAATTCGCGACCGAACTGGTCTCCGACCCGGAAGGCGCCATGCCCCTGCACGCCGACCCGGACAACGCCGACCGCGGCGTCAACGAGTTCGGCGAGCCGGATGTGCCCGGTTACATCCCGCAGACCAGGATTCTGAAGGACGGCGCCGGCAACCCGATCGGACACATCGCGTTCAGGATTCCGTACAACTACCCACTAGGCGCGCATGGCGTCGAATTCTCGGACCCCCGCCGCGAATTCAACATCAACAACTTCATCGAGAACCAGCTCGCCCTGTTCATGGCAACCGGCGGCCGCGTGCTGTCGGACAACCAGTGCATGGCCAGCGGCGCCTGCGATTTCCTGCCCCAGTCCATCCAGGACGACTCCGCCGTGCACATGAAGAAGAAGTAACGGAATCACAGACACCGTCGTAAGCCTGCGGGGAGCGGTTGGTTTCCCGAAACGCTCTCCATGCAATTCTCGAAGAATCCTGTCGGTTACGTATTCGATGAGCCAAACGCTGTTGACTGTCAATATGAGATAACTACAATGTAGTTATCCGTTGACCACCGGGAGGTCACGGATGCTCTTTGAGTGGGACGAGACCAAGGCTGAGTCCAATCTGAGAAAACACGGGGTTGGTTTTGATGAGGCTCAGACGGCGTTTCTCGACGAGATGGCATTGGTGTTTGACGATCCGGATCATGACGTCGACGAACATCGATTCCTCCTGCTCGGGATGAGCGCCCACCTGAGACTGCTGGTTGTTGTTCACTGTGCCAGGCAAGACGACAAGGTCATAAGGATTATCTCGGCGCGAGTGGCAACGCGCAGGGAATCCGACGTTTACATGGGGACTGGCTGATGAGAAAGGAATACGACTTCGCGACTATGAAGGGCAAAAGGAATCCGTACGCCGGGGAACTGAAAAAGCAGGTGACCATTCGGCTTGCGACCGACGTGATAGAGTACTTCAAGGCACTCGCGGAAGAGACCGGCATCCCCTACCAGAACCTGATCAACCTTTACCTGCGCGACTGCGTTGCCCACAACCGACGACCTGCACTTGAATGGAAATAGCAGCACCGCATGCAGCGACGTCAGCGTCCGAAAAGGGACGACCGAAAGTCGATTCCGGTGTATCCTATTGGCCGTTTCGGGGCCGGCGGCAACGCCGCGCGACCGATTTCCGAATTTGTGACGTACCTGCCGAAGCTGGAGACTGACGCGATGAACAAGCCATTCGAACTGAAAGAAGATGCGGAGACCGGAAGAAGCTACTACTCGACGACCCTGACAGGCGAGGCGGTGCTGAACAACCCGTTTCTGAACAAGGGCCAGGCATTCACGGCGACCGAACGGCGTGAGCTTGGACTGGACGGACTGCTGCCCACCGCCACGGCGACGCTTGAGCTGCAGGCCGAGCGCGCCTACGAGCAGTACAGCGCCAAGACCTCCGATCTTGAAAAATACACGTTCCTGAACGGCGTCCAGGACACGAACTCGACGTTGTTCTTCAAGCTGGTGCTGGACCATCTGTCCGAGATGATCCCGATCATCTACACCCCGACGGTCGGAACGGCCTGCCTGAAGTTCTCGCACATTTTCAGGCGGACGCGCGGGCTGTACATCAACCCGGACAACATCGGCCGCATCGACGAGATCCTGGCGTCGGTGGCCCTGCCCCGCGTGCGGCTGATCGTCGTTACGGACGGCGAGCGCATCCTTGGTCTTGGCGATCAGGGAGCGGACGGGATGGGCATCCCGATCGGCAAGGTCGGACTCTATGTGGCGGCCGGCTGCCTGCATCCGTCCGAGGTTCTGCCGATCACCCTGGACGTGGGCACGAACAACCAGTCCAAGCTGGACGACCCGCTTTACATCGGATGGCGTCACAACCGTCTGGGCAACGACGAATACTACCCGTTCGTTGAACGTTTCCTTCTGGCCTGCAAACGCGCGTTTCCCGGCGTGATGTATCAGTGGGAAGACTTCGCCAAGCATCACGCGTTCGATCTGCTTAAGAAGTACCGGCAGACGATCCTGTCCTTCAACGACGACATCCAGGGTACGGGCGCGACGGCGCTGGCCGCCTTGATGGGCGCGGCCCGGATCAAGGGCATGGCGATGAAGGACATGCGGTACTGCATCGCGGGCGCCGGCGAGGCCGGATCCGGGATCGCGGGCAACATCGCGGCGGCTCTCCGGGCCGAGGGCCTGACCGACCAGCAGGCTCGGGACAGGATCTTCCACATCGACAAGCAGGGCCTGCTGATGGAGGACGATCCCACACTGGAACCGCAGCAGCACGCATTCGCAAAGCCGCGCGCGGCCGTGGCCGGATGGAAACTGAAGAAAGACGGTTACATCGACATCATCGACGTGATTATCAACGTCGGCGTCAACGTGCTGGTGGGGACCACGGCGCAGCCGGGTCGGTTCGACAACGAGATCCTTACCGGGATGGCCAGGTTCGACGAACGTCCGGTCATCATGCCGCTGTCGAATCCGACATCGAAGGTTGAATGCACGCCGGACCAGGTTTGCCAGGCGACGAACGGCAGCTTCATCATGGCGACGGGCAGTCCCTTCCCGCCCATCGAGACGAAGATCGGAATGCAGGGCATCGCCCAGTGCAACAACCTGTTCATCTTCCCGGGCGTCGGCCTGGGCGCGATCGTGGCGCAGGCGACCGAGGTGACCGACGCGATGTTCGCGGCCGGCGCGCGCGCGCTGGCTGGCATGGTCACGCCGGATCAGGCGGCCCGGGGTTACGTTCTGCCCGAGATGAAGTTCATCCGCGAGGCGTCGGCGCAGGTGGCCATGGCGGTCGCGCGCGAGGCCCGTGACAGTGGTGTCGGCGCGAAGCTGACCGACGCCGAGATCGAGTCGCGGGTACTGGCCAGCCAGTGGAACCCGTCCTACATCCCTGTTCGCAAGGCCAACTGACCCCCAAAACCAACGGTCCCAGAACCAACGGTCCCCCCAACAAATCCGACAGCGACGAAACGGACATCTGTATAGCGTTTTGTCCACATAGAATTAAAGACAGAAATCACGATATACAGACCTTGCGTTCATCAAAAAGAAACCTGATTATAAGGGTGTTCGCGCCGCAAGGCGCATATTAGCGAGAGTGACAAACTATGCATATTTCATCCGTTTCGATCGCGGGCGCCGACGAACAGAAAAAGGTCTCGGACAACCGCCTTACCGTTTTCAACATCCAGCGAACCTGCGTGCATGACGGGCCTGGAGTGCGAACGACAATCTTCTTCCAGGGCTGCAACATGCGATGCCGGTGGTGCCAGAACCCGGAAAGCCACCGTTTCGACAACGCCGGCGCCGGCAGCGGCGTGTCCGACATCGACTCGATCCTGGACGTGGTGCGTCGTGACCGGCGCTTCTATGACATGACGGGCGGTGGCGTCACCTTCTCGGGCGGCGAGGCGATGATGCAGCCGCGCGAAAGCCTGGTGCGCCTGGCCCGTGCCCTGCACAAAGAGGGGATCCACGTCGCCGTCGAGACGGCTGGCGACGCTCCGGCAAAGACCTACGATGCCATGCTGCCGTGGGTGGACCTGTTCCTTTTCGACCTGAAGGCGCCGGGGGACGAGGCGCTTCACATGGACCTGGTCGGGCGGCCATCCGGTCCGGCCATGGATAACCTGCGCCGTCTGGTTCAGGCCGGCGCGAACATCCGTTTCAGGATGTGCGTGGTCCCTGGTCACAACGACACCAGGCAGGTGTTCCGCGCGACCGCCGAGTTGCTGAAGTCGGTCGGGCACGATCAGATTGAACTGCTAAAATACTACGACATGCACGAAGACAAGGCGCGACGGCTCGACCTGGACGTGCGGCCACTGGGCATCACCCGCGAACAGGCGGCCGAGGCGCTGAAACGGGCTGCCGACGCGTTCGACCTGCTCGGTCTGAAGGTCGTGACGTCCGGGCTGGACGACCAGCGTCGCCAGACGGAATTCACGCCACGCGTCGACGCGGTGAAAAAGGCAATCCGGGCGGACGGTTACCATCTGTGCATGGAAACCGCCACGCTGAAGACGAAATTCTTCAAGAAACACGGTTTCAAGCAGCCGGTCGAGGTCCAGCGCGCGGATCTGCTCAGATACCTGCTGAACAACAAGAAGGTGGCGGTGTACCCCGACGAGTTGCTGGTGGGCAACTTCACCGCGCGCCGGGTCGGCGCCCAGTTGTGGGTGGATTACTTCAGCGCGCTGGGTGTCAGCAACATCTACAACTGCGACAAACAGACCCCCATCCCGTTCAAATGCTCGCAGACAGAAAAGGCGCGCTTCTATTTGGAAACCGCTCCCTTCTGGGCCAGGAACAGCATCATTACGAAGATTTTCCCGTCCTACCGCGAGCTTGGGCTCTTCGCGGCCCGCCTGCTTCAGAAGAAGTACGGCTTCGAGAACAACATGTCGGGCGTGTCGCACTTCGTTGTGAACAACGACCGGCTGCTCAGACTGGGCACCGAAGGCATCAGGCGTGAGGTCGAACAGGCAGTCGCGGACAACGACGGAACCGCCACGACCTTCCACCAGGCGCTGATGACGGCCCTGACCGCCGTCGAGGAGTTCGCGGTCCGGTACTCAGGCACGCTGACCGACATGGCCCGCCGCGAAAAGGACCGGACGCGACGCGACGAACTGCGCGAGATGGCGCGGATATGCGCGCGCGTGCCCAGACTGCCGGCAACCACATTCCACGAGGCGCTGCAGTCGATCCTCTTCATCGAGATCGCCCTGTGCATCGAGGCGTTCGAGAACGCCATTTCCTTTGGACGCCTGGACCAGATTCTGTACCCGTTCTACCAGGCGGATATCCAGGCGGGCCGCATCACGCCCGAGCGCGCCAGGGAACTGGTCGCGCTGTTTGTCTTGAAGATCGAGGAAATCGTCTTCTTCAACGATGGCGACACCGGACTGCAACTGGGCAAGCTGTTCGAGACCGTCTCGCCGGTCGAAACGATAACGATCGGCGGCGTGGACGCTGATGGAAACGACGCGACGAACGACGTGACGTACATGATCCTGGATGCATGCAAGCTGCACCCGGTCAGCGTCAATATGACGGCGCGCATCCACTCCGGCAGCCCGGACAAATATGTGAAGCGGATCGCCGAGGTCTACCTGACCGGCACCCCGATGCCGGAGCTCTTCAACGACGACGTGTACATTCCGGCGCTGCGGAACTGGTATCCGATGACGACGGAAAGACAGAACCGGAACTACTCGATCGTCGGCTGCGTCGAGCCGTGCGCGTCAACGGAACACTTCGGCAACACCGACTGTGCGAACGTCAACCTGACGATGCCGTTCCTGCAGGCTTTGACAGGCGACGAGAAGGACCTGTGGAAATACGGACTGCTGGACGGGCTGGACAAGAAGGCACTGAACATGGCCGCGGACGGGCTGGCGCGGGGACTGAAACTGACGCGCCCCGGGACGCCGGCGACCAGCAAGGCGCCTGTCAAACCACCGGCCGACATGGACGAATTGATGCGTCGATTCCAGGAACGTCTGAACGCCGTGACCGCCGCCGTGCTGGACGACCACTACAAGATCGAGACCGCCCTGGCCAGACACACGCCGGTCCCGCTGGCTTCATCCATGTTCGCCAGCGCGGTGCGGGCCGGGCGTGACGTGCTCGACGGCGGCGCCGAGATCAACACGAACGGGATTCAGGCGGTCGGCGAGACCGATGTGGCCGACTCGCTGCACGCGATCGATGAACTGGTCTTCAAAAGGCGCGAGTTCACCCTGGCCGAGTTGCTGGACGCGATGGAAAGGAACTTCGAAGGCATGGGACCGGCTCGCATTCGCGAAAGGCTGCTTGCAGTGCCGAAGTTTGGGAACGACTCGTCGACCAGGCCGGCGTACTGGGTCAACCGCGTGCTGGAATGCTGGGTGAACGCGCTCGCGGCCGTGCCGAAGTGCACGCGTGGCGGAAGATACGTGGCCGGTTACTACGGCCTGAACGTGAACATCGCGTATGGCAAGAACACTCCTGCCCTGCCCTCTGGAAGACTGTCCGGCGTGCCCCTGGCCAACAGCGTCATCCCCCACTACGGCATGAAGAAGGTCGATCTGACTTCGTCGCTGAACGCGGTCGCGGGCGTCGACTTCCCCAGGTACGCCCCGAACGGCACCACGAACACCGCCACCATCGACGCGGCACTGTTCCCCGGCGATTCCGGCATCGACAACCTCGCTGGGGTAATCAGGTCATACTTCGCAGCCGGCGGCATGCAGTTCCAACCGAACGTGGTCAGTCGCGAAACCCTGATCGACGCGCGCGAACATCCCGAAAAGTACCCGGATCTGATAGTCCGAATCGCCGGCTACTGCGCGTACTTCAACGATCTTTCCGACGAACTCAAGGAAGAGATCATCAACCGAACCTGCTATGCCTGACAGGAAGAAAAGTCTGGGGTAGTCGGAATCAGAAATCGACCGGGACCTTAACCGTGGCGGGCTTGCGGATACGGAACATGTTCTCGGTGGCCAGAACCTGCTCGATGAAGGCGTCTTCGAACTTCAGCGTTTCCAGGTCCGAGCCATTGGCGCCGTAACGGTTGGTCGCCTGGTTCACGAAGAAGTGACCGCTGTTGCATTCCTGCTCGTGGTTCGGATTGAACTCGCTTTTCGGGATGTCGGTGACGGTGCAGGTCTCGTGCGGGCCCTTGCACTCGTTGTCGACGCACGTCATGTTGTCGCCGTTCTCGAAGCAGTTGCACACCTGGGCGCCCGTCGTCTTGTTCCTGAAGCAGCACTGGCCGTCCGGAACGATCAGGATGTAGCGCGGACCGCTGCCGTATCCCATCGTGAGATTGAACAGCATCGTCAGGATGCTCATGCCGTCCAGGGGCATTCCGATGCCAGGGAGCATGTAGGAAACCGGGTATTCCAGTTCGTTGAACAGCACCTTGTCGTCCGGATTGGCGGCGTCGCAGTTCGCGTAGCATTCCGTGCTGTCGTAGTCCGGCGGCAGGTTGACCGAGAACCAGCGGCGGCTCTGCAGAACATCGGAGTAATACGAGCTGTAGAAGATCTCGCCCAGGAAGTTGTTGTTGGGGACGACCACCGGATCGGGAATACGGAAGTTCGCGGCCGCGTACGGCACCAGTCCGCGCAGGCTGACCTCGCATCCGTTGCCGATGTGATTGCCGCTGCCGTCCTTGTAGGCCTTTTCCTCTTCCATCGTCGGATCGCCGTAAGCGATCAGGAAGCTGGGGCCAAACGACTTGCGGGAGAAATCGACAGTGCCGAAGTCCTCTTTCGTTCCAAGCATCTGGTTGCAGGTCAGGCCTGGGAACACGGAGTCCTCGAAGCCCGTGAAGTTCTGGTAGGTGCGCACGTCGATGCCGCGGTCCTTCAACGCGTTAGCCAGGTGCAGCGCCGAGGTCAGGGCGCCGAGGCCGTCGCGGATGCCGCCGTCGAAGAAGTAGTTCGCCTTCTGAAGGTCTTCCAGCGGAGCCTTCCGGAAGTAGGCGCGGGCGTCGTTTTCGATCATCGCCTGCCAGCGCGGGTTGTAGGTGTATTCGCCGTCACCCTCGCCGTAATCGACGATAGAAATCGAACGATCGACCGTGCCCATGGCTGCAAGCGGAATCGAATTCGAGTCAACGCCGTCAAGACCGAAGTCCTCGTAGGGCTCGCCATCGTCGTATTCACTGTTGTTTTCGGTGCCCTGGTTGTTCGTCATCAGGTCCCAGTCGTCGCCGTTCGCGTCGACATCGGCACTGCCGGAGGCCGTCTCATTGCAGCCACCGTTGCCGTCTTCGAACTCGTTCGGGCATCCGTCCACGCCGACGTCGTCCCAGCGCTCGCCCAGGTTGAAAACGACCGGTTCACCCAGGTCGCGCTTGCCGTTGCCGTTGTAGTCGACCGCCATGAAGCCGGTGACGGGCATTGTCAGCCTGTCCGGCTGGTCAGGCCAGAACCATCCGCGCATGGCGCGCATCTCGGGCGCCTCGTCGTCGCAGTCGGGAATACCGCGGCAGACATCCGGCGAACCGTCGCAGAAGGAAATCAGGTCGTACTCGCCTGTCGGGTTGTATTCCGCGTTGAGGTTGTACGGGAACTGAACGTGCATCGGGTTCGCGCACTTCTCGGAGTCGGTCTGAAGCAGCCACGCCGGATCCACGCCCTGCGGCACCAGCGGATGCTCGGGGTTGTAGAAGAAGAAGT
>JAGOFO010000197.1 GCA_017997155.1 Myxococcota bacterium
AGTCCTGCCGCACGTCGGTTCCACTGGCCGACCTGCTCTTTCAAGTCGAGGACATGCTGGTGATGGCCATCGGCGAGACGCTGCCGCCGCAGGAATTCGCGGCCATCAGGGAAGCGGTCGAAGGACGCTTGAAGGACGCTGAGGCGCGCGGCCTGGGCAGGAAGGCGATCGACGACCTGCGGCGAAACGGACTGCGCAAGGCAGTCGCGGAACACACCGGATTCACAGGATTCATTGACGCGGTCCTCAAGGACCCGAAGGGGCGACGTGGCTGAGATGGACTGCACGAAATGCAAGGATCTGGGTTACGTGACCATGCCCGACGGTGAATACGCCAGGGCGCGTACCTGCGACGCATGCCGCGCGGTGTGCCCGATCTGCGGCGGCAGCGGACTGATGATCGACGCGACCGAACTGCCGGTGCGGGCCGTTCCGTGTTCGTGCGCTTCACTCAACAACAGGATCGCGCTTTTCAACATGGCCCGAATCCCGGGCAGGATGCACGAGAAGACACTGGATCGATTCGAGGAAAACTCTGCCGGACAGGCCACGGTCAAGCTTTTCATGAAACGCTTCATCGACGACTACCGGCCCGGAAACCGCGGCTTCATGCTCTGGGGCAGGCCTGGAACGGGCAAGACACACCTGGTGTGCGCGATGGCCCGCTACTTCCTGCTGGAACGCGGCTATACCGTCCGGTTCGTCGACTTCTTCCAGCTTCTATCCGACCTCAAGGCGGGTTTCGGCGAGAACCGCCCCGAAAGTGACCTGATCATGCCGCTGCTGGCGCCCGATGTGCTGATCATCGACGAACTGGGAAAGGGACGCGCCACCGAATGGGAAGTCTCTGTCCTGGACCAGTTGATCAGCCGGCGCTACAACGCGGGCAAGACGGTCATCGCCACCACCAACTTCGACCCGAACAAGGCATCCGACCAGGGCGGCATGCCCGGCCTGATCTCGCGCATCGACGACCGCATCTATTCCAGATTGTGCGAGATGTGCGAATTCATCGAGGTGGCGGGGGACGATTACCGAAAGCATTGAATCCGGGCCGGACGCGGCGCGGTTCTACAGGTCGCGGCGCTGACGAATCGCGCGCATCAGAGTTATCCCGTCCAGATATTCTATCGATGACCCCATCGGGATCCCGGTCGCCGGCCTGGTGACCCTGACCCCGGTTGCGCCGCCTTCCATTATCCGTCGGATATAAAGCGCGGTCGTCTCACCCTCGGCGTCGGCGCCGGTGGCGACAATCACCTCGCGGATACCGTCACGACGGACCCGCTCGGCAAGCTCAGGAATCCTGAGTGTTTCAGGTGTTATCCCGCGTAGCGCGGAAACCGAACCGCCAAGCACATGGTAAAGGCCGTTGAACTCGCCCATCCGCTCGACGGCCAGCAGATCACCAACCGACTCGACAACACAAACCGACTGCCGATCACGCGACTGATCGGAACAATAGCGGCATTCGTCCTGCTCGGCGGGGAAACCGCAGACACGGCAGGGATGCACGCGCTCGACCACCGCGTTCAAGGCATTGGACAGGTCCGAGGCGCGACGGGAATCGTCGGCCAGCATGTGCAGCACATATCTGAGCGCGGTCTTCTCGCCGACACCGGGCAGCTTTCGCAATTCGCCGACCAGAAGCATCAGGGACTCGGGTAGTGCGTTCTTCATAAGGAAATTCCGATGAAAATCACTTGTCGGCAGACGATTCGGTCGACAAGACCTCGCCACCGAACAGACTCAGGGTTCTGCTGACAATGGGATCCTGCATCAACCTGGCGCCCACGTCGGAGTCCGCGACACCGGATGGAACCACCGCGGAAGCCGCCGGCGCTGATGAAGGCGCGGGCGTCGCCGTGGGCGAAGGCGCGGGCGAAGGTGCGATGCCGGCGGCCTGGGTAAGCCTTGCAACCGCGTCAGAGACCGTTCCCCGGCCACCTGTCGTCGCGGGCCTGGTCCACTGGGGCGCGCCTGTCGGAGCTGGCGCCGGGGCGGCAGACATTTCGACCTTTGGCGCGGGGGCGGCGGCTGGCGGCACCGAGGCTTCCACCCCAGGCATCGGTTTCGGCGCCGGGGCGTACGACGGTTCCACCTTCTGAACCGGGACGCGGGCAGGCTGCGGCATATGCGCCGGGGCCTGGGCAACGATCTGTTCAAGACGATCGACAAGACCGACGACCGCCGAGAACGCCGACATGCGGGACGCCTTGACGATGGCGGCCTGGGCAAGCAGCTCCGGGCTGCGCGAATCGGCGACGCGATCGGCCGCGGTAACGAACAGGTTCAAAAGCGTCGCCAGGTGTTCCGGTGTCCTGCCCTCGACGATGCGGGCCATCACCGCCACTTCCTGGTCGGTCAGACCGGTCTCACGGGCGGCGTCGGCACCAAGAAGGCGGACACGCAGACACTCGGACAGATAGCGGGACAGATCCTTCAGAACCTGCCGGGCGGGGAGGCCGCGCTCGATGGATCCGGCGAACGAAGAAAACGCACCGGCGGCATCCTCGGCCAGGATGGCCGAAAGCATGGTTTCCAGGTCCTTGCGCGAGCCGGTCCGCAGGATCTCGGCCACGGCCGCCTCGTCCACCGTCTTCCCGGCGAACGAGATCACCTGATCCAGCAACGAACACGCGTCGCGCAGGCTGCCGTCCGCCTCGCGGGCGATCAGGCGCAGACCCTCGGGGTCGGCGTCGATCTGTTCAAGCCTGGCGATGTATCCCAGATGATCAATCAGCGCCTGGACGCCGATCCGTTTGAACTCGAAAACCTGGCACCGCGAAGCGATGGTCGCCGGAACCTTGTGCATTTCGGTGGTGGCAAAGATGAAGACGACGTTGGGAGGCGGTTCCTCGAGAGTCTTCAACAGCGCGTTGAACGCCTCGGTCGTCAGCATGTGAACTTCGTCGATGATATAGATCTTGTTCCGGTCGCGGGTCGGCGCGAAGGCCACGCCATCGCGCAGCTCGCGGATGCTGTCGATGCCGCGGTTCGAGGCGCCGTCGATCTCTTTCACGTCCAGGGATGTGCCGATCGTGATTTCACGACACGCGTCGCACACGTTGCACGGCGTGATCGTCGGCCCGTCCACGCAGTTCAGCGCCTTGGCCAGAACGCGCGCCGCGGTTGTCTTGCCGACCCCGCGGATACCGGTGAACAGAAACGCGTGTCCGATCCTGCCCGCCTGAATCGAGTTCTTCAATGTCGTGGTCACGTGCGACTGCCCGACGATGTCATCGAACGTCTGTGGCCGGAACTTTCTGGCGATGACCTGATATGACATGGTTAACAACTGCCAGGAGGAGGGAGAAATACCGGGACGGGACACCCGCAACACTACTTACCGTTGCTTCCTTCCGGACCTGGCGGGGTTACGCAATATCAACGCCATCCCGTCCCGGCAATCCGAATCTTATCCGCTCGCGCCGTCCGATGCAACCCCGACCTTCATCCGCCTTCGCCCCGCCTGCCCGAGCATGTAGAGTGGCCGTCACTGGATCGCGTGCAACATACGTCGCCATTCTTCGAATCAGCCTTGCCTGTTGACCGGGGGCGCAAACAAATGTATCTTCATTGTAGATTCATCACGGAAACAAAAATGAAGGCGAAAGTGCAGAAATGGGGAAACAGCCTGGCGATCAGGATTCCTGGTGCGTTTGCCAGACAGGCGGGGATGCTCGAAAACGGCCCCGTGGAAATCACTATCGACGGCGACCGCCTCACGATCCGCCCCATCGTGCCGCCGTCGATCGTCCTCGATGAGTTGCTGTCGGGCATCACCAGCGACAACCTTCATGGTGAAATCGACGCCGGACGGCCGGTCGGGGGTGAAGAATGGTAAACACATGGACACCCGCCCGCGGCGATATCGTCTGGATCGACATGAATCCACAGGCCGGCCATGAACAGGCTGGCCGCCGCCCCGCCGTGGTTCTATCCCCCGCCGAATACAATTCCAGGACCGGGCTCGCCGTGATGTGCCCCATCACCAGTCAAATCAAAGGCTATCCGTTCGAAGTCCCGATCCCCGACGGCCTGCCCATAACCGGCACCGTGCTGTCCGACCAGGTTCGCAGCCTTGACTGGCGCCGCAGCAACGCCGCGCCAATCGCCGCCCTCCCGGCCCCGTCCCTCGCCGCCATCCTGGCCCGCCTGACGGCTCTGCTACAACCATGAGAGGATAATTCGGCGGATTCTGGCCGCTCCGACGTTCGAACCGT
>JAGOFO010000198.1 GCA_017997155.1 Myxococcota bacterium
GGGGCCCGCATACAGGATCGCAACCCCGGACTTGACCAGCATGCAGGCAGGCCCCCGCGACGACGAAGAAAAGTACCGCACGCCATCGGCCTCGCGTCCCTGAACAAAGCCAAACCTGGCAAGCTGGAGAGGCAGCCGGCGACCGGCCACACCGGCTTTCCTGATCGGAGCCACGATCAGCCATCCGGAGCGCCAGGACGAAACCATCAGGCCGCGTCGCGGATCGATCCATTCCGATGACTCAGGGTTGGCGAGATTCATGCCTGTGGTCGATTCGACCAGTTCGAACACGCCGGCCAGTCCGGGCATCTTACGCAGAAGGGGGGTCAGAGTGGACGCCATCTCCAACGGCGGACGTGTCACCAGCCAGGCATCCGCGTCGGACGGAATCATGTCGACGGGATCGGACTGCCGGCCGCAGCAACCGGAAACAAAAACAATTGGAATTGCGACCGCCAGTACGGCAATCGCGCGGGCACCCGCTCGCTTAGCCACGGGTGGATTTGACATTTGAACCTCTCGAGATTGTCGCAATGACAAAAACCGGGCCAAGTGATGTTATCATATGTCGCGCCCCGGTTTCGCGGTGGCTGCTGAACAATGAGGAAAATCCAGAGTTGGTTGACGACGATCTGAGCACAGAAACGCAGGACCGCGACGACACGGTCGAACCGATTGAGCCGGTGGAATCGACCGAACTGGTCGAGGTTCGAGGTGGCGAGAAATCCCTGATTCCGACCCGTATACAGGACGACGAGACGTCGGTTCAGGTTGATCTGCTGTACAGGTACATACGGGATATTCAACGGTACCCGTTGCTGACGCCCGAAGAGGAAAAAGACTTGACCGCGCGTTTCGTGGAAACACGCGATCCCGAGATCGCCTACCAGCTGGTCTCGGCCAACCTTCGCCTGGTCATAAAGATTGCGATGGAATACCGCTCATTCACATCGCAGGTGCTCGACCTTATCCAGGAAGGGAACATCGGCCTGGTCAAGGCGGTGCAGCACTTCGATCCGGTCAAGGGTGTTCGGCTGTCGCACTACGCCCAGTACTGGATACGTTCCTACATCATCTACTATCTGTTGAACAACCACCGGATGGTGAAGCTCGGTACAACACAGGCGCAGCGCAAGATATTCTTCAATCTGCGCAAGGAACGCCAGCGTCTGTTGAACATGGGATTCGATCCGACCGCCAGGATGATCGCCACGAACCTGGACGTTCCAGAGGCGACGGTTACCGAGATGATCCAGAGGATGGACGCCCCGGATCTGTATCTCGACGCTCCTCACGGAACCGATGGGAAGACGACCTACCTTTCTTCCATGGCCTCCGACACCGACATCGAAGGCGAGGCCCAGTCGCGCGAGATCTCCGGAAGGCTCAAGGACGCCGTGTCCGGTTTCAGGCGCCGTTTGACGAACGAACGAGATATCTACATCTGGGAAAACCGACTTCTTTCGGATGACCCGGTCACGCTTCAGTCGGTGGGGGACAAATTCGGGGTCAGCCGCGAGAGAGCCCGCCAGATTGAGGAACGAATCAAGCGTAATTTCAAGGACTTTCTGAAGGAAGAACTTGGCGAGGAATTCGTTCAGGACGAACTCCTGTCACGCTAGGCCACGCAATTCAAAGACAGACATCACCCGTCAACAGATGCCTCGGAAGAAGTCCGCGGTTATGCGTATACCTTCCTCAAGACCCACGACAGGTTCCCAACCCAGGATCGACCTGGCTCTGGTGATATCTGGACGACGTTGCCGCGGGTCGTCCTGCGGAAGCGGTTCGAAGACCACATCAAGTCGCCTTCCGAACACTCCCCCAAGAACATCGACCAGTTCCAGCATCGTGAATTCGGTTGGATTCCCGATGTTGACCGGCATGGGCTCGTTCGAATTCAAAAGGCGAACCACACCCTCGACCAGATCGCTGACAAAACAGAATGATCTGGTTTGACTGCCGTCACCGAAGACGGTCAGCCGTTCGCCGCGGATCGCCTGAGTCAGGAACGCCGGGATGACCCTGCCGTCGCCTGAACGCATTCCAGGCCCATAGGTATTGAAGATTCTGACGATCCTGGTGTCGACACCGTGGTGTCGCCGGTACGCCATCGTCATTGCCTCGGCGAACCGCTTGGCCTCGTCGTAAACGGCCCTGGGCCCGGTCGTGCTGACATTGCCCCAGTAGGACTCCGGCTGAGGGTGAACCAGCGGATCGCCGTAGACCTCGCTCGTGGAGGCCAGCAGGAATCGGGCACCCTTTTCTTTTGCCAGGCCCAGCATCTTGTGGGTGCCAAGCGACCCGACCTTCAGCGTCTCGATCGGATACTTCAGGTAGTCGAACGGGCTGGCGGGAGACGCGAAGTGCAGGATGGCATCAAGATCCCCTGGAATGTGAAGAAACTCGGTACAGTCAACCTTGATGAATACGAAACCGGGACGGCCGAAAAACCGATCCAGGTTCGAGATGTTGCCGGTCAGCAGGTTATCCACGCAGATTACCTCGTGACCGTCGTCCAGGAATCTCTCGCAAAGATGGGAACCGATAAAGCCCGCGCCACCTGTGATCAGTATCCTCATAAGCCCTCCGGCTGCGCGCCGATCATTCGACCGCTGCCACCCCGGCAATCCAGTTCATCATCCCTTCCCATGCCGCCAGAACCGGCTCCGCCAGATCCGCTATCCAGTCGGATGCCAGACCTCGCTTGCCATCACCAGGATCGGCCCAGCAGGGGAGCGGACCGTCTTCCGGACAGATCGACGCGGACGCCGCCGACGAAGAAAGGGAAGCAAGGATGCTTGAAAAAAGCCCGGAAAGGCCGGATGCATCCAGTTCCTGTGCGGCCGATTCGAACATCACGGCCGCGATCATCGGGTATCCGGCCATCTGCATGGCAATCGCCCTGAAGAACATCAGCGCGGCGCGCGCCAGGGGAAGTGTCGCTTGAACGGGTTCATCGATGAAGCGACAGATCCCTTCGATGTCCAGAAACGCCCTGCGCATCTCGATCGGAGCGTCCGCCGGCAGTTCCGAGAACGCGCACCTGTCCGCGGAAGCAAAATCAGAGTCCGGATCGAAATCCTCGTCATCTCCCGCGCCGGCGGCCCATGGGTCGGCGGCATCTCCATCACCACGCGGGGTCCCGACGACGGAAAGGAAATCGAACCAGCCCGAGCCGCTGTCGGCCAGAACCTGCAGTTCCCATGACGGTGCCCTGCCATCGGTGAAAACGGCGCGTTCAACAGTCAGGATCGTGGTGCCGGCTGTGCCCTGGCGGCTGTCCCGCGCGAACCTCAGCACGAACCTTCCCAGTTCGGTCCGTCCGTCGGTGACCAGCATCGCCGGCACGCCCTCGAACGTACTGGTGGAGACCCCCGAGACCTTTTCGCCGGACGACAGATATTTTGACGCCGTCATGTCCGCGAAGGACCAGATGTCCCGTGGAACAACCAGGACTCCTCCGGGCAGCGTCTGCCGGTATGTGTAGATCACATCCTCAAGACCGTCTCCCGACACGTCCAGAAATCGCATTCCAACCGACTCCGCTGATCGGCTCAGATACCATCCGAATGCGGGAGCCTTCCTGCCCTCGATACCGGAAGAAGGCGCGACGAGCACGCCGTGCATTGAACCGATGGCGAAAGGCGCGGAGTCCGACTGCATGTCAACCGCCACAACCCTGTTCGCCGCGAGATGACCGGACAGCGCGCCCTCCCATCCATCGCGATGGATTTTCAGTTTGGACGGAACCCAATCCAGCTGTTCGCAACTAAGGTCCCTGATAGACTGTAAAGGACAACGACGAGCATCAACAAAACCGGTTATATTGTATTCCCATCCGTCGGCGATCTCGGCAACCGTGTCCCACTGAAGACCGAACGCGCCGCGGGCGACCGAATCGGCGTAATCCCGCTCAACACGAAACGCCCTGCCGGGAGGTGCCGGCGGAGCCAGCGAATCCGCGGCCAGGGCAGGAACGCCGACCAGAACAAGCGAAGCCACAAACATCAGGCTGAAGAATCTGTTCGACCCGCTTTGCATTTCACAATCCAGCGCCGGACGTCTCGCCCCGGACGCGTAATCCGAATGTCAGTCCGATGGAGG
>JAGOFO010000199.1:0-1583 GCA_017997155.1 Myxococcota bacterium
TCTTCGGCAAGGTCCAGATACGCGGACACCAGTCGTTCCAGTTGGGCCATTTCGTGGTCCGTCAGGTAGTTTTTGGCAACGTTGACATCAAATTTCTGGATCTTGCCGCGTGGTGCGTCCTTCCAGGTGGTCAGGCCCATGTGCGCCTTGTCGGCGTCCGCGCGGCTAAAGATAACTTCAGCGGCCGTCTGGCCGTGGATGGCCCAGTGCAGTTTGTTCTGCACGGTGGCGAAGAACCGTTTCGTGGCCTGGGCCGTCACGTCGTAATCGATCGATGTGGCGTAGATGTCGGTGATTTTCTGGTAAAACTTCCGTCCCGACAGCCGGATTTCCCGAATACGCTGTAACTGTTCTTCAAAATACTGGTTCGCCAGGATCGAGCCGCCGTTCTTCAGGCGCTCGTCATCCATGGTGAAGCCCTTGATCGTGAATTCCTGGATGACGGTCGTCGCCCACTTGCGGAATTGCACCGCGCGTTCGGAATTAACCTTGTAACCGACCGCGATGATGGCAGACAGGTTGTAATGCTTTGTGTTGTAATTCTTACCGTCGGCGGCAGTTATTCGAAAATCTCGAATAACTGAATCCTGGGACAACTCGCTGTCGGCGAAAACTTTCTTCAGGTGATAGTTGATCGTGTGGGTTTCAACATCGTAAAGAACGCCCATCATCTTCTGCGTCAGCCAGATGTTTTCATCGGCATACACGGCTTCCACGCCGCCGGTCCCGCTGGCCGCGACGAACGTCAGGTATTCCGCCGCCGACGACCGGACCATTGAAATGTCCTTTTTTCCGGAACCGGTGGTCATTATCTTTGTGCCCATGCCAGTCCCCCGCGTGACCACGCCCGTCGTGATGCCGCGATCTTACAGTGATTTGGCGGTATCGGGCAAAACACCTGGATCGCCCCTTGGCGCCAACGGCACTTCGGGCAGGACATGGAAGGTCTTTTCAAGCCACATTCGGAAGCCCTTCACATCGACAACGCCGTACGCACCGAGCACGCTCCTGGCGCGGCCCTTCTGGATGGCGGTGCGGCTTCCGGCGGTCGGCACGGCCCAGCCTTCTTTGAAGGGGGTGACCCAGACATGCAGGTTAACGGACTTCCAGTCGGTTCCGGAGGTGTATCCGGCGAGCGAAAAAGCGACCAGGGAAGGGTCGCACAGGCCCCTGATTTCGGTCCGCTCGCGTCGGTTGTGAAGAACGATGTTGTAACCGCCATCGCTTAGTTCGATGACACTGGCCTTCATGTCATAACGAAGCTGATCCGAAATCAGGTTTTGGATTTTTGTTTCGATCGCTGGAATGTCTTCCGGCGCCAGGAAGTACAGCAGTGATGAGCTGCAACGGGAAACCCAGCCGTACCAGCTGTTCCAGACCCGGCGGCAGGTTACGTCCTTCGACTTGCCCGCGTCGTCGCCGGTGGTGCAGGCGCCGCCCATGCAGGTTCCTGAAATGCCGATGGTCGTCTTGCATTCGGTTGAATCGGTTGTGTTCAAAATTTTGCAGGCGCCTGACTGGCAGAAAGCAATGCGACACGGATTCATGACGGCGGGGCAATCGGCGTCGGTGACACAGCCAAT
>JAGOFO010000199.1:1683-3495 GCA_017997155.1 Myxococcota bacterium
AGGCTTTGCGCTGGTCGCGGTCGCTTTGATCGTTTGCGCATGCGGCGACGGTCAGACCATCTCGGATCAGGGCAATTCGCCAGACACGGTCATCGGCCAGGATCAGATTGAGGCGGACAACGTCGTGAATCCCGATGCCGTGGACCGGGACGCTGACACGCCGGAAGACAACACGATGGTCACCGATTCGTTAAGCGATTCGTTAACCGAAGGGGTCACGCCGACCGATTCCGTCACCACGGACAACGTTCATCCGACCGTCTGCGAAGGCGACTGCGTGGCGGGCAGCGACATCATGTGGTGCCTGGAGGATGCGCTGACAGTCTGTTCCTGCGGTCAGGACAACATCTGGGTTCCAACCTCCTGCGCGACCGTGTGCGCCGAAGGCGGGATGGCCGGCGACCAGTGCATCACCGGTACGGACGGCCAGGCATGCGACTGCTTCGACAACTGTCCGTCCGATCCCGAGAAGATGGAACCCGGCATTTGCGGTTGTGGCGTGGCGGATGTCGACACCGATCTAGACGGTACACCTGACTGCAACGACCTGTGCCCCCGCAGCCCGATCAAGACCGAGCCCGGCATCTGCGGCTGCATTACGCCTGTTGATGTCGACGGGGACGGATACCCCGCCTGCCTGGAGCAGTGCGACACGGATCCCGACAAGCAGGAACCGGGCGTTTGCGGCTGCGGGGTGCCGGACGACAACACCGACACGGACGACGACGGCACGCCGGACTGCAACGACGCGTGCCCGCTCAATAAGTATCTGGCGACCGACCTCGGGGACTGCGGCGACTGCGACTGGATCTGGTGGACGTGCCCACCGGAAGGGCAGAACTGCTATGAATTCTGCCACGGCGACCCGATCAACCACCCCGATCCATGCGAGCCTTGCCTGTAGCCGTGAATAGGACACCTGTATACCTGCTCCCGATTTGATTAACGTGCCGAAAGCGGACAAGTCGATCCTGAGGGCGAATTGTCATTCGCCCCTACGGGGAAAGGGCGAGTCGTTGCCGATCACCGCGCCATCGCCGATGGTCACAGGTTTCGCGAATTCGATGTCGTGCGCGGTCTTATCGGGTTTGACCCGCATGTTGCGCTGTTCGGCCAGAAGGGCGCGCATAGGCGGCACGATGGTGACGTTCGGGCCAACATGAAACCAGAATCATCCGGCATGCACGTCGCGGCCGTAAGCAAGAAGTACAGGGACAAGGTTCAAAATCACGCTCAAAGGAACCGGACGGAATTACGTGCGGGAGGGCGGATTGTGAGGAATCCGTTAAAAAAAGTGTAGTCATTTTCTTGGTATCCGACGATCAGCGGTGATATTCAAGCCGAACCATGTGGTTGAAGCACCTCGTGACAGTTGTGTTGTTTTTGTTGGGGTCGGTCGCGGCCGTAGGGATGTACTACGCCAGCACGATTACCGGCGAGGACAAGGAATATCAGGTGCTTCTAGAGGAGCATGCCGCCCTCCAGGAGAGGACCGACCGGCTTCTGGACGACGTGACGAGCCTTGAAGTGGACCAGCTCGCGCTGCGCAGCAACGATGTCGAGGTTCGCGAGAGCATCATCTGGCAGGTGCTTGAACTTGCCCACCCTGATGACATCATCATCCAGTTCAAGAACTGATCCACTGCAAAAATCTGGAATCAAGGGCTAGCTTGCAATTGCTGTTGTCGTCATGAACGTATCCGTTCAGACCAGTGGATTGCTGTCGGCCGCTATCTGCTCGCGCAGGGTCCGGCATACGGACACCGTGTTCGCGTGGATCAGGCCGTTGGTGACGACCACGCCGTCAACCTT
>JAGOFO010000199.1:3505-4061 GCA_017997155.1 Myxococcota bacterium
TCAGTGTCCGCGAGTTGATGAAGATGCTTCCACCCCGCGAGTCGGAAACCTCGCCACCGGCCTCTTCGACCAGCAGCATGCCGGCGGCGATATCCCAGTCGTGGCGGGGGTTGATTGTGAAAGTTGCATCGCCTTCGCCGCACGCGACAAGGCACATCTTGTAGGCGATCGAGCCGACAGGCCTGACCATGATCTCGGATTTCACGCGGTCAAGCATTCCTTTGACGCTTTCATGTATTGAGACCAGGTACAGCGCGTTGCCGGGGTCTCCGTTCGCGGACACGTGGATCCGTTGACCGTTGCGGAAAGCGCCCTGTCCTGACTGCGCGGTGAACATCTCACCAGAGAACGGGTTGTAAATGCACCCCCAGACCACACCGGGGCCCTTCTCGTAGAGAGCGACGCTGACGCACGCTTCCGGGCGGCCGTGAAGCACGTTGCGAGTTCCGTCAATCGGGTCGACGATGAAACAGAACCGGGCGTCCGCGCGGCCAGGTGGAGGCTGACGTTCCTCGGAGACCCAGAGTGCTCCGGCCGGAAACGCCAGGCTCAGACT
>JAGOFO010000200.1 GCA_017997155.1 Myxococcota bacterium
TCGATGCTGCACTACCCGCACTTCGCCCTGTCGTTGCTGCTGCTGGTCACTTTCCTTCTGCTGTGGGTCGACAACCTCGAAAAACCTGGAAGACTCCGCCCGATCCTGGCCGGATTGACATTGTCGCTGCTGGCCCTGGTCCACCCATACACCGCAGGCACGCTGATCGGCGCGATCATGGTGCACTTCGCCTTCGTTGTCTGGCGAACGGCCCGGGCCAACAGGGACAGTCCAGACATTTTCGCCCTTTCGATTCGTCAGACGCCGGGGCTTTCAACCATGCTGGGCTTCGCTCTTCCCGGATTGGCGATCGTCGTGCTTCAGACCCTGATGAATCCGATGCTGGCCGACTGGGCCTCCCAGAACCAGATGCCATCTCCGCCACCATGGCAGTATCTTTTCGGTCTGGGCGTTGTCGGTGTTCTGGCGGTCATCCGGGTGGCCCGGGCCGTCCCGGCACGCGCGCCGGCCCTCACCGCGATCGAATCGTTCTTTGCAGTCTGGTTCGTGGTCGCGATGCTGCTGGCGTACGCCGATCCGCTGGTACCGTTCGCCCGGCGCTGCGTCGAGGGAATCCACATCGGTCTCGTATGCCTGGCCACGACGATGATCTTCACATCCACCGGACGAACCAGGGCAATTCTGGTAGCGGCGGTGCTCGTAACGACAATACCGGCGCCTTTGTACCATCTGAATCGCGAGGTTCGCGCGGACAACCCGGGCTATGTGGTTTCCGACCACTACCAGATGATCGACGCGGTCAGAACGTACGTCAGGGAAGGTTCCGTGCTGAGCGATGCCAGGACTTCCCTGTTCGTTGCCGCCCAGACGGACGCCAGCGTGTTCGTTGGTCATCACGAGGTGTCGCCGGACTTCCTGAAAAAAGCGAAGCTGCTTCACGAATTCATGAACCGACCGACCACGTGGCGCGAGCGTCGCGACATGCTTCTATTCACAAGATGCCAGTGGATGCTGGCGAATCCGCGAATGATCTACGGCCTTCTGGATGACCGCGACGGCTCGACCCTGTCGCAGGTCGGCCTTCGGGAATATGCCCGCGGAGACTCGTGGGTCCTGATCGGAACGGTATCGGATTGAATCAATAGATTTTCACGACCTCGGAGCCGCTGTAGTAGTGTCCGAGTATCTGCTGGTACGTCCGGCCCGCGTCGGCCATGCCGATTGCTCCGTTCTGACACATTCCGACCCCGTGTCCGAACCCGGCGCCGGTAAAAGTCACCGACCCGTTGCCGCGATTCCACACGAACGTCGAGCTCTTCAGGCTTCCGAGCGCCTGCCTGATTCGCAGCTCGGGCGCGATCTCGACGGTGGCATCTGTTCCAATGACCTTCAAACGGGTCATGCGTCCGGACACGCCACGCCCCATCACCTCGAATCCCTTGAACCGACCGATATCCGTCCCGGTGATCTTCTTCACGCCGGCCACGATCTCATCGTCCGTCAAGGTCCTGGTCCAGCGGAAGGCCGACTTGCCGAACCGCGATTTTCCACACCAGGAGTCCTTTGGCGGGTTCATTATGAATTCGCGTACCGACTCTTCGGTGACGCCACGCGCGAAGGCCTTGACCTGACCGGCCGCGTCCGGGACTCCGACCAGGTATTCGTGGTTGCTGCCCTGCCAGACGTTCGCGCCTGACTCGCTGTGGCCACCACAGGACGAGCTGTAGACGGAATCCACCAGTTCGTCCTTGAAAAACGCCATCATCCCGGCTGTCTCCTCGACTGCCCGCGAGGTGCGTTCGTTCTCGCGTTCCATTCCGCGGTACGCCTGACAGTGAACGTCCGCGCAAACCATGTACGGGTCCGCGGTGTGCCGGTTTCCCAGCTTGGCGAACAGTTCTCCGCGCGCCACGACCGCCTGGGCCTTGAGAGCCTCCATCGGCGCGTCGTTGTAGATCTCGGACGGCACCAGACCCTTCAGCAGCGTCTCGGCGTCCACCGAGTTGACCGCTGCAAGCCTGCCATTGCGATCGGCTGTGAAAATGATCGATCCCCGGTAGGATCTGTCCTCGCGCTTGCCCTCGTTGTACAGCTTATGGAAGGCCACGTTCCTGATCCGGATGAACTTTCCGGCTGACGGGTTCACCACCACCATGCCCGGAAACTCCATCGTGGCCTCGTGCCCCAGGCAGCGCACGCGCACGCGCCCATCCGGACGCCTGATCACTTCTTCATAAAGTTCCGGAGTATCGATTCCATGGGCCGCGGCCAGTTTGTCCAGATGAGCCTGCGCGGCCGCCCTGTCTTCATAAGAGACGTCTTCCACAACCACCACGCGTCGGTTGTCCAGGATGCGACCGTAGAACCCGAAGACGCTGCCCTGCTCAAAGGTTTTGACCGCCAGTCCAGCCTGGGTCCAGCGATTGCGGGCCTCTCGAACCGGATCGAGTTCGCGCGCCGGGACCCGTTCGAGCGCCGGCCAGTAGCGGATGACCGCCGGCCGGGAATCATCCATGGTCGCGATACACTCGGTCCGTCCCCGCCCCACGCGCACTGACGGCCCGCCCTCGCCTTCAGGCATGAAAACCAACGGTCCCTCGGACAAAAACGCTATCTCTTTCTCGTCCTCGACCACCCCCACCGTGACTACCGGGACATTCTCGGGGGTAAACTGGAACTTCGTCGAGAAAAGGAGTTCGGTCCGATCCTTGCGGGTGAAATCCTCACCCGGTCTGGCGTCTTCGAACCCGCCGGCAGGAACGGCGTGAAAAGAGAACGAAAACAGCACCGCGAGCACAAGCGTATTCTTCATCGTCACAATCCAGTCAGATCGATGCCATCGCCCGCTACAAGGACGGGAATGCCGTTGACCACAGGGTACAGAATCATGCCGTCCGCACGCACCAAAGCGGCTTCCAGTCGATCAGTCACCGTCTGACCGCCGCGATTCCTGACGCGTCCGTCCACGATCGCCTGATTGACGCTATCAAGCACCTCGGGTGTCGCCGCTACCAGACGGATCGAGTGATCGACCGGACAGACCAGGATTCCTTTCAGCCATTCGGACACGGGCATGAGACGACCTCCGGATTAGGTGCCAGACACCGAATCTTCACGCATGCGTGCGCGAAAGGCAAACTAATGGACCGTGGATATCACTGGCGGGGCGACGTGCGGCAGCGGTTCCGGCGAACAAGATATCGAAGCATCAGGATCGACAGCGCCGACAGCAACAGGATCGGCAAGACCCCGGCGGACGTCGAACCGGCGGAACAACCGCTGCCATCTTCGTCGCCGACACCGTCCTGATCCGGCTGGGCAACCACGGGAAGGTCGAGCCACATCATCATGTCGATACCGGGGCCGGTTTCCGAGCCCCCCTGGTCATATGGGATCGACGTGTCCTTTTGGTTTGAATCAACCAACCCGCCCTGATCCGTTCCGGTCGTCGAATCGCCGATCTGCGTATCGGTCGCCGCGCCCTGGTCAGCTCCGGAATCGACCGTGACGGCGCTATCCGCCTGCGAGGCATCGGGCGACCCGGTGTCCTCAATCACGTCAGGCTGGACCACGGGCGTCTCGCACAGTCCGGTTTCCGGGTTGCACACCTGATTGCCGGTGCACACCATCTGAAGACACGCGCACTCGGCGTCGGTGTAGTTCGCCCGGCCAGGCGAAGCGCAGGTCCACTTAAAGTCAAAATCGTTCGCGTCGGTGTCCAGGCCGTCCGGTGTCCTGGAGATCGAATAATCATCTTTCGTGTCGCGATCCTTCGGGGCGCCGGCAGTGCCCTCGGCGTAACCTTCCATGAAGCCGTCGTAAGTCACCATGTCGACGACGGTACCGTTCTTCAACAGGCGAACCGCGTCCCTTGCGCCGTTCTGGATCTGAAACGCGGTCATCGGCGATGGCGCGTTGCACTGCTCAATAAGAGTGGTGACGTCCACATGCTGGCACAGAACAAAGTACCCGCCCGGGACAATCTGAGGCTTGGACGTTTCAAAGGACAGCGCCAGGTAGGTCGCGACGTTGGGATAATTCGCGCCGTTGACCAGCTCGATGCTGTATTCGGACAGATCGATCG
>JAGOFO010000201.1 GCA_017997155.1 Myxococcota bacterium
CGACGATTTTGAGGGCGCTCCGGTAACATTCCGTGGCTCGATTCGACCGATTGTCGACTGGTATCTGACGAAGGCGGGCAGGTGACCTGGGCGGAACCGGGGGTCAGATGACCGTCCCGTCGGGGATAACGGCGTTCTTCGGAATCACTGTGATTCCGTCGCAGACCCAGTAGTTGTCGCCCTGGATGCATTCGCCGTCCGGCTTGGGCGTGATTATCACGTTCGACCCGATTCGCGCGTTCTTGTCGATTATCACGCGTTCCAGGTTCGAGTTCATTCCGACACCCATCGGCGGGACGTCGCTGGCCGGTCTGGTTCCCATAGGCCAGGCGGTCTTCTCGCCTTCATAATAGTCGGCGCCAAGCATGACCACGTTCGTCAGCCTCGCCTCTGGCCGGACGATCGAGCGGACACCGATGATCGAACTGCGCAGAACCGCGCCGGTTACCACGCTGCCTTCCGAGAACAGACAGTTCTTGATCTTGGAACGCATCACGATGGCTGGCGGCAGGTTGCGGGCGCGTGTGTATATCTGCTTTCCGGCATCGTAGAGAGGGAAGGGCGGATTGTCGCTGACCATGGCCATGTGCGCGTCGAAGTATGACCTGATGGTTCCGATGTCCTCCCAGTGACCGGTGAACGGGAACGCCATCACCTTGTGTGAATGAATGGCGGCCGGAATAACCTCCTTGCCGAAATCCATTCTGGACTCGTCCGAAAGCAGCTCCTCGAGCACGCTCGGCTTGAAGACGTAGATCCCCATCGATCCGAGGAACCAGTCGTCGCCCTCAAGCCCATGCCGCCGGTTTGTCTCAACCGGACTGCGGAAGCGTTCGAGAACATCCTCTTCCTGGGGTTTTTCTACGAAGTCCGTGACGATGCACTCGGGGGATGCCTTCAACAGCCCCATTCGCGGCGCCTCCACCCTGGGAACCGGCTGAACCGCGAGGGTCAGGTCGGCGTCGTTTTCGAGGTGCTGGCGAAGCATGTCGCGGTAATCCATCCTGTACAGATGATCGCCGGAGAGAATCAGGATCGCTTTGTTATTGAAGTCCTTGACATGCCTGAGCGATTCGCGGACGGCGTCCGCGGTGCCCTGATACCAGGCTGATCGGTTCGGAGTCTGCTCGGCCGCCAGGATCTCAACGAATCCGCGCGAGAAGGCGTCGAACCGGTAGGTCGCCATGATGTGGTGATGCAGGCTTGCCGATAGAAACTGCGTGATCACGAACACCTTCCGGATGCCGGAGTTGATGCAGTTTGAGAGGGTGATGTCGATCAGTCTGTATTTGCCCGCCACCGCAACGGCAGGCTTTGACCTTTCGAGTGTCAGCGGAAACAACCTCTTGCCCTGGCCCCCGCCAAGAATCAACGCAATCACGTCGTCCATCTTTGTCACCGTCAAAAGGGGTAATCAGCCTTGATCATCAATTGTGTATCATTAAGCCCGAAACTAGCAAAGCCCGGGCGCCCCGAATTAACGCAATTCACACGTGAAATGGGAATCGGACTGAGTTTCTGCTATCCTATACGCAAATTTTTTCGGGCGTTTCCCGAATCGCTTTTTGTATGCGAGGTTTCCTGATGAAGAAGATATTGATTGTGGCCGTTTCTGTTGGTGCCGTCATTCTGGGCTGCGGCCCGTCCGGCTCCTCGGATGTGGTCGATCAGGACGTCGGCGTCGATGTTGCCGCCGATGTCGTCTGGGACGCCACGGTGGACGTCGCGACTGACACCGGTCGCGACAGTGGCGGGGAACCGGACGTGACAGCCGACGTGGCGGTCGATGCCGTCATGGATGTCGTGCCGGACACGACTTCCGATGTCCAGATTCAGTGCCCTGGAAACGCAGGTTGCGAGTGCCTCCAGAACTCCGAGTGCTTCTCGCTTTTCTGCATTGAGACCAGCGGCAGAAAGGTCTGTTCGAATGCCTGCGACGACGAGGACTCCTGCCCGCGCGGCTGGTCTTGTTCCCAGGTTTCGTCAGCGGGTGACACCGTCTATATCTGCATCGATCCGTTCGCCCGTGCCTGCAGACCGTGCGTGGAAGACTCCGACTGTCAGCCACCGGTCGGCGCGGGAACCGGCGTCTACGATTGTATCCCTTACGGACCGGACGGCGCGTACTGTGGTAACGGCTGCGTGACCGACTCCGACTGCAAGGACGGATACGCCTGCGTCGACAACCCCGATGGCGTCGGGTTGCGCTGCATGGCAGAGTCCGGAACCTGCGAATGTACGCAGAACTACATCGATCAGGGCTACCTGACCGAGTGCTACATAGAAAATGAACTTGGAACCTGTTTCGGGACCCGCACCTGCGATGGGGAGTGCGACGCGGTTCCGGCCATCGTCGAGACGTGCAATCTGTTCGACGACGATTGCGACGGTCAGACCGACGAGGGCATTTCCGGCAGCGCGTGCACCAAGGAAAGTGAGTTCGGCACGTGTTCCGGCACCGCGACATGCGTCAACGGCGTGTTCTCGTGCAGCGCGCAGGATCCCAGGCGGGAGTCCTGCGATGGCGTCGACAACGACTGTGACGGTTCCACCGACGAGGATGCCTCGAACTGCACAAATTTCTATCTGGACGGGGACGACGACGGCTTCGGCCTCACCGCCGATTTCCAGTGCCTCTGCCAGGCATTTGAAGACTATTCGACCACAAAGAAGGGCGACTGCAATGACGGGGATGTGAACGTCTATCCGGGCGTCGCGGAGCGTTGCAATGGCAAGGACGACAACTGCGATGGCCAGACCGACGAGCAGGGCGCTCTGAACTGCATCGAGTATTTCCTGGATTCCGATGACGATACGTGGGGCGTGACTCAGGACAAGGTATGTCTGTGCGGCCCGTCCGGCGACTACACGGCGGTCCGCGGTGGCGACTGCAATGACGCCGATCCCCTGATCAGCGGCGGCGGAGCCGAGACCTGCAATGGTATCGACGATGATTGTGACGGTCTGACCGACGAGGAGAACGCGCAGGGTTGCGTCGAATGGTACAAGGACGTGGATGGCGACACGTTCGGCAGCGTGCTCGAGCACAAGTGCCTGTGCGCCAGCACCGACGTTTATAAGGTTGACATCGGTGGAGACTGCAACGACGGCAATGTTGCGGTCAATCCCGCGGCGGCCGAGAACTGCGACACGATCGACAACGACTGTGACGGCCAGACCGACGAGGAGGGCGCCGTGGGGTGCTCCAGCCATTACTACGACAACGACGGCGACCAGTACGGCGTGGGCACCCCCAAGTGCCTCTGCGCCGGCAGCGGGAAGTACACGGCGCTCCAGACCGGCGACTGTAACGACTCCGACGGAGCGGCCAATCCCGGCATGACCGAGGTCTGCAACAGCAAGGACGACGACTGCGACGGTTCGACCGACGAGGCCGGGGCCACCGGCTGCACCAATTACTTCCTTGATACCGACCGCGACAACTACGGTGTCACCGCCAATTTCGCCTGTCTGTGCGCCGCGACCGGCGACTTCCGGGCGACCATCGGCGGCGACTGCAACGACGCCGACGAGACCATCAACCCGTCCAAGACGGAGAAATGCGATGGTCTGGACAACGACTGTGACAACGTCACGGACGAGGACGGCGCCACCGGCTGCACCGGTTACTACATGGATTCCGATCGTGACGGCTATGGCGATGTGACCAAGCACCGATGCATGTGCCTGCCGCTGGCCGGAACCTATGACTCGACGAACGCCTCGGACTGCTGCGATATCGATCCCAACGCCTACCCGGGCCAGATGGGGTACTTCGGGTCACCGACGCAGTGCGCCATTGAGGGCAAGGCCTACGACTTCAACTGCTCCGGCGCCAACGAGGTCCAGTCAACCGCCTCCGGCGACTGCAGCACCTTCGTCGCCGGATGCGACGCTGAGCCGGAAGGCTGGGCCGACGCGGTTCCGGATTGCGGCGTTTCCGCCAACTGGATCTACGACTGCAAGTCCGCCTTCCTGACCTGCGACGAAAAGTACGAAACCAGAATCCAGGGCTGCCGCTGAG
>JAGOFO010000035.1 GCA_017997155.1 Myxococcota bacterium
ACCTCGAAATCATCAATCCGTCCACGACGCAGTACGGAACCGAATTCACGATCGAGTTCAACAAGAATTTCCCGATAACCAGCCCGACTAATCCGGTCGCCAGCACCATCGACGGAAACTCTTTCATTGCTATCGACTTGACTTTCACGAACCGTGGTCCGGATAATAACGAAGAGGTAACGGCCACACTGGTAATCGAATCGAACTCCAAGGGCCAGGAGAGGCTCGAAATCCCGATGAAGGCCAAACGCGCCGGCGCCGCAATCTGTCGCGCCCAGCTTGTTCCGTCCATCACGAACTTCGGAGTAGTCGCAATCGGATGGACCTACACGAGTGAGGCTCGCCTGATTAACACGGGTACCGGCGACTGCACGGTTATGCAGTATAAGCTGGCCGACTGCACCTCCAGTATGATGGGAAGCTCCTGTCCTGCCGCCCTGACTGGTTCCAATTCCAAGTACTTCAAATTCTCCACCCCGCCGCCAATGACCCAGGGAGGAATCAAGGCCGGCAAGGTGGCAAAGATGTACATCGACTTCACACCTCCGACCGTGACCGACATCTTCAACCTGCTCAGCAGGTCGTCCGCACTGATGTCCTTCAAGATTAAAGACACAAAGACCGGCGCGGAAACCGTAATCCCGGAATGCGAAGGTACCTGCTCATACAACGTCACCGGTCAGTCCGGCATCGCCAAGGCAGCCGTTCTTCCTGACCACATCGACTATGGCGTGGTCACGATCGGCTGCTTCTCCAAGACGTACAGCATCTGCATCTACAACTCGGGCAACGCGCCGCTCAAGATCAACGACATCCAGATGAAGGGCTGCACGCCTGAATTCCACCTGAAGAACGTCC
The DNA here is from genome assembly GCA_017997155.1 of Myxococcota bacterium. Taxonomy (GTDB): domain Bacteria; phylum Myxococcota_A; class UBA9042; order DTJE01; family DTJE01; genus JAGOFO01. The sequence goes on from JAGOFO010000035.1 coordinate 859, forward strand.
CGGCCCTGCCCAAGACGGTCGGCACCGGGGCGCCGGTGTGCTTTGAAACGAATTACTCGCCGGCCGACGAAGGACTGGACAGATGCTCGATACATATGTCGGTGACTGACCAGTCGGCCCCTGTCATTGCCATCCCGCTCAAGGGCGAGGGTACCTACGAGACGCAGCACACCGACGAGTTCATCCAGATCAAGGGTGACGAAGTCGACATCCTTTTCGTCATCGACGACTCCGGCTCGATGTGCGAGGAACAGGACAGACTGGCGTCATCGTTCGGCGAGTTCATCGCCCAGGCATCGGTCTGGGACAACGACTACCACATCGGTGTCATCAGCGTGAACGTCGTCGACGAGGCGATCATCGGCCGCTTGAACCGCGGCTCGACCTCGGTCACACCGCGCTTCATCACGAAGTCAGGCAACGCGCAGAGCCAGTTCGCCAACCTCGTGAACCTCGGTTGCGACGGCAACTCGGACGCCCAGGAGGCCGGACTCCAGGCCGCGCAGACCGGTCTTGCCGCGCCGCTGACGACCGACACCGAGATCACGTGCAGCCGCACCACGGACTGCACAGCCGACGCCAACATCTGCGCGGATCCGTCCAACTGCCCGTACACCTGCATCGACGGTACCTGCGGCGGTTTCAACAAGGGATTCATGCGCGAGGATGCCCAGCTCGAGATCATCATCCTGTCGGACGAGGAAGACCAGAGTTCGGCCGCGATCTCGTTCTACGTCGACTTCCTTACGAACATCAAGGGATGGGCGAACGTCGGCAGAATGCACGTGAACTCGATCGTCGGCGTCAAGGGCGTTCCGGCCGGCACCGGCAGTGAATGCACGGCCACGGACGGCGGCACGGCTGCCCACGGCTACCGCTACATCCAGGCGTCCGAGGACACCGGCGGCAAGTACGGTTCCATCTGCGAATCGAACTTCGAGCCGATCATGTCCGACATCGCTGACATCACGTTCAACCCGAAGCTCCAGTTCTTCCTTTCCCGCCTTGCGGATCCCGCGACGGTCAAGGTGTCGGTCGACAAGCAGGGTGACGGCCAGTTCGTGCCCTGCAACGACGGATGGGAGTTCGACGCGCCGTCCAACTCCGTCATCTTCGACGCTGAAGGCGGTTGCGTGCCTCAGCCCCAGGACCACATCAAGGTGTCCTACAAGATGCTCTGCCTGAAGGGCTAGTCGTTCCCCATCCCTTTTCTTCCGGAAACATTTTCCTGTGTTGTACACGATGCATTATTGCGTCCAACGGTATAGAATGCCCGCGAGGCTGCCCGGCCGGCCGGCTGCCGAAAGCTGAATTGTCCTAGCGGAGCATCGAAGTGTCCTTCGAAGATTCAGTCGCCTCATGGGAAAATGGACCTCTCGCAAAAACACTTGAAAAGGCATCGGAAAGGCAGCCGTCCTTCACGACACCATCGGGATCCGAGGTAAGGCGTCTTTACACGCCGGCCGACACCGATGTCGGCACCGACGAGCAGGCATTCAAGGATCGCATAGGATTTCCCGGATGCTATCCGTTCACCCGCGGCGTGCAGACCACGATGTACCGCGGTCGCCTGTGGACCATGCGCCAGTACGCCGGTTTTGGAACCGCTGTCGAGTCGAACCGCCGCTACCGCTACCTGCTTGAGGCAGGTCAGACGGGACTCTCGGTCGCCTTCGACCTTCCGACTCAGATCGGCCTGGATTCGGACCATCCGATGTCAGCGGGCGAGGTCGGGAAAGTCGGCGTGGCCATCGACACACTGGCCGACATGGAAATCCTTTTCGAAGGAATTCCGCTGGATCAGGTCACGACCTCGATGACGATCAACGCTCCGGCGATGGTTCTGCTGGCCATGTACATCAAGGTGGCGGCGAAACGCGGGATCACTCCCGACCTGCTGGGCGGCACCATCCAGAACGACATACTGAAGGAATACATCGCGCGCGGCACCTACATCTTCCCGCCGCGTCCGTCGATGCGACTGATCACCGACATATTCGCGTTTTGCACCTCCGGCGTGCCCAAGTTCAATACGATATCGATCTCCGGGTACCACCTGCGCGAGGCCGGAAGCACCGCCTCGCAGGAGGTCGCATTCACGCTCGCCGACGGTATTGCTTATGTTCAGGCGGCGATCGATGCCGGCCTCGATGTCGACGCGTTTGCAAGCCGACTTTCGTTCTTCTTCAACGTTCACAACAACTTCATCGAGGAAGTCGCCAAGTTCAGGGCGGCCCGCCGCATCTGGGCGCGGATCATGCGTGAACGTTTCGGCGCGAAGAACCCGAAGTCCTGGATGCTCCGCTTCCACACGCAGACGGCAGGATGCACGCTGACGGCACAGCAGCCCGAGAACAACGCGATCCGCGTGGCGCTTCAGACGCTTGCCGCAGTCATGGGTGGCACCCAGAGCCTTCACACAAACTCCCGCGACGAGGCTCTCGGGCTTCCGACCGAGGACTCCGTCAGACTGGCGCTCAGGACACAGCAGATCGTCGGATACGAGAGCGGCGCCGCTGACACGATCGACCCGCTCGGCGGCTCCTGGGCCGTTGAAGCCGAAACCGACCGGATCGAGGCCGAGGCGGTTGCCTACATCGAGGAGGTCGACCGCCTTGGTGGAATGGTCGCCGCCATTGAAAAGGGCTTCGTGCAGAAGCAGATCCAGGATGCTGCCTACCGCTACGGGCGGGAGATCGACGAGAAAACCAGGAAAATTGTCGGGGTGAACTGCTTCACGGTCGAGAACGAGGCGGAGCCCGAAATCCTGCAGATCAATCCGCAGACAGAGATCAACCAGTGCGCCGCGCTTTCGAACGTGAAAAAGACCCGTGACGCGGCCGAGGTCGCCAGAACGCTGGCAGAGATCCGCAAGGCCGCCATCGACGGCACGAACCTGTTCCCGCCGGTCCTTGACGCGGTAAGCGCCTACGCCAGTCTGGGCGAAATTTGCGGAGTGCTCCGCGAGGTCTTCGGCGAGTATCGCGAGGAGGTGGTACTGTGAAGCGCAGAATCAGGATCATGATTGCGAAACCGGGTCTCGACGGTCACGACCGCGGGGCCAAGTTCGTTGCCAGGTCACTGCGTGATGCCGGCGCCGAGGTCATCTACACCGGTATTCGTCAGACTCCAGGCGCCATCGCCGCGGCCGCGGTACAGGAAGACGTGGATTTCCTGGGCCTTTCCTGCCTGTCCGGCGCCCATAACCGGCTCTTCCCCGAAGTAGTCAGACTGGTGCGCGAACTTGGAGCGGACGACATGGTCATCTTCGGCGGTGGCGTCATTCCGAAGAAGGACTGGCCCGCGCTCCATGAAGCCGGAATCAGTTACATATTCGGGCCGGGCACTCCCATGTCCGAGGTAATCTCGGCCATTGGCGAAAACGCGCCCGAGGACGCGGCACTGATCCCCTGACCGGTCAAGTCCGATGAAGAAGTCCGACATCACGGCCCTGCTTGAGGGCATCGCGGAACACAACCAGCAGTCGCTGGCGCGCGCCATATCGGTCATCGCGGACAGACGCCCTGGCTGGCGCGAGATCCTGCATGTTGTCTGGTCCAGAACCTCCACCGCAAGGTTCATCGGAATAACCGGCGCCCCGGGCTCCGGGAAATCGACCCTTGTCGACTCGCTGATAGGGCTCTACCGACACCAGGGATGCCGCGTTGGCGTCATCGCGATCGATCCATCAAGTCCTTTCTCGGGCGGGGCTATCCTTGGCGACAGGCTGCGCATGCAGGAACATGCATGCGACCCGGAGGTTTTCATCCGAAGCATGGCTTCGCGGGGAAGGCTCGGCGGGCTTGCCCCGGCGACTGCCGAGACCGCGGCGCTGATGGCGTGGGCCGGCTATGATCCGATCATGATCGAAACCGTCGGGGTCGGCCAGTCCGAGGTCGATGTGATGACGATCGCGGACGTGGTCGCGATGGTGCTGGTTCCGGGCAACGGCGACTCGATCCAGGCGATGAAGGCCGGCGTGATGGAAATAGGCGACGTGTTCGTGTTGAACCAGTCCGACCGCCCCGGGGCGGATCGACTGCTTGCCGAGGTCCAGACCGCGCTCAGGCTGGCCGGTGACGATCACGCCGCGGCAGTCTTCCAGACGGTCGCGACCGAGGGGCGCGGCGTCAGGGAGCTGAAGGACGGCATCGAGGCATTCATCGCGTCGACGTCCGCCCGGCCCGAGCTGGATGAAATGCGTCGTCGAAGACGCTTTTCCATGCTTGTCAATCTGGCCGTACATGATATGACGGACGGCGGCCTACCGGGGTTCCAGGAAGAGCGCCCGGGCCTTATGGAAAGTGGTTCAACGTGGGCTGACGCGGTAAAGATCGCCCACGAGTACATACAATGGCTGGCGACCAGGTCGGAATGATCGGGCCGTCCGTAATCTGAGGTGTGCAAGTGACAGAGAAGATCGATCACATCGGCATCGCGGTCACGGATCTGAAGGCGGCCTCCGAGGCCTTCGCGACCGTCCTCGGCATGCAGCCGGGAGAACCGCAGGAGGTGCCGGAACAGAAGGTCCGGGTTGTCTTCTTCGATGTTGGCGGTGTCCATGTGGAACTGCTGGAACCCACTTCACCGGACAGCACCATCGCCGCGTTTCTGGAGAAGCGCGGCCAGGGTCTGCACCACGTGGCGTATCGTGTCAACGACATCGAGGCCGAGATTACTCGCATGACCGATGCCGGCTTGCGCATGATCGACGCGACGCCTCGCTGCGGGGCGCACGGAACGAAGATTGCTTTTCTTCATCCCAAATCGTCGGGCGGCGTTCTGACCGAGATCTGTGAACACAAGGATCGCTAAATATCCAGGAAAGGCGGAGATCATGAAACAGGACATCTCAACCCTGATAAAACAGCTCGAGGAACGCAACGCGGTCGCCACGGATGCGTCGGGCAGCCGGGCAACCAAACAGCACGACAAGGGCAAGCTGACAGCCAGGGAACGAATCAATCTGGTGCTCGACCAGGGCAGCTTTGTCGAACTCGACGCGCTCGAGGAACACGACTGCAACAACTTCGGCATGGAAAAACAGAAGTTCCCGGGTGACGGCGTCGTCACCGGTTTCGGGACCATTTCCGGCCGCACCGTGTACGTTTTCTCGCAGGATTTCACTGTGCTGGGCGGCTCGCTCGGCCTCAGCTTCGCCAGGAAGATCTGGAAGATCCAGGACATGGCGATGCAGTCCGGTGCTCCCGTGATCGGCATCAACGACTCGGGCGGCGCCCGTATCCAGGAAGGAGTGGACGCTCTTCACGGATACGGCGGGATCTTCTTCCGTAACGTGCGGGCGTCCGGCGTCATCCCGCAGATCTCCGTGATCGTCGGGCCTTGCGCCGGTGGCGCCGTCTATTCGCCGGCCCTCACCGACTTCGTCTTCATGGTCAACGGCATCGGCAACATGTTCATCACCGGGCCGCAGGTGATTAAACAGGTGACCGGCGAGGACATCACCCAGGACGCACTCGGCGGAGCGCGCGCGCACGCCGAAAAGAGCGGCAACACGCACTTCGTGTTCGAGGACGAGAAGTCCTGTTTCGAGGCGGTCAGGACGCTTGTCGACCTGTTGCCCGCAAACAATATCGAGATGCCGACCGATGTTGACTGGGGTGATCCGATCGACAGGATGGCTCCGGAACTGGTGACGTCCGTTCCGGTGGACAGCCGTCAGTCCTATGACATCCACCAGGTGATCTCGAAGGTCGTGGATCTTGGCTGGTTCATGGAGATCCAGCCCGATTTCGCCAGAAATATCGTTATCGGTTTCGCCAGGCTGGGCGGTTCAACGGTCGGCATCGTGGCGAACCAGCCGGCCCACATGGCCGGTTGCCTGGACATCGACGCATCGGACAAGGCGGCCAGATTCGTCAGATTCTGCGACGCCTTCAGCATCCCGATCGTTACGTTCGTCGACGTGCCCGGTTACCTGCCGGGACGCGCTCAGGAACACAACGGCATCATCAGGCACGGCGCGAAGCTGCTGTACGCGTACTCCGAGGCCTCGGTGCCGAAACTGACTGTGACGCTGCGCAAATCGTACGGCGGGTCATCGATCGCGATGGGCAACAAGGACCTTGGCTGTGATTTCATGCTTGCGTGGCCGCAGGCGGAGATCGCGGTCATGGGCGCCGAGGGCGCGGCCGGGATCATTTTCCGCAAGGAGATCCAGTCCGCCTCGCCCGAAGAACAGTCGAAGGTGCGCAAGGAAAAGATCCAGGAATACGAGGATCTCTTCTGCAATCCTTATGTCGCGGCCGCGCGCGGATACGTGGACCTGGTGATTCAGCCCGCGGAAACAAGGCCCAGGTTGATCCAGGCGTTGCGCGCGATGAAGGGCAAGCGGGATGTTCTGCCGCCCCGCAAGCATGGCAACCTGCCCCTTTAGGATGGTGGTGAACAGATGATCGCGGAATACAACGGAGTCGGCGGTGCCATTACATTAACGGCCATCGCATTCACCGTAGTTATCCTGGTGCTCTCCACCATGGCGGCCTTCATGCGCGGCATGGGCGCCGTGGTTGACTTTGCGAATCGGCTTACGAGTCGCGCCAAACCGGTTGGCCAGATGTCAGCGGCAGGTGCCGCGGCCAACGCATCAACGGATGGTGACGGTGCAGACGACGAAACGGTATCGGCCATCACGGCGGCCGTGACGACGATGCTGGGGCACTCGCGTTTTCGCATCGCGAGCATCAGGCCCGGCAAGGACGAGCGTCCCGGCTGGACGGTCAAGGACCCTGGAAATACACCCGATATGAACGCACGCTGGAGAAAGAGATGATGTCCAGACACTTCAATGTAAAAGTTAACGGCAGATCGTTCGATGTAGAGGTCGAGGAAATTGGTTCTGGCGCTGGCACGCCAGTTTTCCAGTCCACGCCGGGTCCCGCCCGGCAGGCCCCGATGCCTGTCGGCCAGACACAGCCCGTCGCTGCTCCGGTGGCCGCCCCCGCCGCCCGGGCGGCCGGTGACGACGGCCCGGGATGGGTGCAGTGTCCTATGGCGGGCAAGGTCCAGAAGATCCCCGTAAAGGTTGGCGACAGCGTGTCGCCCGAGACCGTTGTAACGGTTCTCGAGGCCATGAAGATGGAGACCTCGGTCTGTGCCGGCACTTCCGGCACCATCCAGGAAATCGCCACGTCCGAAGGGACGGTTGTTGACAGCGGAGCCAGGCTGGTCCGAATCGCCTGATGACCCCAGGGGTTACATTGTGGACACTCTAGTATCAAGACTGACGCAACTGGCCGCCACGACTGGATTCAACCAGCTTTCGTGGGGCCACATCGTGATGCTGGCGGTCGGCGTCGTGCTGCTGCTGCTGGCAATCAAGAAAGGTTTTGAGCCGCTGCTTCTGATCCCGATCGGTTTCGGCGCCATCATCACCAACCTGCCCGGCTCGGGGATCATGGATCCGGATCATGGATTTCTGGGAATCATCTACATGGCCGGCACGGCCAGCGAGATATTCCCGATCATCATGTTCCTGTGCCTTGGCGCGCTGACAGACTTCAAGCCACTGCTGGCCAACCCGGTCACGTTCCTGCTCGGCGCCGCGGCCCAGTTCGGCGTGTTCGTCGCGCTGATAGGCGCGGTCGCCCTGGGCTTCAGCGTCGAGGCGGCTTGCGCCATCGGCATCATCGGAGGAGCGGACGGTCCGACATCGATCTACCTGGCCAGCAAGCTGGCGCCCGAATACCTGGGCGCGATCGCGGTCGCGAGTTACTCGTACATGTCGCTCGTTCCTCTGATTCAGCCTCCGGTAATCCGGCTGCTGACCACGAAGAAGGAACGTTCGATCGTTATGAAGCCGGGTCGCGAGGTCAGCCGCACGGAACTGATCGTGTTTCCGGTCGTCACCGCCATCCTCTGCGGCCTTCTCCTGCCGCCGGCCGTTCCCCTGATTGGAACATTCATGTTCGGGAACCTGCTGCGCGAATCAAAACTGGTGGACAGGCTTGTCGTCACGGCGCAGAACGATCTGTGCAACATCACCACCATCTTCCTGGGCCTGACGGTCGGCGCCACCATGGAGGCCGGAGCCTTCCTTCAAGTCGCCACACTGAAGATCATCGCCCTCGGTCTGGTCGCCTTCATCTTTTCGACCTTCTTCGGTGTGCTGGTCGGCAAGCTGATGATGGTTCTGTCCGGCGGTCGTATCAACCCGGTTATTGGCGCGGCCGGCGTTTCCGCCGTTCCGATGGCGGCCAGGACGGCACACATGGAAGGCCAGCGGGCCAACCCGAAGAACTTCCTTCTGATGCATGCGATGGGCCCGAACGTGGCCGGCGTTATCGGCACCGCGGTGGCGGCGGCGGTCATGCTCGCCCTGCTTCAGTAGTCGCCGTTTCCCGATTTCTTCAATGAATCACGGTCACCACGGCGCCGCCCCCCTCCCCGGTCACGCTGGGAGATAGAATCACCGTCGGGTCACCCGCCTTCCTGTTCTTCCTTGCCACCAGTTCGTGGAGCCACGGCACCAGCAGTCCGACGCCAATCCCGATCGCCGCTCCCGCCATGATGTCGGTCCAGTAGTGCTTGCCGGCCACCGGTCGAAGCAACGCGGTGGTGGCAGCCAGCGCATAGCTGCCGATCCAGACGGGAACCACACCCGGGCCGCCCGGATGCCGCTTCATGTACAACCACGACCAGCTGGTTGCCATGGCGAAGGCCATCGACGTGTGACCGGACGGAAAGGACAACCCGGCATCGCGCTCAAGCCTGACTTCGTCCGGCAGCGTGTCCATGTATGAAAAGGGCCTGGCCCTGCCGACCGTGTATTTAAGGAAATTCGTCACGCCCGCGGTGACGGCCAGGGTCTCCGTCAGTACCAGCACGTCCTTGCCGTACCCCTTCCATCCGTCCGAAGGCTTCGATACCGCCGTGTCGATCGCCTGGGCCAGGAAAGGGATACCTATCGAAAGGTACAACGTGACGTCCGAAGCGCGCGCGGCGTCCGGGCTGTACCAGCCTATGACCGTCCTGTCGAGCGGGTTGACGGTGGAGGGATCGCACGCCAGACCGCACCACGGTCCACGATTCTGGCCGGCGAAACCGACCTCGAGAATCAACCCGATCGAGGCACCGACCAGCAGACCGGTCTCGAGTGCCGGGTCCAGATCCCACGGACTTTCATTGTTCTTCTTCAATGCCTCCGCGGCAGGATCCATGGGGGCCGATTCTTCCGACTCGGCAGGTTCCTCCGCCAACGCCGAAGACATCGGCATGACCACAACAATGAGCGCAATGATCAGCATGCGCAGGTTCATGCCCGCCCCCCTTTCACATCACGAACTCGAACCCGAGCGTCGTCCTGAACTGAATCATCACCAGCGGAATCCTGTCGAGCGCCGGCGCCACGATTGCGAACGACATCGGATCAAGTGTGATTGCGAAGAACCTGTTGATCGGCCATCTCATTCCGATCGGTCTCACGTCCAGGAAAAAGCCCGTGTTCCCGGCATCGTCGATCGCCGTGTCGAACAGAAGAATCGACGGTCCGATCGCCACCGACGTTCTTGCGTAGCCTCCCAGATAATTCACCTCAAGCCCCAGGCCGATATTCGCCACGCCCTGGGTCACGCCCAACTCGAACTGTGAGGTAACCCACATGTTCTGCTCAAACACGAAGAAGACGCCGAGGGTCTTCCATCTCCAGCCGGCCTTCACGTCGTACCCGAAGCTGTCGCTCATGGGGCGCCGATCCTCGACATCATTCAGAAGCGACCCGTGCAGTTCGACGGTCAGGAACACCTTGTCGGTAAAGGTATCGAAGGTGGCGGGAGCCCACTTGAAGGCTGGCGCCTGGGAAGGGCATTCACCTGGCGCTTCCGCGGCGAGAGCCGTCCCACAGGCAGAAAAAACGGTCATGACGACCAGGATCGACACCACCCGACCAGAAACGTTCACTTCGACCTCCTGATGCGGGCGATGCCCAGCGGCACGAACAAGACGAGCAACAGCCACGGGCACATGACCGGGGCGACGTTCTGACCGCAACCAAGGACCATGGGTATAAACGGTTCATACGGGTCGCGCCGGGCAATCTCGAGCCATTGCGAGTCACAATAGTCATTCCGCGGTCGCATCCCGGTTTCAGAGTCAGCCAGCGGTCGAGTACCTGCTCGATTTCGTCGACGCCCCCGGGATTCGTGGCCACCGCGGTCGCCGTAACCAGTTCCCTGACCGCGCCCGCCGCCACTGGAGCTATCCCTGACGCATCGTCCATGCAGCGATCCATTGCAAGCGAATGGGCCAGCCCGTCCCGGTCTTCGTCGAAATCGCCGCTCACCGCATCGATACTGTTCATCACCGACACGACCTGAACAAGGTCGTCGGTTCTGAGCGTGTGGGAAAACGAATCCTCGAACGTGTGAAGCGCCCGGCCGAGCCTGTACGTCGGCTCGTAAAGCATCACATCGACCGTGCCATAAAAATCGATCGAGACCGTGTGACGGACGAACCTCTGTTCAAGCCCGAGCCTGGCCGACTCAATCGCAATCCGCAACTGGGTTCCGATGAGATTTCGACATGCATCGAGCGCGGTCACGTCACCATCCCGCCCATCGTCCCAGCTGCGTCTGAGGCAGTGACTGTCCTCGTGGGCATCCGTGAGCATCAACGGTCTCATCACGAAGAAATCGTACGCGGATCCCTCCATGACGTCTGGATACCTGGAACCGACGAACAGACTCAGGGCGGCCAGTTCGGCGGGGTAGGAATCGAACTCCACACCAATATCGCCGGCAATCAGTTCGGCTATCCCGGACACCACCCCGTCGTAAGGCACGTCTGACGGAGGAAACAGCGCGGATCCGGAATACACCGCCGACTCACCTGGGAATACCGAACCGGTGATGCCTGGAACCGCTGAAAAAGACATCTGCTCGTGACACGGGTCGGTCATCGCGGTCAGAATCTGCCACGCGGACGCCGGGCCAGGCGTCAGACAGATGACCAGAATCAACGATGCGACAGACAGATATGACCATCGTCCTGGATGCGCCGCGAATGACATGTGCATACCACTGAGACGTTGGCCGCAATTATCGCAAAAAACGCGGGATGGTGTCCGGTACAAATTCGTGCTGTGGAATCAGGGCAGCGGCGGAGGCGGAGTCTCGGCGCCGGGGGCAATCCTGAGCCCGGCTTCAAGGAAGGTATGACCGAGGATCTGTTCGATCTGCTGGATCACGATGAACAGATCCAGGTTCGGCAACTTCACACTTTCGCCACCCAGGTCGGCAAGGTTGAACGACGGAATCTGGATGTCGAACGGATCCGCGATCAGACTGGGGATCAGACCGGTAATCGTGTCGATCAGGGTCTGCTCATCACCCCGCCATTCCTCGTTGATCTCGACGATGTTCAGGTCCAGCCGGTTCGGCTCCAGGATCTGAAGGAACAGCGTCTGGGTGCCATCCAGATTCTGCTGGACAGTCAGTTCGACCTCGAGTTCCGCGTAAAGGAACGCGTGCATGTCCAGCGGACGTCCGAAGAAGTTCGAGGTATTCACTTCCAGGTAGGCGTCCCCGAGCTGCGCGACAAGATTCTCGCGACCGCAGGTATGGATGATCGGCGGCAGCAGGGCGTCGATCTGGGCGACCAGATCCGCGAAACCGTACTTCGCCAGGTCAAGGCCCATTTCGGCGGCCGCCTCGGCAGTCAGATTAATCTTGAGGCCGCCCGTGTACCAGAGGGCGAAGGCCGCCTGGCTGATGATGTCGTTGTTGACGGCGGCGTTGATCTTGCCGGGATTGACCTTGTCGAACTCAAAGACCTCGGGAACACCGGTCAGGCAGGCGCCGCGGCCGATCGAGCCGGGGATGTTCTCGCGGTCCACATGCTTGTCCGCGGTCACGGCCAGACTGACGTCGATCTGTCCACCTTCCGGAACGAAATCGGTTCGTTCCGGTTGAACCGTCGCATACAGGACCATGTTGGCCATGCCGGGGATGAAGCCGTCGATCGGGATGGCGATCGGCTCGCCAATCGCCTCGTTCGCATCGGCCTGAAGGTCATTGATGATACCGTCGACCTGATCGTTGATCGTCGCCTTCAGAACGTCGGTGATCGTGCTGTTGAGCATCCCGAGCAGCCAGTCGACCGTCCAGCCGATGTTGATGTCGAGATTCTCGAACTCCACCTCGGTGCCGCGCGAGCTGATCTTGAGTTGATGCGTCGCCTGGTCGACCGACAGGTTGATCCCGATGTTGATCAGGAGCTTGTCGGCGGACATGGTGAAGTCGTCCTTGATGCAGGACCAGTTCTCGCCTTCGATGCGGCCGACGCCGGCGAAGTTCGGGATTACCACGTCGATCGCGATGCCACCGCCATTCTCGCTGTAGAAATACGCGTTTACGGTCGGGCGATCGTAGGTTATCGATTTGATGGTGACCAGGTAGTCGCACAGAAGAACCTTCTGCTGGACCAGGGGATTCGGCAGCATGGCGACCAGGTCAATCGTCGAGAACACTTCTTCGGCGATGGCCGCTATGGTGGCAGTGTCGGCAGCATCCGCGTCATTGTCCAGCAGTTTGTCGTCCAGGTAGACGCGCGCGGCGTCCGGAATCAGAGACAGTTTGGTGTCCTCGGGGATTGCCGGGTAGTACACGTCCGAGAACAGGTACGAACGCATCGAACGAACCTTCTGACCGAACACGTCGGTCGCGACCGCGTCGATGATATTCAGGCCCTGGACCGCCGTCATCGGGAACTCGAACGTATTGTCGTCCTGGACGGAGACCAGAGATCCGTTGATCGTGAGTTCTTCCAGGCCGCCGACATCATCGTGCACGGTGCCGGTAACCACGATGATGCGGTCACCCTGAAGCATCGCCGCGCGCTCGGGATACTCGATCACCAGCAACGGCGCGGTGCCGTCGCAGTAGGCCTCAATCGTGTCGCATTTCGCGGGATCGTCCACAACGCAGGCCGAGAAGGTGTAAACGCCCTCGGCTCCGAACTGGAACTGGAAAGGATCGGCTTCGAGCTCGGTGATGCCTTCGACCGGGGAGACCGTCGGTTCGGTGATGGCGCCACCGGCGACCGGATTGCCATACTTGTCGACCAGCGTGAAGCCAACCTTCACCTGATTGCCGACCTTGTAGTTAGCCTTGGCGGGAACCAGCGAGAGCTGAAGACCGGAGGCGACATCCGCCAGAACCTTCAGATCGGCGCTTTCAAGCTTGACGCCCTCGACCGCTTCCTTGGGCTGACACTCAACCTTGTAGACACCGGCCTTGGTCCCGCTGATCGTTGCACCGGCGATCGAAAGGTCGGCCGGAACGACCACGACCGTCTCGATCGAGAGTTCGTTGCCGTATTTGTCGGTCGAAACGCAGGTGACGGTCGTCGAATTGCCGGCCACGATCTCGTCGTCGGCCAGCTGGGTCACGATCTTCGCGACCGCTCCATTGACAACCGTGATCTGTTCAGGGGTCTCATCCGACACCAGCTTGCCCACGATGGCGCATTTGACCTGATAGTCACCGGCGGCCGAGAAGACGAGCTTGTCGCCGTCCTTCGTGTACGTTTCGCCGCCCGTGACCTCCCACGTGGTCTCGACTCCAGTGGAACCCTCGCCGGCAGCGCGACATTCGACGGTAACTTCATCGCCGACCGCGACTTCGTTGGCCGAGACAATCGTTTCGACCCGCAGTTCGCCAGTAACCGCGTCCGGGTTCAACACGTCGTAGTCGACATCCCCGCCAAGCACATCATCCAGTGGATTGCCGTTGTCGCCGCATCCGGTGACAGCGAACGCCAGCAGCGCAACCGCAAACATGCTCCTGAGTCTCATCGGGCACCTCGCCACATAAGTTGAAGAAAGCCACTTCCGGGCAACCGCGATATTTTAGCCGACCGTGCCCCCGAATTGAAGCTGTTTCAGTCCGACGGGTCGATTCGGCGAACCGCTTATGTGGTCAGATATTACGAAATGCGTTGTTCGTTGACAAAATGGTCAGCAGGAAGGCCACCAGACGGTGAATCTTGCCCCGCCCAGGAAGGACTCTCCGACCTCAATCCGTCCGGCATGGGCCGACACGATCGAACTGACAATGGCCAGCCCGAGTCCAGCGCCTCCTGATTCGCGATTACGACTGTCATCCAGTCTTTTGAATGGCTCAAAAATCGACTGACGTTCGCTGACAGGTATCCCCGGCCCGTCGTCGCAGACCGAGACGGCGATCATGTCTCCTTCGCGGGCGACCTGCAGCACCACACGCGTTCTGGTGACCCGCAGCGCGTTGGACAGGAGATTGCCCGTGGCCCGAAGGAAGGCGCGCGGGTCGGCCTTGACCATCACTCCGGGATCGGGCACATCCAGACCGACTTCCACGCCGGGCCGCAGGAAGCCCCTTTTTTCGATCAGCTTCTTCAACGAAGGAAGGACGGGGGTGGCAGCCGTGTCAATCCCGTCGCCCAGGGCTTCCATCTTGTTGAAAATCAGAAGTTCCTCGACCAGGTCATCAAGTTCCGAAAGGTCGTCATCGATACCCTGAATACGTTTGTCGCGCTCGGCCTGGTCGCCGGCGCTTTCCAGCATCTCAAGACCGAACCTTATCCTTGCGCTTGGAGTCCGAAGTTCGTGCGCGACCGCCTGCAGCATCATCTTCTGGGACGCCATGAGTTGCTCGATCCGCATGGCCATCGTGTTGAACTGCTGCGCCACGAATCCGGTGAGTCCGTCCGACTCACTGATCGGTACGCGCGCGCCCAGGTCGCCGTCCGCGATCTGTCTGGCTGTTCTCTCGAGTTTTCTAAGCCGGTTGAACAGAGGCACCGAAACCGAGGCAGTCGACACCGCCAGAATCAGAAGAACCAGAATGCCCATGGCCAGGTAGGCCCTCAGGTCAGGCCCCATCGGCTTGGTGAACGGCCCCATCACGACCACCCAATCCCGACCCTCGATTGGTACTGTCACATAGACCACAAGCCCGCGGATTCCCTTGTCCTTACCAAACCTTACCGACAATTTGTCGCGAGCCAGGTCTTCCCTGATGTCGGCACCCAGCCTGGAATCGTCCATCGCGAACAATTCGGCGTCCGCTCCGCTTCGCGAGGAAAATGAGATTAACGATGACCTGGCCTCTTCCAGATTCTTGCCTTCCAGCGCCTCCTGAAGCAGCGCCACCATGCCGCGGTAGGTGCGGCCCGGTTCGTCTTCCATCTGTCTGAGCATCGACATGAATGAGACGTGACTGACCACGAACATGGCCACGAGGACCGTGACCAGGAAGACCGCGAACCAGCGCAGAACGAATCTCTTCATGGCTTGTCGACCAGCAGATAACCGGAACCCCTGACCGACTTGATACGCCTGGGATGCCTGGCGTCATCGCCGATCTTCCTGCGAAGTCTCGCAACCCTCAGATCGATTGAACGATCCAGACCGTCCCATTCCATCCCACGCAGGTCGCGATAGATGTCGTTACGGTCGATCACCTGTCCAACCCTTTCCGCGAGGTAATACAGCAGATCGAATTCGGCCGTGGTCAGATCGATTTCCCTGGAGTCGAGACGAACCGAGCGGCTGCCGGGGTCAATCACAAGATCCTCAATCGTGATGACTCTGTCACCGGTGATCGTCCTGTCCTCGCCATCGACGTTCATCCGCCGCAGCAGGTTGTGAATTCTGGCAAGCAGAAGACGCGGTCGCACCGGCTTGGCCAGGTAATCGTCGGCCCCGACCTCGAGTCCGACGACCTCGTCCACCTCGTCGGACAGGGCGGTCAGCATCATAATCGGTCCGGGGTAGACCGGTCTTACCTTGCGACAGATGGACAATCCGTCAAGACCAGGCAGCATCAGGTCCAGAATCACCAGGTCCGGGTTCTCGTCGATTATCCTGTCCGGAGCCAGGTCGCCACGAACCTCGATATCGACCAGGAATCCCTTTGATACCAAAAACTCGCTGACCAGAGCGCCCAGCCTGAGATCGTCCTCGACCAGAAGAATCCTGATACCCGGATCACCTTCCATTCAATTCACCAGTTCCTCGACACTTCCACCAAGGGCCACATGCAGGTTGACCATCGCTATCTGTACCCGCAGCGATGCCGTCAGCAGGCCCACCTCGGCCGCGGTCAGGGCGCTGAGCGCGTCCGTGACCTCAAGCGACGAGCCGGCGCCCGCCATATAGGCGGCCTCGACCAGCGCGTACGCCTCGCGCGCGAGTTCGACCTGCTGTTTCGATATCTCCTCGTTCGCCAGGGCTGTCCGATACTGTCTGAACGACTCCCTGACCTCTTTCGAGACGTTGTCGCGGGTGTCGTCGATCTTCATCTCGGCAATTTTGACACCCATCCTGGATTTCTTGATGTCGGCAATCTTGTTGAACTGGAAGATCGGGACGTTGAGGCTGAGGAACAGGTTCCACCGCGAACGGTCGTCGGAACCGAACGACGCCGGTTCCGTGAACTGATACGAGCCCATCCATCCACCCACCAGCGTCGGCAGATATCCGCCCCATGTGGCGGTAAAGGAGTCCTTCGCCAGTTTCAGCCCGGCGTCCTGGAGTTTCACGTCCCAGCGCTTATCGAATGCGCCATCAATCAATGCGTTCAGGTCGTCGACCGACGACGGATCGCGAACAACCGACTGCAGCGAAGGTTCGCCGGACGGAATCGGAAGGCCACCAACGCCGGTGAGCAGTCCAAGCGCGTCGCGGGCGGATTCGTATGCCAGATGCGCGTTCACCAGTTCCTTCTTCGCCTTGATCAGATCAGTCCTGGCCCGAACGACATCGATCTTCAACCCGGACCCGGAATTGAATTTCTTGATGGCGAAATCCAGGTGGTGAGCGGACGCGGCCACCTGCGTGAGCTGGAACTCGATAACCGATCGCGACATCATCGCGGCCAGGAACGCCTGAACCGTGCCGGCAAGAATCTGCTCCCGCACCTGCTCCAGCGTCAGCTTCGTAAGTTCGTGCCCCGTCTTCGCCGCCGCGATCGAGAACCATCCCTGAACGTTGATGATGGACAGGGAAATCTGGATCTGACCGCTCAGGCTGTCCTGCCGCTGGATGACCGTCGGTTCGCCACTTGATTCCGGGGGCGGAATCCCCAGCGCGTCGTAGAAGGCGGACATGTCGAACTCAACCGCGGTCTCGTGGTCAAAATGGGTATAGGCCATCGAAGCCTCGGCCATTGGCATCACGATCGCCCACGCCGCCGCTGTCGACCACTGCGACTTCTCCACCTCGGCCCTCATGATCTCGACCGTCTGATTTCTCTCGCCGGCCATCCTGACCGCTTCCGAGAGAGTGATGTTCTGACCCGGCGTTACCTCGGGCAACTCACCGACCGCCTCCACGACCTCGGGAAGCATGCCGGTCACGTCCACCGGCAAGGCATAGGCCGTCCTGACGCAGATCAGCGCCCCCAGAACAACCAGTGCCACTGGCAACTTTGCATTAAAGGTTTTCATCTTCCAACCTCGATGACGATGACACCTCTATCGTTCCGGTGTGCACCTTCACGTCGTATTTCAGTTCCTTCCTGGCGAACACCGTGTACATGATCGGCACCACGAACAGCGTCAGCAACGTTGCGGTGGTCAGACCGCCGATGACCGCCTTGCCCAGGCCGGCCCAGGTCTCGGCGCCCTCGCCGATTCCGAGTGCCATCGGCACCATGCCGAAGATGGTCGTCAACGAAGTCATCAAAACCGGTCTGAGACGACGCCTGCCCGCCATGGCGATCGCTTCGAGTCGGCTGAAGCCCTCCTCGCGGATCTGGTTCGCGGCATCGACCATGATGATGCCGTTGTTGACCACGATGCCGGTCAGCATGATGACACCTATGATGGCCGCCATATCGATGGTCGATCGCGTCAGAACGAACATCAACACGACGCCAATCGACGCGAGCGGGACGGTAAACATGACTATGAACGGCTCACGCAGCGATTCGAACTGGCTGGCCATCACCATGAAGACCAAAAGCACCGACACCATCAGGGCAATTCCCAGGTAACGGAAGGACGTCATGAAATCCTCGGCCGTGCCTGCCACCTTGTAGGTGAAACCCTCCGGCATCGGATACTGATCGGCGATGTCTGTTATCTTCTTGATCGCCTTGCCCAGGTCCTTCCGGTGCGATTTTCCATTTTCGTCAACCCACTTGTCCTTCAGGGTCACGCTGACGGTGGTGTACCTTTCCTGGTCAAGTCTGGTGATATCGGTCGGGCCGAGCCTGGTCTCGATGTCGGCGACGTTGTCCAGCGGAACGATCCCGCCGGTTGTGGTGACGATCGGCATCTTGCG
>JAGOFO010000202.1 GCA_017997155.1 Myxococcota bacterium
TCTTGTCCGGTCTTCTTGTCTGCCTTGTCGCTCTCTCGATCCACGTCGCCACTTCGCATAGCTTCTGGCAGGGGCTGGGCTTCATCGCGGTGTGGGCGGCAGCCATGGCGGGCGGAGCAAGGATTGCCCTTGCGATTGTTTCGTCCGGGATAGTCTAGCCTGGTCAGCCGGCGTCCGATTCGTCGTCCGGGGCCGGGTCGTCCGAAATTGCCTTGTCGCCTTCCTCGGCCATCAGACGCCGCAGTTCAGCGCCTATCATCACCTCGGCCAATTCTGGCACGATCTTCATTACCGCGTCGGCAACCATCGACTCTGCCTTTTCACGAACGATGCGGTCGACCTCGGCCCTGACCAGCTCGGTGATGTCGGCGGGCTGCTGTTGGCGAGGGGGCGCCGCTTGTGCGGCCCTGGTGCCGCTCTCTATCGCCTGACGCAGTTCCGCTGCCGAGAACGGAATTCGAACGATCTTGATGTCCCTGGACCCTGTGTCAGGGGTCGTCTGTCCAGCCGCAAGCAGCACCAGTCTTACCCCGGCACCGAGACCGCCGGCCAGCGTGGCGGGCGTCATGCCGGCCATTGTGATATCGTCAAGGGCCGCAATCGCACATCCGCAATCATTTGACGTGGTCGCGGCTGTGAACTCGCGCGCGTTTGACGCGAAGATCGGAGTCAATCCGGCCTGCGCCATAGCCACCTTCACCATCATCACGGTACCCCGGTTCGAAGTCCAGACCGAAACGTTTTGTGGTGCGGGCATCATTCCCCCTGCCAGGTGTGGGTGTCGATCGTGGCGGTCCGTAAGCCGGGTTCTGTCGGAACATAAGTTCCCGACGGCCATTCATCTGAGCTGTCCGTTGCCGGACGCTTCAAGCGACCATACCCGGGGGCACCGGACGGGCAGCCCGCCCCCTGTTCGGTCTTGCTCCGGGTGGGGTTTACCGACCGCCAGGTTACCCAGGCGGCCCGTGGTCTCTTACACCGCGTTTTCACCCTTACCCTGTCGCCATGCAACAAGGCGGTTTGCTTTCTGTGGCACTTTCCCTGGGGTTGCCCCCGCCGGGCGTTACCCGGCACCCTGCCCTGTGGAGCCCGGACTTTCCTCCCGCCGAAGCGGGCGGCCGTCTGTACCGCCACAATCGACACGCAAGGATACCATCACACGGACCAGCAGACCAGCCCGGCCCTGTCGGACGCCCTGGCCTCAGAGATCCTGGAACAGTCCAGGAATCTCCCGCTGTATCTGGGGGTCGAACCCGCCAGCTCCGCCCAGGTTGAGCACAGTGGAAAACGTCGAGATGATGGTGAAGGCGGCCCAGATCATCACCGCGCCGGCGAGTAAGGCACCAGCAACGACCACGGCCGCCTGGATTCGTCGCGTATAGGAAGCGAACAGCTCGCGGGATGTCGTGGCCAGCGCCTCCGGAAGCCGTCCGGTCTTCTCGCCAGTCGCCAGGACGACGGCGATCTCGTCCGGGATCGCTCGGGCCGATCCGAAAGCAGTAGACAACTCGGCACCGTCCCTGATCGAAATGAGGGCGTCATCGCACAGCCTGGTCATGGTGGAGGAACCTGCGGCCATTCGCGCTATCGAGAGGGCCTCGAAAAGGCTGAGGCCAGCCTCGAGTCCCTGACCGAGAGTGGACAGAGTGACTGCAAGCGCCTTCGAACGAAATGTCCGGCCCAGAAAAGGCAGCGACGCGCGCAGACGTCCAGCGACAAGCGCGGGACCGGGAAGGAGCAGGGCAAGCCGGGTCGCGCCCAGTAAAAAAACCAGCACGAACAACGGAATCAGCGTCCTGGTCGCGGCGCCGAGGTACGCAGCGGAACCGCAGGATACCAGTTTGGGCAGTGGAAGAATGAAGGCTGCCGAAAGAAGCAGCAACAGCGGGTATGCCAGTCCGGCCAGCACCCTTCGCCGGACCTTGATCTCAAAAGTCATCGACTCACTGAGCCTGTTCAGGGCAGCCGCAACCTCGCCGGTGCGCTCGGCAGCGCAGATCAGTGCCGGCGCCGGCCCGGGGAAGAGCGGACTGGCCGCCAGGGCAGCCTGGTGGAGATGTCCTCCCGAGGACAGTACCTCGATCATCTTCTGTATTTGAATTTTCTGTCGTCCACCGGACATTGCTGCCATTGAGTTGAGGTGGGCGAGGATCGGGACTCCTGACCTCAGACCACGCTCAAGGGCCAGATAGAACGCGCGGCGCCGAGACGGAGGGAAGTCGCGGTCCCGCAAAGCCTGGCCGATCCTTCCGCCACCGCTCGCAGGACGCCTTTCGCTGGTTCCGGTAAGCCGCTCGAATCCTGACATTTGAGCTGTCATTCGTGGTAATCCTGATGGTCGGCGTTCGACACGTTTTTGACGAACCGTCGGCCACGCTTTACGATCGTTCACGGCCCTGAGCGTTTCCGGGCAATGACGCATTATAACCCTTCGGCGGCTGTAACATGGGGATCTTGAAGAACTGGATGGCGCTGCTGCCGTTGGCCGCCTTCGTCTCGTGCGCAATGCCGATCCATTCGACCACCGCAGGTATGTATTCACGGGTCCCGACCGTTCTGCCCCAGTCCGGTCCGTTCGGGGACCTCCCGTATGTTCAGGGAGCCGCCCTGGCCGATGACACGATTCGCGCCAGCAAATCCGCCGCTGACAAAAAGAAGGAACCCAGGGCTGTCGCCGGAAACAAGCGCGGCACTGGCAAGTCGCGTAGCGATACGAAGGCTGACGGGCGCGGGAAAAAGACTGTTTCCTATCCCGATGTGAAGGTCGACGCGACGGTTGATCGGGTTCCGGCCGCGCTTGTCGAGACCCCGGTTACAGGTAAGAACCGCGAGGCCACCAGGGTCTCAATGGTGCCTGCGTCGGGGGCACAGAGAACCAGGCTTGCCCGTGCAGCGTCGCGACTGGTGGGAATTCGGAATTCGTTCGAGGCGAGGTCTTTTCTAGGACATCTGCTGGCGATCTGCGATCTGCTTCCCGAGAAAGCGGATTCGGCAAGCTGGAACTCGATGTCCCAGATGGAACGGGCCGGCAGGCTTGGCACTCTGCACGGTGTCGACCACGAGCCGGTGCCGGGCGACATAGTGTTCTTCAAATGCACGAATGGATGCGGCATTGATTCCAGCGGCGGGATAGGCGCCGGCGTGGTCGTGCAGGATGGTAAAGGCAGGACAAGGTTTATTGCCTATCGCGACGGCGTGGTCGGCATGTTCGAGCCCGACAAGGGGTTCGAGGTGACAGGCTATTCGGCTCCCTGAGCCGGGAGCCTCGCGGCGACGACGTCCAGGGCCTGCCGGGCGATCGCCTCGACCGGGTCCGTGCCATCTATCACCACAAGGCGCTTCTGATCAATTTCAGGAAGGACTTCATGGTAGTTCCGCCAGACCGCGCGGAGCGTGTCCGGTACCTCGAAGATCTCGCGTTGCACACGATCGCCGGACAGTCGCTCCCAGGCGATCTCGGGTGTGACTTCGAGAAAAAACATGATGTCGGGTTCCGGCGCCCTTGAGTTGATGGCCTTGACCCATTCCATGGGCATGGAGAGGGCCTGATAGGCCAGCGATGAAAGTTTGTACCGGTCCGAGATGGCGACCCCGCCATGTTCGAGAACCGGCCCGATCTCGCAGGAATAGTGATCCAGGCGGTCGGCTGCGAACAGCAGCGCCAGCGCGCCCGGGTCGAAATCACGGTCGACGCCGAAGCAGTCCGTACCGCGAATACGTTTGCGAAGAACCTGCCTGATCACGGTTCCCGCCGGTCCGCCCGCCGGTTCGGCAGATGCGTGAACCATCAGGTCGGGTCGGATGCGGGCCAGCGAGGAAGTCAGGAGTCTGGTCTGCGTGGTCGTACCAGCGCCGTCGAGTCCTTCGAACACAACGAAAATGCCGCGAGACTCGACACTCATCTGGACCTCCGTCACTCGACGCTGATGATCGGGAAGCCTTCCGGGCAGATCTGCTGGAAGTCATCGGACCCGGTCATTTCATTGACACTGATTTCCTTGAATACC
>JAGOFO010000203.1 GCA_017997155.1 Myxococcota bacterium
AACCCGCAGGGTTCATACCTTGAAGGCATCAGGAAGAAGTCCGCGCCGGCCTCGATCAGATGGGCCAGGCGTTCGTTGTAAATGAATCGAACCGCGACGTGCTCCGGGAAACCGGCAGCCGAGGACGAGATCATGTTCTCGACGTCGCGCTCGCCGGTGCCCAGGACAACGATCATCCCCGCGGCGCGCACGATTGCCGGCATCACGCCAGCCAGCAGGTCGTATCCCTTCTGGTGCGCCAGCCTGCCGATCACGCCGAAGAGCGGACCGCCGCTGTCACGAAGACCGAACTCCTGAAGCAGGGCCGATCGGTTTTCTTCCTTGCCGGCCATGTCGTCGACGCTGAACCTGGCCGGTATCATCGAATCGTTCTCGGGCGACCACTGCGAATAGTCGACGCCGTTCAGGATCCCGGAGAAGCGGCCGCCGATCAGGCGCAGTATGCCGTCCATGCCGTAACCCGTTTCGGGGGTCAGCACCTCACGCGCGTAGGTCGGGCTGACGGTTGTGGCGCGATCCGAGAAGAACAGGCCTGCCTTCAGGAAGCTGACCTGACCCCAGAACTCCACGCCCTCGGCGGTGTATACCTCCCATGGAATCCCGAGTTCCGGGGTGACGTACCCCGGGAACACGCCTTGATACCCCATGTTGTGGACCGTCATGACCGTCCGATACCGGTTTCCATATCTGATTCGGTTGAACAGCGGCACCAGACCGGCCTGCCAGTCATGGCAGTGGATGATGTCGAGGTCCAGATCGAACGCAGCGATCAGATCGAAAACCGCGGCGCCGAAAAATGCGAACCGGAGGTGGTTGTCCGGGTATGCGCCGTCCCTTGTCCCGTAGATCTCGTCACGGCCGAAAAGATCGTCGTTATCGAGAAAATAGATGGTGACTCCGGCTGGAGTGACGGTCGTGTGGACGCCGAACTGGATGATTCGCCCGCCCAGCATGACATCCAGTATCTTGCCCGTGAATGACAAATCCCGCCGATCCACGCAACGGTAAAGAGGCGTCACGGTACAGACATGGTGTCCGGAGGAGGCCAGCGCATCCGGCAGCGAACGGGACACGTCCGCAAGGCCACCGGTTTTCGAAAACGGAACGACCTCGGAAGTCACGTTCAGGATTCTCAGCATCAGGTTCACCTGAATTGAACAGGTTTGAAGGAATCCTAGCAGGGATGGGGAGCCAAATTCAACGATTCATGGGGACAAATGTCCGTGAAGCAACGTTTTTACCGGATCAGGCGCCCAGTGTCGTCAACGCCTCGCGAAGCCTGGTCAGCACCTCGCGGGTCGCCTCGGCCTTCTCGCGGACCTCTTCGACGACGTCCGGGCTGGCGTTGGCAACAAAGGCCTGGTTGCCCAGTTTCGCATCGAATTTCTCAAGGTCCTTCCGGGCTCGATCAGCTTCCTTCTGGAGGCGCCCCACCTCGGCAGCGATCCGTTCACCACCGATCACGACGAAACAGTCCGCCGCCGTCCCGACGACCACCGCCGAGCCGGATGGACGCTGGGCGCCCGGGTCGATCACAAGGTCGGACACACGCCCGAGGCGCGTGATCTCATCCGCCATCGAACGGATGTACGTCTCGAACTCGGCGGAATGAGGCTTGATTACCACCGGCAGCTCCTCGCGCGGTGGGACCATCGCCTGGGAACGCACGCCACGAACAGCCGAAATCACTTCAAGAACCGCATCCACGGCGGCGGAGTCGGTGCCGAACTCCGGCATGCCCTCGCCAGTCGGGAAGGAAGAAACCATTATGCTTGCGGCGTCCTCCGGCAGGAACGGCCGCAGTTTCTGCCAGATCTCCTCGGTCACGAACGGCATGAACGGGTGCATCGCCCGCAGCGTGTTGTCCAGGACGTGAATCAGCACCGTCTGGACGGCCCGCCTGCGCGCGGGATCGGCCGAGTCGCCCGACAGGGCGCCCTTGGCCAGTTCGAGGTACCAGTCGCATAGCTGGTGCCAGGTGAACTGGTACAGAATCGACGCGGCCTCGTTGAACCGATATTCCTCGAGCGCGCGGTTGCACTCGGCGCTCGCCCGGGCAAGCCCGGTCAGAATCCAGCGATCGGCGCGCGAAAGTTCCAGCCCGGAAAGCAGTTCGCCGCGATCCGTCGGCAGACGGCCCTCGAAATCGTCGAGATTCATGAAGATGAAGCGCGCGGCGTTCCAGAGCTTGTTGACGAACTCGCGATAGCCCTTCAACCGGTCCATCGACAGCTTGATGTCGCGTCCCTGAGCCGTCATGTTGGCCAGCGTGAAGCGCAGCGCGTCCGTGCCAACCTCGTCGACGACCTCGAGCGGGTCGATCACGTTACCCTTGGTCTTGGACATCTTCAGGCCGTGCTCGTCACGAACCATCGCGTGCAGATAGACGGTCTTGAAAGGCACGTCGCCCATGAAGTGGACGCCCATCATCATCATGCGCGCCACCCAGAAGAAGATGATGTCGAACCCGGTCTCCATGACCGTTGTCGGATAGAACGTCTTGAGGGCATCGGTCTGCTCCGGCCACCCGAGAGTGGAGAAAGGCCACAGACCGGACGAGAACCAGGTGTCCAGTACGTCCTCGTCCTGAACCAGCGCGTGGCCACCGCACTTGGGACAAACGGTGTCCGGCCCCGGATCCTCGACGCCGACATACATCCCGTCGCAACCCGGCTTCCGGCAGTACCAGACGGGAATCTGATGACCCCACCAGAGCTGACGACTGATGCACCAGTCGCGGATGTTCTCCATCCAGTTCATGTAGGTTTTTTCCCACGATGCGGGAACGAACACCGTCTTGCCTTCGCGGACGGCGTCGATCGCAGGCCCGGCCAGCGTGCCGGCCCGGACGAACCACTGCATGGAGACCATCGGTTCGACCACGACACCGCTGCGCTGGCAGTGTCCGACCCTGTGCGTGTAGTCCTCGACCTTAACCAGCAGGCCTGCCTCGGCGAGATCCGCCTCGACGAGCTTGCGGGCATCGAACCGATCCATCCCGCGGTACTTCTCGGGAACGTTGTCGTTCAGGCGCGCGCTCCTGTCCAGGATGGACAGAACCGGCAGTTCGTGACGCCGGCCGGTCTCGAAGTCGTTGAAGTCGTGGGCCGGAGTGATCTTCACGGCGCCGGTGCCAAACTCCATGTCAACCGCTTCCGAGTCGCCGATGATCGGGATCTTCCTGTCGGTCAGCGGCAGATCCACGGTCCGGCCGATGAGATACGAATGGCGCGGATCGCCTGGGTGCACGGCCACGGCGGTGTCGCCGAACATGGTCTCCGGACGCGTCGTGGCCACCACCAGGCGTTCATCCGATCCGGTAACCGGATAGGCGATGTGCCACATGTGGGAACGCACTTCCTTTTCCTCGACCTCGAGGTCCGAGAGCACCGTCTGTATGCCGGGCGACCAGTTCACCATCCGCTGGGCACGATAGATCAACCCTTCGTCGTAGAGTGTCGAGAAAACCACTCGCACCGCGCGGGAAAGGCCCTCGTCAAGAGTGAAGCGCTCGCGTTCCCAGTCAACCGAGACACCGAGCGCCTTCATCTGCTGGACAATGCGATCATGGTGCCGGTGCTTGACCTGCCACACGCGCTCGATGAACTTCTCGCGACCGAGATCGAACCTGGACAACCCCTCCGTCGCCTTCAGTTCGCGCTCGACAACCATCTGAGTCGCGATCCCCGCATGGTCCGTACCCGGAAGCCACAGCGTGTTGAACCCGCTCATGCGCTTGAAACGGATCAGGATGTCCTGAATCGTCAGCGTCAGCGCGTGCCCCATATGAAGCTGTCCGGTAACGTTCGGAGGCGGAATGACGATGCAGTAGGGTGGTTTGTCGCTGACGTCGTCGGCACGGAAGTATCCGGCTTTATCCCAGACGTCGTACCAGCGGCCTTCAATATCCTTGTGTTCGTATCCTTTCGCGAGGGGTTCCATCCTGCCTCCGGGGGGTAAAAATCACGGGGCGACATTATACCTGCAAACAAGCCGGT
>JAGOFO010000036.1 GCA_017997155.1 Myxococcota bacterium
CTCGGGTCCATTTTTTTCCGGGCTCATTGGCTCCAGTAAGCGCCGACCTTAACCCGGCCCCAGCCGGTCCAGCTTAACACTTTCATGATTTCGCGGGTGTTTCACGCAAACATGCCCATTTTTTTAGAAATTCTTTCTCAAGCAGGAGTTGCCGGTTCTCCCGCCGCAGACGCCTCAATTCTTCCCGCTCAGTCGTCGTCAGTTCACCGTCTGAGCCCCGCCCATCGTCGATGTCCGCCTGCTTCACCCACGACCGGAGACTGTTTTCCCCGATGTCCAGGTCCCGGGCGATCTGTGAAATACTCAGACCGCTCCTTCGCACAAGCCCCACTGCGTCCGACTTCTCTTCCTTGGTAAATACCCTGCGTGCTCTCCTCGACATCCTTCCGCTCCCTCGGGGGACCTTGCCATTCTCTCCCCCTTATCTCGGATGTCCACTTTTCGGAGCAGGCTCAGTCTGACTATTCTCTGAAGGAGGAACCACTCATGTCGCACAAGGAACAGCTTTTCAACCGCGTGGTGGAATACCTTGATTCCCAGAACTGGAACTACGATCTGGATGATCGCGAGAAAGGCATCATTCGATTTGGCATGAACCTCGGATCGAAGCTCAAGAACTGCCGCATTATCGTCGTCGTAAGTGAAAAGGATATTCAATCCATTGCAGTGTGTCCGATAAACGCATCCAAGGATGTGTATGACAACGTAGTTGAGTTTCTTACGCGCGCCAATTATGGTCTCAAACTTGGCAAGTTCGAATTCGACTATTCCGACGGCGAGATTCGTTACCAGTACTGCCTGGCGTGCGGCGGCGCCGTGCCAAGTCTGGCTGACGTGGAACGGTGCGTAGATGTTGGGTATTTCATGTTAAAAATGTATGGAGACGGTCTTGCTAAGAATCTCATGGGATTTGGCAATCCCGAGGCGGATATCAAGGAGATCGAAAGCGAATAGTCG
Source organism: Myxococcota bacterium (assembly GCA_017997155.1). Lineage (GTDB taxonomy): Bacteria > Myxococcota_A > UBA9042 > DTJE01 > DTJE01 > JAGOFO01. Next base: position 958 of record JAGOFO010000036.1, read on the forward strand.
ACAAATTGGGCGGGTTGGGTGTCGCGCGATGTTCCTGTGCAGCTACAATTATTTCGAGCACTCAAAGGTGGACATCACGGCGTGATCAGACACGGAAATCCTCGAGCTGGCTATTTCGACCATATTAGCGTCTGAATTTCTCGCAGGCTCTCAGTCATCTACCACGGCCCGTACCAGCCGGAAGCCAACCACTCCTGCGGCAATCAGACCAGAACCGCTATTTATCAATGTCTCCTTTCTTGTTGCAGGATAAGGAATGAAGCTGCCGATGGGGCATCCAGTCAGCCTGCGCCTTCCTTCCCCCGCCCCGGGTCCATATCCCGCCCTATCTGGTGTCTCGCTCCTTCAGGGGGACAGTGTGCCTGCCACACCAGCCATCTGCCCGCGTCCGGCGCCGTGCTGTCCGACCAGATCCGCGGCCTCGACAACTATGAGGGGATGGCTCCGCTGAAACTCCTGTTGACAAGATACCCATTCAGTCTGTAATCTTAGGAATGTTGAGTATGTCAATCAACATTCCCAACATAAAGGGATCTTCTGTTTGCGAAGACGTCAAGAAACGGCGTCAGACGGGTTTGAGATGAAAGTACTGAACAACATTCTGGAAGCCATTGGCAATACACCTTTGATCAGGTTGAACCGCGTGACGGCCGGCTGCCCTGCGGAAATTCTCGTAAAAGCCGAATTCCTGAACCCCGGCGGCAGCGTCAAGGACCGCATAGGGATCGAGATGATTGAGCAGGCCGAACGGGACGGCAACCTTAAGAACGGTGGAACGATCATCGAGGCAACAGCTGGCAACACAGGCGTCGGACTGGCGCTTGCCGCGGCCGTAAAGGGGTACCGCTGCATATTCGTAGTGCCCGACAAGATGAGCGAGGACAAGATCAGACTGCTGCGCGGGTACGGCGCGGAAGTCCTAGTGACCCCTTCTGCCGTCCCGCCCAACTCGCCCGATGCGTACAACAGTGTCGCCGAGCGCCTTTCGCGCGAGATCCCCGGGGCATTCCGGCCGAACCAGTTCGGCAACCACTCGAACCCGAAGGCCCACTACAAGTCCACGGGGCCGGAGATCTGGGAGGCCTGCGGGGGCCGGGTCGACGTGTTCGTCGCCGGCATGGGTACCTGCGGTACGATCAGCGGAACGGCCAGATTCCTGAAGGAAAGGAACCCGATGCTGACCGTGGTGGGGGCCGACCCGGAAGGCTCCATACTTTCGGGGGACGCGCCGCGCGGATATCGGGTGGAGGGCATCGGGGAAGATTTCATACCTGCCACTTTCGACCGGCAAACCGTCGACGAGTTCGTCCGGGTCAGCGATGTCGAATCATTCACCATGGCCCGCAGGCTGGCCCGCGAGGAAGGCCTGATGGTCGGCGGATCGGCCGGCACAGCCATCGCCGCGGCGCTGAAATACTCGGCACGACTGGAACGGGGAAAGGTCGTCGTCGTGCTGCTGCCCGACACCGGGCGCAACTACCTCAGCAAATTCTATTCGGATGCCTGGATGACAGCCCAGGGTCTTACGGAACGGTCGTCGAACCGGGTCATCGTGGCCGACGTCCTGGCATCGAAAAGGGGCTCCACGCACCTTCTGACGGTCGAATCAACCGCGACCGCCAAGGAGGCATCGGCCGTGATGAACCGACACGGCATCTCGCAGGTTCCGGTCATGCGTGACGGAAGGATCGCCGGTTCTGTGACAGAACTGACGATGGTGATGCTGGCCAGGGACGGTGTCGACCCGTCGACCGCCCGGGTCAGCGACGTGATGGGGCTTCCGCTGCCGTCAGTGGACGAGATGACTGACATATCCGAGCCTTACAGGGTCTTCATGGGCGGACACGGCGGCGTCGTGACCACACGGGACGGGGTACCGTCGGGATTCCTGTCGAGGTCGGACATCATAGCGTTCTGGATCGGCCGGGACGCCGGGGGAGGCGCGTAATGAAGTTCCAGACAAGGGCCATCCACGCGGGCCAGTCGCCGGACCCGGTGACAGGGGCAACGATACCGCCGATCCATATGACGACGACGTTCACCCAGGATGGCATCGGCCTTCACAAGGGCTACGAATACTCACGCACCGGCAATCCGACGCGCGAATCCCTGGAAGTCTGCCTGGCCTCCCTCGAGGGTGGAAGGTTCGGCCTGGCCTTCGCCTCGGGGTCGGCCGCCACCGCCGCCGTCGCGTCCATGCTGAAATCCGGCGACCACGTTGTCGCGGCGGAAGACATGTACGGCGGAACCCGGCGCCTGTTCGATCTCGAGGCACGACGGACCGGCGCCGAATTCACCTACGTGGACGGCCGCTCCGCGGTCGCGGTCGAATCGGCCATCACGCCGGCCACCAGGTTGGTCTGGATCGAAACCCCGACGAATCCCCTGCTGCATATCACCGACATCGCCGGGATCGCGGCCGTCACACGCCGACGCGGCATCCGCCTGGCCGTGGACAACACATTCGCTACGCCCTGGCTTCAGAATCCGCTGCCGCTGGGGGCCGACATCGTGGTGCACAGCACCACAAAATACATCAACGGCCATTCAGACGCCGTTGGCGGGGTAATCGTCACCGACGAGCCCACCGTTCACGAGGCGTTTCGGTTCTATCAGAACGCGGCGGGCGCGGTACCTGGACCTTTCGAATCCTGGCTGACCCTGCGCGGCCTCAAGACGCTCGCCTTGCGGATGGAACGGCACTGCAGGAACGCGCTTCACGTGGCGCGCTTTCTGAACCGTCACTCATCGCTGGAAAGAGTTATCTATCCCGGCCTGGAATCACATCCCGGACACGTGCTAGCGGCACGCCAGATGCGTGGGTTCGGCGGCATGGTGACCATCGAATTGAAGGGCGGGCTCGATGCCGTCGAAAAGTTCGTCAGGAGCCTTCAGGTCTTTTCATATGCGGAAAGCCTAGGCGGCGTCGAGTCGCTGGCCTGCCATCCGGACACGATGACTCACGGCTCGATACCGCTGGAGGAACGCCGCCGTCGCGGCATCGGCAACGGACTCGTGAGGCTGTCGGTCGGTCTCGAGGATCCTGAAGACCTTACCGCGGACCTGGATCGCGCTTTGAGGAACCAAAATGAATGACGCAATCTACGACGGCGCGCACGTTGTGATCAGTTCGATAATCGGTCGCGAATTCAACAATCCCCTGGGCGCGTCTTCGTTCCCGATCCTGGCGAGGCTTACCGGGGCGCAGTGCGGTGGCGAGCCAGCGGTGCTCGACGCCGGATGCGGCCGGGGTCGGACGGCGGTCTGGTGGGCTGGAACCGGGGCGGGCACGGTCGACGGATTCGATCCGTCTGAACCGATGCTGGCGGAGGCTCGCCAACGAGCGGAATCGGCGGGTCTCGGAACCAGGATCCGCTTTTTCAACGCCACATTTTCCACATTCCGCCCGGACGTTTCCTACGACCTGGTTATCGCGCACGACGTACTGGCGTATTGCACCGACCGTGGGGCCGACACGTCCCGCCTGGCGTCATTCCTGAAGCCTCGCGGCGTGATGAGCGTGACCGATTACTGGGCGGGTCCCGACGCCGCCGGGCTGGCCGGCGTGATCGACAAATGGGGCATCACGACGCCGGCGCGCTTCGGGGACCACGTTGATTTCTTCGCGGGAATTGGCCTGCGGATCCTGTTCCACTTCGACACGACACGCCAGTATCGGGCGCACTGGGCGCGGATACTGGATGTCGTCGGACGGATGCGTCCGCAACTTGAAACCGCGGCCGGAACTCCCGCCGTAGATGCTTACCGGGCCCGGGTACTCGCGATCCTCGCGGCCATCGACGGCGGCGGCTACGGGCACTGCTGGTCGATACTGGAGGCGCCACATGACCACGACTGACGCGCGACTCTGTCCTTCCTCGACGGTCGGGGAAATCGAGGATGCCCTCCGGCATGCGATTGAGGGCGACGTCTATTCGCTCTCCAGGCCGGCATACCAGATCAAGTGCCGGGAAATCGGGCGTGTCGTGCACTTCAGGGGCATCATCGAACTGGGAAACAGGTGCCGGCGTAACTGCCTGTACTGCGGAATCAGGGCAGGCAACAGGAACGTGGGCCGTTACATGATGAGTGCCGCGGAGATCGCCGAGGCGACCAGGTTCGCATCGGACGCCGGTTACGGCGCGGTGGTTCTTCAATCCGGCGAACTGACGGGCGCCCGGTTCACGTCGTTTATCGAGAACGTTGTCGAACACATCAGGGCCGGCACCCCCGACGGATTCGGCATCACGCTCTCGCTAGGCGAACAATCGCCGGAAACGTACCGGCGCTGGCTGAATGCGGGCGCGAACCGATACCTGCTGCGGATAGAAACGTCTAACCCGGCCCTTTTCGCGCGAATCCACACCGGGGCACAGAACTTCGAGGCCCGCAGGAAATGCCTGCGGGTACTTCGCGACCTCGGTTACCAGGTCGGGACCGGGGTGATAATTGCCCTGCCCGGCCAGTCCTTCCAGGACATGGCCCGCGACATCGATTTCTTCAGGGAAATCGACGCAGACATGATCGGGATGGGCCCGTATCTTCCGCACCGCGACACACCGATGGGACGACGGACACCGCCGCCCGATGAACAACGCCGCGAATACCTGTTGAACGCCGGTCTGGCGATGATTGCGGCGACACGGCTGGTGATGCGGGACGTCAACATCGCCGCGACCACCGTGATGCAGGCGTTGAGCCCGGTCGGACGCGAGCTGGCGATCCTGGCGGGAGCGAACGTCATAATGCCGAACCTGACACCGGTGCGGTACAGGGCGTCGTACCAGTTGTACGATGACAAGCCCTGTGTCGACGAGGGCGCGGCGCAGTGCCGATCATGCATTGACCGCAGGATCAGGTCCATCGGCGAGGCTGTGGCGGTGAACGAGGTGGGCGACCCGCCACACTTCACGAAGAGGATGGGGCGTCACGTACCGAGGCCCGCCGCGGCAAGCACGAGCATCCTGTCCAGCGACGCCAGCGCGCCCTCCGAAACATCCGCTGGGACTTCCACGACGCCGTACATATCCTGAAGCGCCCACAGTATCTTCGCGAGCGTGATTTTCTTCATGTTCGCGCAGTGTACGGCAGGTTCAAGCCCCACGAAGGTCGAACCCGGATTCTCGCGACGGAGGCGGTAGAGCAACCCCTCCTCCGTGCCGACGACATACATTCCGGGCCCGCGGGCCGCCGCCCACGAAATCATCGCCGACGTTCCCAGCACGACGTCGGCCAGATCGCGAACCTCCGGCGTACATTCGGGATGGACCATGACGAGGGCGGCCGGATAACCGCGCCGGGCGGCGGCAACGTGTTCCGGAAGAATCCGGTTGTGGGAGGGGCAGCAACCGCCCCAAAGGATCATGTCGCGCCCTGTGACGCTGGAAATCCAGGATCCCAGGTTGCGATCCGGAAGAAAGACAATCGGGCGTCCGGCCGGTATCGACCTGACGATCGCCAGCGCGTTGGAACTGGTGCAACACACGTCCGACAGTGCCTTGACCCTGGCCGTTGTGTTGACATAACAGACAAAGACGGCTTCCGGGTTCCGGCGGCGCATTTCGGCCACGCGGTCCGCGTCCGCCATGTCAGCCATCGGACATCCCGCGTCCATGTCGGGAAGGATCACGGTTTTGCCTGGGTTCAGCAGTTTCAGTGTTTCGGCCATGAACCGCACGCCGCACAACACCAGCACATCGGCGTCGATTTCGAGACTGCGGCGAGCCAGCTCGTAGGAATCGCCAAAAAGATCCGCGATTTCCTGGACTTCCGGGCGCACGTAATTATGGGCCATTATCCGGGCGTTGCGGGCCGCGCAGAGTTCCCTGATTTGTTTGACAATGTCGTCCATCAATCACCACCAGGGATGATTGCCGCCGGTTCGGCCGATTCGATCCATCCACCGGCCACAAGGCGGTCGCCATCATAGAACGCGGCCGCCGCGCAGCACGATCCCTGGCCCGCGCCCGGAATGCAGTCGCGCATCTTCAGCGTTGCACCGACCACTTCCGCACCCGCCTGTCGGAGCAGGACCGCGGAAACGGACGAGTCGACACCGCCGCTCATGGCGACGACGATCCGGCGACCGGCGACCGACAGTCCGAAGCCGCCATCATGTTCTGCGACGCCCGTTATCAGCATAATTCAAGCCCGTATCCGGCGCACTGCGCGCCGCAGCGTTTCGACGAACCTGTCAACGTCGCCAGGACTATTTTCGCGCCCGAAGGACACCCTTATAGTCGACATGGCGTCACGCGCCGAAAGGCCCATGGCCGTAAGGACGTGCGACGGCTCCCCGCCCAGTGCCGCGCATGCCGAACCCGCGGACACCGCGATTCCATCGAGGTCCAGGATCGCCAGCAGTACGCCAGCGTCGACGCCGCGGACGGTCAGGCTGCTCGTGTTGCAGACACGCGGCCGAATTCTGCCATTGATCACGACATCATCAATGGAATTGATAACTTCCCGTTCAAGTGCGTCCCGAAGTCCTCGCATCCTTTCAGTATCGCCACCGATACGCTCAACGGCGTCGCGGCACGCTACGGCCAGCCCGACCGCCCCCGGAACGTTTTCGGTGCCGGGCCTAAGACCGCGCTGCTGGGTCCCGCCAGCCAGAATCGGTTTCAACCTGGTTCCATCACGGAAGTACAGGAATCCAGTCCCCAAAGGACCGTGGAATTTGTGTCCCGACACCGACAACAGGTCCACGCCCAGGTCGTCCACGCGGATCGGCAGCTTGGCCGCGGCTTGCACAGCATCGGAAAAGACCGTTATGCCCAGCGGTCTGGCGACGCCGGCAAGCCCGGACACGTCCTGGATGACGCCCGTTTCATTGTTAACCATCATCATGGCAGCCAGCATCGTTTCCGGAAGGAACGCGTCCGCCATCGCGGCCGGATCGACGGCGCCGTCAGGTCCGGGCGCCACGAAAGTGACCGCGGCCCCGGATTCGGCAAGCCGGCGGGCGGCCTCGATAACAGAAGGATGTTCGATCGCGGAAACCACCAGGTGTCCAGGGCGACGCCCCGCGCTGGCCATCGCGCCGAACATAGCAAGGGCGTTGGACTCGGTACCTCCCGAAGTGACGACGATTTCTTCGACACGTGCGCCGACCAGCCTCGCCATGTCCGCCTGCGCCGCTTCAAACAGCGCTGCGGCCCGTCTGCCGGAGGCGTGCGCGCTGGACGGATTCAGCGGCAAACCTTCCAGAGCACCCATCGATGCCACAACAGCAGAATCGATGACGGTCGTCGAATTGTGATCCAGATAAATGCGATTTCCAGCGTCCAAGTTATATCCCCCGCGACCGCGCGGGTCGGGGCGCTGCCACTTCACTGCAGGTATTCGAAAAGAACCGTGGTGAGGTACCGTTCACCCGAATTCGGCAGGAGCACCACAATCAGTTTCCCCGCGGTCATTCGGTCAATGATGACCAGCGGGGTGCTGCCAAGGCTTACGAATTTGTCATCCATAATCTGAACCACGAAGCGTCTCTGTTCGGGTTCTCATTGAAGAATCCTGATCGAGGCTACCAACCCGCAGAAGCAATGTCAAGTATTATGATCAACATTCAAAGGATCATCCAACAGATCATCACGGGAACAAGCTGGACGGTGCATGATCATAGTTCAATGTCGCCGTTTTCGTTGTGCCATGACACACAGCGACGGATTAGCGCACCGATACCTGCATCGGCGAATCGGACGCCCGCGTGCAATATTTGCCATCCCGGACTCAGCGGTGGTTGATTCCGTAAACCTTGAACCCAATCGAAAACCCGAACCCGGCTTTCTCGCCGGACTGCGGAATGTCGCAATGAACTTCATTGATCATGTCCACATTGCTCCCGATGCCGAGATTGTAACCCAGGGCCACCCTGCCCACATCCACGATGCGTTCACCGATGTCCGGCATGTTAGAAAGCTGCATGTCGTATTCGGCAAGCACCTTGTGCCCCTCGACAATGGCCCAATATGTGCCGACCGTCAACGCCGTATAGGCGGTGAAACCTGAACCGCCGGCATTCATGTCGGCCATGATGATCTCCTCGACGCGCAGGTACATGCCCCACTTTTTCAAGTCGGGAACCAGGTCGAAATTCAACTCGACTGCCGGGATTACCGCCACGCCGTAGTCGCCGAAACCGAATTCAACCATCAGATCCATGTCAAAATGATCGGTATCCAGCGGATTGCCCAGTATCCCGAAGGCAGCGCCGCCGGTTGCAGCCGTGAAATCACCGTTACTTCCGATCTGCCCCTTTCCGTATATCGAAAACCGGTCGGCGAGCCCATAGTTCAGGGCAGCCTCGAAATCGAAGCCTTCAAAATGCCGCCCCCCGGAAAATCCGTGGAAACCGGCGAATATCTCCAGGTCCAGGGCGCCCTGTTCGAACGTTTCGGTGGTGTCCAGAGACCAGGCTGGCATGGATACGAGCATCAGGGACACGCACAGAGCCGCCCCGTACAGGGTTGTTGCTGCTTTTCTGGCGACTATCTTCAAATCGATTCCCCTTCCTGTCTGACCCGCACCGCGGAGGCTTCCGCGCCCGACAGATCGACCCGATTTCCTTCAATCAAGATCTGCACGTCCCGAGTTTTCCGAACCCTATTGATTTCCAGCCTGGCCCCTGGGATTACGCCCCAGTTCACCAGCCTGACCCTGGTCTGATCGTCCGCGTCGATTCCGTCGACCACGCACCGATCACCGGCAGCAAGGTCCGACAGCTTCGTCACGTCCTCTAGACGGCAGTCGTCGTCATGGCCATCGTCATGTCTGCAAAACCGGCATTCCGATTCGCGATGCATGTGGCTGAGACGAGTGCCAGGAGGCACGCTTCTGGCAAGCCCACCCAGAAATTCGCAGGCGTGTTCATGCATGCGCACCAGGGCATCCAGGCTGGTGTCGGACAGATGGTGTTCCATTTCGCAGGCGTCCCTGGCCGCGACCGCCGCGTCAACGCCCAGGAAGTCCCGAAACAACCAAAGCAACGTGTCATGCCTGGCCCTGACTCTGCGGGCGATCTCCTCGCCGCGTCGGGTCAGGACGATGAATTCCCCACGGTTGTGTTCGATAAGGCCCATTTCGGCCAGCCGGTTCATTGCCGGCGACGCTGACCCCGATTTAACCTGTCGCGCCGTACAGATATCACGAACGCGCGCCATCCCCTTTTCGCGGACAAGGTCATGAATTGTTTCCAGATAATCTTCAAGAGCGCTGGTTAGTTCGACGGACATGCCGCCTCCTTTGCTAGACACGCCTAACAATGAAAGTCATATCTACACAAGCTCCACGTCCGCTGTCAAATGAATTTTGCGGGCAGGCGCACTCAGCTCGCCATCGATCTTTAGCGGATGGTATTACGCCAGTTGCGATTATCCCTGTCCAACACACCAAAAATCCAACTCACATTGAGGAACTCATCGCGGAGTCTGTCGTTGAAAACACTGGAGATCGGGACGATGTTGTGGTGAATGGATGCGGTCGGTGCAGCGACGGCGCAAGACCGGATCTGTTTCAGTACGTTGAGGTGTTTTTCAACTGGAAACGCAGGCACTCGGCCAACGGCCATTTGTGCCCGGTGGATTATGAAAGGCAGGTTTTCTCTGGCGCTGCCACGGCAGCTTAACAGATGTGTCCACTTTTTCGGGGGAAGGCCAGGGGGACAACTTGGTGCGTTACAATTCATTTTCGTCGGTGTTACGCGGCCGCACCGGTTCGGTTAAGCTATGCCGAGCCTCATTTGGAACTTCTCATGACCGGCTTGCCAGAAAGACTGAAGACCAGCCGGTGGTTACCGTTATTGATTGCTGCCGTGTCGGTGTCGGCTGTCGTGATTCTATTCGCATGGCCGACACTCTTTTCCGGACGAACCCTTTTTCACACTCACGACGGATGGCCACCGACGGATGAATCCGCGCTGCACTTCAGCCTTCAGAAAGAGGTTTTGAGGCAGTGGAATTCGGGAGAATCTGGTGCTTTCAACCCTTATCCTGCTTTTGGGCTCGGGCTGGATTCAGATCCCAATGCTTTGTTGTTCGATCCAGTCATGGCTGTGGGTCGCGGGCTGGGGCCGGTTTCGAGGGTATATTCCTTTCGCGCAATCATTCTGGGCTTTCTGGCTTCACTAGCCTTGTTCGGACTGCTCAGGCTACTTGAAGCCTCGGCTGTCGGTTCAGTGACAGGGGCCATGGTCTTTGCCGCGCTGGTATTCAGGTATCCTCCTGTCGAGGAAGTACTCCTGCACTATGCCGCGACCGACTGGTCAGTGATAGCCCTATTCTTCCTGGCCATGGCCGTCCGAAGAAAACAGGCAATGGCGTTTCCCCTGGCGTCCGTAGCTATGGGTTTTTCGGCCCTTTCGGGTCATCCTCAAGGGGCCTATTACGGCTTAGCCCTTGGGATCCTCTATCTGGTGGGGGAGGCCCTGGGCAGGCGTGGGGATGATCGGAGATTCGTCATCACGGGTGGCATTGCGTGGTTATTCGTTTCATGCCTGATCGCAGCCACCCAACTGGTTCCGCTGGCTGCGGGGATACACGAATCCGGGCACGTTTTCGCCGATGCCACTCATCCGGAACTGGATGAGAATTTGCCGGGATACATCCTGTCCCTGCTCGGCCCCGGCCTGCTTGTTTTCCTGCTTCTTCCGTTACGTCGCAGGTGGGTTGAAATTTCCGTCCTGTCTCTGCTGGTGCTGTTTGTCCTGACCGTGATGAACACACCGCTGTTGAAGGTCTGGCACTTAGCGGTCCCATTTTTCTCCTACTTCAAGCTGAGTTCAAAGTACTTCATTTCGCCGTTTCCGATCATCGCCGCCGTTGGCGCAGGCCTGGGCGTTGCTGTGGCGTCGGGCTTGAAATGGCGCCTGCGCAGGGTATTGATCCCCTTTGTCTGCATTCTTGCGCTATGGCCGGTGTGGACTGCGCCACTGAAACAGATTTATGAATTGCAGATGCCGCCCGAGGCATTCGAGTCATTCGATTCAGCCTGCCTGTCGGACATTCGGGACAATACGCCTCGATTTGGCAGAATTGTCAGACTCGGCACTGAAATCATGTACCCCAATCTTGCGTCTTCGGCTGGCCTGTTTGACGTGCAGGCGGTGGCAAGTCACCTGCCCGACAGGTATGCCGATTTGATGACCTCATTCAATCCGGACCGGGAAAAGTTCATTCGCGAGGATTCGAGGGTAATGTCCTTGACGAAACCGGAAGTCCTGGAACTGCCCTTCTGGGATATTGCAGGTGTGACCACTCTGGTTTCAGGCGCCCCGGTCGAGATCGGTGGATGGGAACCTGTTCTGGCCAGACCGGGTGCGAATTGCGTCTTGAAAGCCGATGGATACTGGATATACCGGAATTCTGAGGCGCTTCCAAGGGCATTCCTGGTGCGCGATGCCAATACTCCCGATGGGCAGTTTGCGGGTCTGCAGTTCGTGACTTCCGCGACAAATTCAGTCCCCGTTTTGCTGGATGGCTCGGCGAAGATCAGGGAATATTCAGGGTCGAGGGTCGAGATCGAGGTTGAGAGTCCGGAAAAGGCAGACCTCGTGCTGTCGGACTACTGGTCAAGTGATTGGAAGGCCTATGTGAACGGGGACGCGACGCCTGTCAGGCGGACGTGGTACATTTTTCGAGCCGTTGAGGTGCCGAAGGGTAACTCGATCGTGGAAATGATGTATCGGCCCGTTTCAACCATGGTCGGCATGGTTCTTGGTGGTGCGGGCCTGTTGGCCGCCGTGTTGTGGACAGCATTGGCGGCAGCATTCGCGTTTCGCCGTCGAAAAAACATTCGACGTCCTGATGCCGCTTGATGGTCCGTTTGAATCGGGCCCGGATCCGCCGGGTCTCCGGGGCGTCGATGAAACTGGCAGCGATCTCACGTCTTGGTGCTGACGCTTTTCGATTTGTTCTGGGCGGCCAGCGTCGTCCCTGGGCGGTCGCGTGGATCATAAATGACGTATGTACCCGGCGCTGCCTTTACTGCCAATGGTCACCTCAACATTCGAATCCGGGAATTGGCGCGGAATCGGCCCACCGACTGATCGATCAGATGGCTGATGCCGGTGTCGCGATGCTGTCGTTTTCCGGCGGCGAACCTCTGCTACGTGATGACATCGGCGATCTGATAACGCACGCCAGTCGGCGTGGCATGGCATGCAAGCTCAATTCGAACGGGGATCTGGTGCCGGAAAGGTTGAGCGTCCTGACCGGACTGGAATTCCTGCAGCTCAGTCTGGATGGTCCAGGTCACATCAACGACGCTTTTCGCGGTCATGGCAGCGCCGCTTCTGTCGAACACGCGATTCTGGCCGCCCGGTCGGCGGGTATCCCCGTCAGGCTGGTCGGATGCATAACCGCCGCGAATGCGGCGCGCATCAAGGATGTGTTGCAGTACGTTTCAGACCTTGGTGCCACGATATCCTTTCAGCCCTTGATCACTTATGCCGTGCCTCCGGAGGTCAGGGCGGAAGTCTTGCCCGATCATGAGTCGTTGAAGGCAGCGTGGACCTCATTGCTTGAAATTTCGAGGGATGGGGGACCACTGAAGAAAGTTCTCGCCAATTCCCCATCCGATCTGGAGTTCTATTTGGAAAGGATAAAAACACCTTTCGACAGGTGTCCCTGTCCGAAGATAACAGCTACATTGATGCCTGATGGAACACTGACGTTTTGTGGGATTCCCCTGGAAAAAGACATCTTCAATGCTGTTGAAATGGGGTTCGAGCAGGCCTTCCGGTCATTGACACGACCGATCTGCGATGGTCGCGCATGCTGCGTCGGGAAGATGAAAATCATGAGAATCGGGCGAACAGTCCGGAGCTGGTCCAATGTTGGCGACTTCTAGTCTGTGGTATCTGACCTCGGTCGTTTTGGAAGTATCAATCCCTTCAGGTCCGGGATGAGCCAGTAAGTCCCGGCGAGCGCCGGAAGCACCCTGAGCACGGCAGTGGACGCGACTGCAGATATGGCCAGTCCTGCCGGCTCCATCCAACCCGCAGCAAGTACTGTGACGGTTGCTTCCCTGATGCCTAGACCGAACGGGGTCAGGGGGATTGAACCGATCAGACTGATTGCCGAAAGAGTGAAAATGATGTTCCACCCTGGGAATTTCAATCCGAAGGAAGCCATGATGAGGTAGGAGGCGACAAGCTCACAGGCGGTACAGATTATTGACAGCATCAATATGAAAGGCATTTCGCCGGTCAGCCTGCCCGAAAAGGCAGCGATCGATGAAATCAGGCCGAGTGAATCCGTGGACTGGCGCGATCTGCCGGCAAACCGGTCGAGGACTCTTGAAAGGCATGCCGTCGCGATGCAAATCATTGCCAGAACCAGTATCACGATGGCCCCTGCGATGTTTTTTGTGATCACCATGCCGATGCCAGCGGCCAGTGCGAGCCCGAACACCTGTGATGAGGCGTTCAACAGATGTGTAAGGATCGAGTGGCTGGCGCGAATGTGATGCTTCCTTGACAGGAGCATGACCCTGACTACGTCTCCGGCATAGAATGGCAGTGCCTGGCGGACAGGCATGGTGCCCATCCGGATTGCAAGCACTTCCTTGAATGCAAGACTATTTCCTGTTGTCCGCAGTATCGCCCGGTAACGCAGGGTCCAGAAAATAAATTCAGAAATGAGTGTGATAACTGCCGCTGGAAGGAGCCAGAGCAGGCGAGTGGATAAGACGATCTTCCCGATGCCTGAAAAATCGATTCCACGCAGCACCAGAAGAAGGATTGCCACGGCTCCAAGCCAAACGAAAAGGTTGGTCACAAGCCCACGAAGTCTGCTGTTCGCGCGAGGTTGTCCGTCGTCTATCGTGCCGGTTCCTGTCATCTGCGGGAAAACTCCGCATCACTTGCTCAGCCTGAATACTTCGGCCAGCGGTGTGATATCAAGGTTGTAAAGCATGTTCAGTTGTTGTGACCCCGTGAATGCGCACCCAGCGCACCTGACCTCTGGCAGCATTCTGATCGCTTCAGCCACGGGAGTCTGGGTGATGTTGGGAAGCGGCGAAGAATACTCGATTCGGTCGCATGGCAAGAGCGTGCCGTCCGGATTCACCATGACGAAAACCTTTCCGGCGGTGCAGCGGACCGGCGGAAATGATGGCCATGCCTTCATTCGTCTAAGTTCCGGTATCGAATTCAGGATGCGTTTGTTCCCCGCCAATTTCTGGTCGATCAGCATCTGCACCGCCGTGAGGAGTTCCCCTGATTCCGGCGCGATGTCGCCCATGCTTTCAATGCCGCGATAAAGCTTTTTGAGGGGCTGGAAGGTCACTGTCGAATCATGGCGTTCGGCAATATCAAGCAGGAATGAAAGATGGTTGACGTTGTAACGGGAGATGGTCGTGCTGAAAGAAAACGCCCTGAGTCGCCTTGATGCGATTTCGGCCGCCTCGATCGCGGTGTCATATGCACCATTCCGATTTCTGACGAGATCGTGGATTTCCCTGGGTCCGTCAAGACTGATCTTGAGCAGGTCCAGATCCTTCAGTTCTTCCACGTGCCTTTTCAGGCCGTATCCGCTGGAATTCATCGTGGGCGCGATGCCAAGACGGGCCGTTTCACTAATGATTTTACCGATATCCTCGCGTAGCAGCGGCTCGCCACCGGAATACGAAATCTGCCTGGTGCCAAGGCGCTGGAACTGCCGAAGAATCTCTCGGACACCATCAAAAGGGATTTCTTTCGATTCAGTTTTCCAGAGGCTGCAGTATGCGCAGCGGCAGGCGCATCTGTTGAGAAGGTTCCAGCGTACTGCGACGGGAACAGGTCTGCCGGTAAACCTTGACCAGATGATTTCCAAGCCGGACAGCGTCATCTGCACTAGTGTCATTTCCCAGTTTCCCCCACCTGAAGACCATTCCGTGCTGGTCGCCGTTCCGGTAAGCGGGCAATCACATGTTCCAGCGTCAGCCAGCCGATTATCGCATCGATGACGACCACGTCGTGTCCGGCCTTAACTGCAATCGCGGCTGCGTACAGCAGGCTAAGCGGCGGCAGGCGTCCATAATCGTCGTCCGCATGGTTGCGGCGACGGAAGCACCTGCCCCCCGCCTTGCTGATGGCTATCTTACCTGCATTGGAAGCGATTTCGGACGGAATTCGCGGGGGAACGTTTGAACAATCCAGACCTCAACGAAGCGTCCGTGGCGGCCAGAATCTGAGCAGCGAAGTGGGCGAATTACAGATGGACCCGCCCGACGCCACCGATTTCGGCATCATGTCTCTGGAGTCGGGAGGTCTGTACTCGGAAGTGCTACGCCAGCCGAGTCGGTCACTCGCAGATCACGTTGTAGTAACGCAGTCCCCAGTAAGGAAGCAGCCAGAAGTTCGGGGCGCGGCGCGAGGCCGGATTGCCACCGCCCACGACACGATACGGATTCGCGTCCCACCGCATGGTGAGCACTTCGTCATACGGAAAGACGGTATTGAACTGGGGACGCTCGAAACGATCCTTAGGCCACTTGCCGCCATCAAGCCGATGACTGTTGTCGACCTCGTAATCGCGCTGGTCTTCGGGGAAATCCACCAGCGTCGAGACGCCGTTCTCGACGCCGGGTGGCGCTGGAATCGCCGCGGCCATGGTCAGAGTCTTCAGCGGATTGCGCTCGCCGATCTCGTACTCCCATGCGTCCAGCATCGACTTGATCCAGATGGCGCGCCGGTCCTCCCGTTGTTCATAGCGTATCAGGGTCAACAGCGCCAGATCCGAGAGTTCATGGTCGCAATAGTTGGCTACCGATGGATTGGTCCACGTCAGCACATCACTATGAAATGTAGCCAGTTCATCGTACCGGTGTTCATTGATAAGGGTGTCGTACGCGTCGTAAAAGCGCCGGTCGCCGGAGACGTGCCAGGCGGCGAGCAGTCCTCCAAGGATTTCGGTCGAATCCAGGAAGGCCCCGCCGAAGTAGGAACCGATACAGGTTTCCAGATCCGTTTTCATTGAGCACGCCTCGAGCCCGTCCACGGCAACCGCGAGGTATTCGGGACTGTACTTGCCGTGTTCGGTCGGCTGGTGATCCAGGTCAAGCAACAGCAATCCGTGATCCAGGATGTATCCGACCAGGGCGGTCAGGTGTTCGGCCACCCACTCGCGCTCCGCGTCGTCCTTCGCGCACAGGTCGTAATAGATCGAGAATCCATAGAAATGGCCTGTCATCTCGTCGGAAGACGTATCGTCCTTCCAGTAATAATCATGCCCGTCGATGTAGTCCTCGACCAGATGCCAGTTGGACAGGCCCTCCTTGGATGTAAAAACCGCGCCTTCATCGTCGCGGACGAAGGAACGCGTCACGAAGCCGCGTCCGAGGCCGGCATCGATGAAATCCTGAGCGGGGATGTCAATCTGCATCGCCATGTTGGTGATGGCCTTTCGCGCGGCCTCGTAGTACCGCTCGTCGCCGGTGGTGGCGTAAGCGTAGCATAGGGCTCCGACCGCCTCCTGGGTCCACTGGCCGTCGTTGTCGTTGTCCTGGAGTGGCAGTCTGACATCGCTGAAGGCGCTCTCAAACTGGGCGGCGGCGGTCACGAATCCCTCGAGTCGCCAGAACCATCGGTTCATGTTGTCGAACATGCGCTCGGCCTTCTCGGCCAGACTTACGGTCCCGGCCGATATCCGTGACAGCCCGGCCGGAGTCGCCACCCAGAGTTCGGCGGCCGACGCCGACAGCGCCAGGGCGGACGGCGAATTGTCCGGAAGCCACCTCATCGATGTGAAGTGATCGACTGTTGCCACGATTTCGGTACCGATCGAGATGCGTCCGACAGCGAGGCTTTCGACGTCGCCGGGGGCCAGGTCGAGCAGCGTGGCGCCGATCCCGTGAGCCATGGCGATGAACCTGTCGTCTGGAGAAACCGACAGGTCATGAATCCCGCCGGCAGGCAGACCTCCCTTTGCCGGACTGACCGTAACCGGTGTCCAGTTCGCGGCTTCGAGCAGGATCAGATCATCGCCGGCCGCGACCGCCACAAGGGATGAGCCGGCCGCAAGCGCGGTAAGGTTCGCCGCTCCACTGTCGTACCGCTGGGTCGACGTTGATGCGTCCGATGGATCGACCAGTTCGTACAACGCGGTGCCCGCCACGAACAACAGTGAACCGGACAGACAGGCAAGGGGGCCTGAAAGTTCCACCCCGACATCCAGGCTTTCGGCGGAACCTTCGACTGGCAGTCTGAACAGGACACCGCCAACCGTCGCCCATGCCATGTCGCCACAGTAGACAAGCGATTCCGCGGCTGACGGCAGCGACACGGTCCTGGAGTCGGTCAGTCCCCCGACATACTCGGTCAACGTGTTCCCATCAATCATGACGAGTCCACCGTCGGCAGCGAAGGCCGGCGCGAACAGGGCTCCCGGACCGGCATCCATCAACCTTTCGAAGGTGCCTGACGAGCCGTCGGTCGGGAGCGCCATCCGATAGAGACCTTCGTTTGAAAGGGCCCAGACCACGTCGCCGGAAACGGTTACGGCGCGAATGTCCAGCGAAATGAAACCACTGGCATCGTCCCTGTACTGGATTACGGCGTCGATCTTCCACGGGCCGTCTGCCACACAGGTTTCCCTGACGCGGACTTCGTGAACGAACGTCGGATCCGGTTCAGGCGGGACATAAACGTCGGAGGTATCGGAAACCAGCTCGGCGTCGGAGGCGTCTCCGGTCTGACCGACTTCGTGCGAGTCGACATCGGCCTGGTCGAGTGAATCCATCGCGTCCACGAGGTCGGCGGAGGCGTCTTCAACATCTGAAGGCTGGAGGATATCGTCGGCACCAACCGGGCCGCATCCGACAAACAACATGAACAGGCCGGCAAGACTCCCGGTCAGCAGGCGCATCTCAGTCATCGAGTACCTCGCGAGATGGAATTCAACAATGATAATAAGCTGTCGGACTTCAAAAGGGATCCTCCGTTTCATCCCGGCCGGCGACACCCGGCATCAAGACCGATGCCCCGCCATTTCAATGAGTTACGCACAGGAAAAGCGGTCAGGATCCGGCGTGACGGGTTGCGGTTTTGTCCCTAAAGTGCTAATCGGCAGAACCGAACCGGGACTGGCAG
>JAGOFO010000204.1 GCA_017997155.1 Myxococcota bacterium
TACATCAGGGCTTTCCTGAAAGAGATTTGAATGACGATGTTCCGATCCGGACCATCAGGGTTCCGGATCGTCCCTTGTCGAGGTGGATGTTGACGAAGACTGAATCTGCGCGCCCTGAATCAGTTCCACGACTTGATGCGGCAATTGTCGAAGGGGCGGCGAACACCGCGTCGAAAATCATCGACGGTGTCTCCCGCGTTTTTCTTGGCAAGGACTCCGTGCTGCGTAACGCCGTGATTGCGCTGATCGCGCGCGGTCACGTGTTGCTCGAGGACGTGCCGGGGGCCGGCAAGACCGTGCTGGCCAGGACGCTGGCGGCATCGATTGGCGGACGTTTCTCGCGAATCCAGTTCACTTCGGATCTGTTGCCTTCGGACATCACCGGCGTCACGGTGTTTTCGGCGCGCGATGAGTCTTTTGTTTTTCACGAGGGACCTGTGTTCGCCAACGTGGTTCTTGCCGACGAGATAAACCGGGCCAGCCCTCGCACGCAGAGCGCTCTGCTTGAGGCGATGAGCGAGCGCGAGGTGACGGTCGACTCCAGGACCAGGGAACTCCCTGATCCCTTCTTCGTGGTTGCAACCCAGAATCCGCATGAACACTCGGGAACTTACCCGCTTCCGGAGTCACAGCTTGATCGTTTTATCATGAGGCTGGGGATCGGATATCCGGACCGCGAGGCCGAGGCGCGGATTGCCATGATGCAGGGGTTTTCCGGGAACCTTGGACTTCAGCCGGTCGTTTCGCCGCGTGACGTGGCCGACGCGCAGAAGGCGGTGCCCGGTGTCCATATACCCGCGTTTCTGATGGATTACCTGCTCGAACTGGTGACGCGGACGCGGGCCTCGCAGATGCTTGAGCTGGGCGTTTCCACGCGCGGAGTGGTCAATCTGGCCTCGGCCGCGCGTGCCTGCGCTCTGGTGGCGGGGCGTGACTACTGCGTCTCCGACGACGTCAAGACGATGTTCGTTCCGGTCTGTGCGCACCGCGTGGTTCTTAGAGGACAGCGGGCGGGCGGTGGCACCACGAACGGCGAAGCGACGGCGTTGTTGTCCGAGATTCTTGCTTCAACGCCGGTCCCCGGCGATTAGGCCCGCGTCGGCGGCGCGGTGCCCGGGAAACACGATGGGGCGATCCCGCGGCTACATGTGGCGTTCCAACTTCTTTCCAAGGAAACTCTCGTTCACCAGGGAAGGGTGGGTAATCGTGGTCATCTCGGTTGGTCTGGGGTTGGCCGCCATCAACACGGGCAACAATCTGATCTATCTGGTTTTCGGCCTGTCCCTGGGCCTGATCCTGATCAGCGGATTTCTTTCCGAACACAACATCAGGCGGATCAGACCTTCAAGGATGCCGAATTTTCGGGCAAGGGCAGGGCGTCCCGCCTCGTTCATGCTTTCCTGCTTCAACGGCAATCGTCGTTTCTCCTCGTTCGGGATCGAGATCTGGCCGATGTTCGACAGCACCGAGGTCAAGGTGGATCCCGCCGCTTTCACCGAGATACTGGCTGGAACCGAGGTCGATGGACCGGTAACCGTGACGTTTGCCCGTCGTGGTGAGTATCCTTTCAAGGGTGTAGTAGTCTCGACTGATTTCCCTTTTACATTTTTCAGAAAATCGGCGGTGATGCCCGACAGGGGAACCATTGTGGTCCATCCCTTCGTGCATCCGCTTCGCGAGGTCAAGGTTCCGGTCGGGGCGGAGGGCGAGGAGGAAAGCATCCCCCGGCCGGGACGGGGGTACGAGTTTTTCGGAGTGCGCGACTTCAGAACCGGGGACAACCCGCGCCATATCAGTCACAAATTGTCGGCAGCGCGCGGTCAGACGATCGTGCGTGAGTTCGAGCAGACAGGTAACCGAATGGTCTACATCGCCCTGGTAAACATCAGACCATCCGGTACCGATGGATTGGAGAGGGTCGAGTTCGCGATTGAGAAGGCCGCGTCGGTTGCCGTCCATCTGATCGGCGAGGGTAGGGTTGTGGGGCTGGCATCGTGTTCCGGGGCGGTAGCGGCAGGGACGGGGCCGGCGCAGGCCGACAGCATTCTGGACCATCTGGCGACCCTGCCAGTTCTGGACATGAATCCTCCGGGCGAGGAGATTCAGATACGGTCTGTACTGGCTTCGGAGAACCCTGGAGGGGTTATCTGGGTCAGACCATGAAAGGTGGTGCGAGGCGCGCCACCGGGGGCTTTTCGGGATGAGGTTCGACCACCTGCATAGGGGTGTCACGCTGCTGATTACCTGGCTGGGGTTCGGCTCTCTGTTCATGTCGGCCGAGTTCGGCCTTGAGGTGGTCATCCCGTCCATGCTGATCCCCGTTGCGGGTCTGGCGTCGTCGCGATTGACAAGACTGGCGGGATCGGGACGGGTCGCGGGCGCGATCGCGCTGCTGGCAGGCCTCGGCGCCGGCTGGATGGCGTGGATCACGACCGACTATCTGTTGTGGGCGATCACATTCGCGGTCTTTCTAGCCGTGATGAAGTCCCTTTTCCTTCGTGTTTCCGGCGACTTCATGCAGATGTACGCGCTGAGCTTCCTGTCGGTCATGGCCGCCGCCGTCGTCAACCCGGGTCTGTCGTTCGGCGTTCTGATGCTGCCCTACACGGTATTGCTGGTGTTCTCGCTGGTGCTGAACAACCTCAGGCGAAGTATCGAGAAACAGGTTGGCGGACCGTCCTCGGCTCCAGGAGACATGGACGTGTTCATGGCGCGAAAAGGCATCATCGGTCGCAGATTCGTGGCAATGACGACCGGTGTCACCCTCGTGGTGTTTCTCGCCTCCATCGGCTTCTTCTTCCTTTTTCCCAGGATGGGACTCGGCTTTTTCTCCCGTCAGCAGCGGAAGCCGACGGCGATCACGGGGTTTTCCGAACAGGTGACCCTGGGCGACTTTGGAAATATCGCGGATGACCAGGGCGTCGTCATGAGGGTTGTTCCCAACGGCGAGATGTCGGGGTCAAAGGTGCGGATCCCGTTGCGTATGAAGGGCCAGAGTCTCGACACATACGACGGCCGTTCCTGGCGCAAAACCACGGCCATGCGCACGCCCCTGAACATGTACAGGGATGGTGTCCTGCGCAGGCCTGGCTTCGAGGCCCCGGACGAAGGCTCGTGGATGCGGGATGTCTACCTTGAGCCGATGTCAGGCAGCGTGCATGTGATGTTTGGCGAGCCGGTGATCGCCGGATTCAAGCCACCGACCGGCAGCCTCGACGACCTTCGCAAGGACAGATATTCCTTTCACACCGACTTTGCCGGCGATTTCACGATGACCGGTCCGGATTCCTCGGCCGTGGTCTACACCGTCCAGTCCATGCCCGGGCCGGACGACCCGACCGTGCTTCGGGAGGCTGGAACCGACTACCCTGCAAGGATAAGGTCCCTCTATCTGCCGCTGCCGGCGCAGCAGCAGGGCGTTGTCGATCTGGCGCGTTCGATGACGGCTGGCCTTGACAACCCCCATGACATCTCGGTCGCGATAGAGTCCGCGTTGAAGTCCGGGTGGGAGTACTCACTCGATTCACGGCACGGCGACGTGGATCCGCTTGCGGACTTTTTGCTGACGAACAGGACCGGCCACTGCGAGTACTTCGCATCGGGCATGGTCGTTCTGTTGCGCCTGCTCGGAGTGCCCGCACGGATCGTCAACGGCTTTTACGGCGGGGTGCGGAACGATTACGGGGACTACGTGGCGCTCAGGCGGGCGGACGCGCATTCCTGGGTTGAGGTCTATTTCCCCGGACATGGATGGGTCACGTTCGATCCGACACCGGCGTCCGCGCTGGACATGCGCCGGGCTGGGGGATTTTTCGCGTCGTTTACGTCGGCCGTCGACGCGATGCGATTGACGTGGTACCGATGGGTCGTCGAGTACGACCTGGAAAAGCAGTTCGACTTCCTGGCCGGCCTGCTGAGCGTGCGTAAATCGACCAAGTTCGGGGAGAACGTGTCGTTTTCCGATGTCCGCAGGGTGTTCA
>JAGOFO010000205.1 GCA_017997155.1 Myxococcota bacterium
GCCCAGTCGGGCGCATCCCTCGAGGGCAGATGCCCCGACCTGATGATCGAATGCCCCTTGTCCACCAGCGGGGACTGGCTGGTCGTTGACGAGGCCGCGCTGAAGGGCGTTCTGGATCACAAGGGTGCAGTCGTGGCAGGACCGGGACTGGGGACCAGGCCCGGGACCACCGCGCTTATCGCATCCGTGATCGGGTGCGGCCTGCCGACCGTCTTCGACGCCGACGCGTTGAATGTGATGGCATCCGAGCACGATCTTTCAGTCCGGCTCCGGCCAGGCACGGTCATCACGCCGCATCCCGGCGAGGCGGCCAGGATGCTCGGCACGGACACGGCGACGGTTCAAGCCCAGCGCCTGCGCGCGGCCCGGCAACTGGCCGATGCCACCGGAGCCGTTACCGTGTTGAAGGGGGCCGGCTCAATCATTGCCTCGCCCGACGGAAGGCTGGCTGTCTCGAATTCTGGCACGCCCGCCCTGGCCGTGGCCGGGGCCGGAGATGTCCTGGCCGGAATGATCGGCGCCCTTCTTGCTCGCGGGATACCATCCTTCGATGCGGCCTGCGCCGCTGTCGAACTCCATGGAGTAACAGGGTCCGTCGCCGCCGCAAGGCTGGGAGACCACGGCGTGGCGGCCACCGATCTGGTGGAACTTATCCCGGAAGCGACTAGAATCGCGTGCGATGGTCTGGTCGGACCGGACCGGATTGAAGGATCCGATGATTGATACCCTGAAGAACATAGTCGTCACGATGCGGCCGGCCCAGTGGGTCAAGAACGTCTTCGTGTTCGCCCCGGTCATCTTCGCCAGTCAGCACACGCGCCAGGATCCGTTCCTGCTGCTTTTCGCGGCACTCGCCACCGCGGTCTTCATTCTGCTGGCCGGTTCCGTTTACATCTTCAACGACATCCTGGACGTGGAGAAGGATCGGCAGCACCCGTCCAAACGCAACCGACCGATAGCGGCCGGAGACCTGCCGATTCGGGGCGCGTCCATCGGTGCACTGATTCTGCTGGCACTGTCGGTAGTAACGGGCGCCTTCCTGGGTTGGCGCTTCATGCTGACGGCGGGTCTGTACCTGTTGCTCAACCTTGTGTACAGCAGCGGGCTCAAACGCATTCCGTGGGTGGACGTCCTGATCATAGCCGCCGGGTTCGTTCTGCGAATACTTGCGGGATGTTTCGCGATTGGACTGGCACCGGCCGAGATCTCCTATTACCTGATTGGATGCACCTTCCTGATCGCCAGCTTTCTTGCGTTGGCCAAAAGACGTCACGAGGCGTCCGTCATCGCCGATCGCAGCACCAGGGACGTTCTTTCGAGCTACAAAATCGCGCACCTCGACGTCGCGATGATCGCGGTTGGAGTGCTGACCGTCGCCGCATACGCGATGTACGCGTTTTCCGAACGCACCACCGAATACTTCGACAACCAGCGCATGCCGCTCACGATACCGCTGGTCGTGCTCGGAATCTTCGAGTTCATCAGGATTCTGAGGCGTCCGGGCGAGACGCGCAGTCCCACGGATCGTATGCTGAGGGACCCGCTTTTCATCGTCAACGGCCTGGTTTACGCGGCCCTTGTGGTCTGGGTGGTTTACGGCTGAGTGATGTTGTGGAAACCGACATACCGGCGCGAATCGGCGGTCAATGGCCGCGCGCACGTTTTTGCCGCCATGCTGGTGGCGCTGATCGCGACCGTGTCCTGTGCGGGCGCGCCGCTTTCACCCGCCGAAATGGCGCTCAGACGCGTGGCCAGGACCGCATCCGCCTGGAGTAACGGCGTCCGCGGGATCCTCAGGTACAATCCGACACGCTGTCAGTGCCCCGAGTTCGAACTGATGGTGGACAACGCCTGGTATCGCGTGGAGCTGACCAATGACGTCGGCCAGGATCCCGCGATGGTTGGATTGTACGGCGACGCGTTGAAGTCGGGCCCGGGATGGACGGTCCCGGTCATCGGCGCTTCAAAGGGCGTCCAGAAACAGCGTTTCCGATCACCGATAATCAGGTTTCAAATCGACTCGATCTGCCGCGACGGCAATTGTCAGCCGGCGCCCGATTCGGTTTCGAGCGAGTCCGGGGCGGCACAGGCACCCGGCGAAGGAATACTGCCATGAAAAAATGTGTCGAATGCGTTCCGAACTTCAGCGAGGGCAGGAACCGTGACGTGATCAACGCCATCACGGGCGCGATGGAACGCGCCGGCGCGGTCGTTCTCGACGTGGACATGGGCGCTGCCGCCCACCGGACGGTAGTGACGATGGCAGGCGAGCCGGAAAAGGTTCTCTCGGCCGCCTTCGAGGCGATCCGGACCGCGGCGTCCCTGATCGACATGTCATCCCACCACGGAGAACACCCGCGCATGGGAGCCACCGACGTATGTCCATTTGTTCCGATCGAGGGTGTGTCGATGCAGGAGTGCGTCGAACTGGCCCGCAGACTCGGACAGCGCGTCGGCGATGAACTCGGCATTCCCGTGTTTTTGTACGAGGAGGCCGCGACAAGGCCGGAGCGCCGCAGCCTGGCCGACATCAGAAGCGGTGAATACGAGGCTCTTCCGACCAGGCTGACGAACCCCGAGTGGGCCCCCGATTTCGGCCCGGCCGCCTTCAACGCCAGATCGGGTGCGACCGTCATAGGCGCGCGAGAGTTCCTGATCGCATACAACGTGAACATCAACAGCCGCGACAAGGTCAAGGCCAGCCGCATGGCGATCAGGATGCGCGAGGGCGCAGGCCCGGCCCGCGGCAGTGACGGCGAGAAGATACTGGGGCCGGACGGCGAATGGTTCCGGGTGCCCGGGGCGCTTAAGAACATACGCGCGGTCGGGTGGACGATCGAGGAGTACGGAGTGGCGCAAGTCTCGATCAACATCCTGAACTACCGCAAAACGCCGATTCACGCGGTATACGAAGAAGCGAAACGACAGGCCGAGGCCCAGGGCGTCTGCGTTACCGGCAGCGAAATCGTCGGACTGGTTCCGGCCGACTGCCTGCTGGCCGCGGGCCGCTACTATCTGGAACGCCAGGGGTTGTGTCCCGCCGCGCCGGACAGCGAACTGATCCACATCGCCTGTCGATCGCTCGGTCTGTCCGACGTCAAGGTATTCTGCCCGGCCGACAAGGTCGTCGAGTACCGAATGAAGGCAGGCACGTCGACCCTGATCGACATGAAGGTCGACCGCTTCTGCGAGGAAGTCAGCGCGGACTCGGCCGTTCCCGGTGGCGGGTCGGTCGCGGCTCTTGCCGGAGCCCTGGGGGCTGGTCTGACCGCGATGGTTGGAAACCTCTCTTTCAGGCGTCCGGAACTGGAAACCGTCCGGTCGGAATTCACCGAGATTGCGCTTGAGGCACAGGCCCTGCGTGCCAGACTGCAGTCACTGGTTGTCGAGGACAGCGCCGCGTTCACATTGGTAATGGATGCGATGCGCATGCCGAAGACGACTCCCGAGGAAATCGCTGCCCGTAAAGCTGCAATGGCGGCTGCCAACGAACGCGCGACCATGGTTCCATTCGAAACGCTCAGGTTGTGCGCCAGGGCCTCGACTCTGGCGGCCAGGATCGTCGAGATCGGTTACGTCAACTGTCTTTCAGACGGCGGAACCGGCGCCGCGATGGCGCTGGCGGGTGCGGAAGGCGCGGCGATGAACGTGTTGATCAACCTCTCGTCGTCAAAGGATCTGCCCAACGCGGCTCAACTGCGTGACGAGGCGGCCACGCTGCTTGAAACGACAAGGCGCACTACCGCCGACGCGCTTGAAAAGGTGCGGGCAAGACTGGGTTGAGCCACTCGAACCGCCCCACCCGCCTGAACTGTCGGAATCAGAAAGAAAACACCCAGCGATCGTCACTGACCATTTCCACGTCCGGACTGCCCGGGATCCGGAGTGTCGCCCGCACCACCTTGACGCGTGGCTGCATCTCGGGAATGTAAACGCGGTCGATATGGATCACCGCTTCAGGACGTGAAAAGCTGCC
>JAGOFO010000206.1 GCA_017997155.1 Myxococcota bacterium
AGATGCCGGAGTTATTGCCGAAACCACCGAACATCACCACGGACGACTTGTCAAACGAGGAGGCCACGCCGTTGAGGAACCTGCCGGCGCAATCGCCGGTCACCGGAGAGACCGCGATACCGTCTTCATAGACCTTCAGCACGTAGGCCATCTTGACCTTTCCGCCCTCGCTGAGCGGTGATGCCTGAAGCACGCCCTTCGAAACCCTGGAACCTCCGGCGACCAGGAACCGTTTGTGAATCTTCGCGTCCGCTGAATCGTCCGCGATACGCACCACCGACGGGAAATAAACCAGGGGGAACTTCGCGTCCGAACGCGGCCTGAATGCGCCGCCCACACCTTCGTCCTGCTTGGACGACTGCGTGAAGATCTCGATGTTCGACTCGGTGTTCGAGGTCCCGCCGACGATCAGGAAGCGCGAAAGGCCGCGGCTGGTTTCGTCAAGCTTCACCACCGTGGCGCCGTTGTGCTGGGCATTCATCGGCATCGAGTCGCCAAGGTCGAGCATGCCGCCCCTGCCCTCGTCCGCCGTCGTAGTCCAGATTTCGGCAAAACGGTAATCGGAACTGTCGGAAGGCCACTCGCCACCGCCAATTATCAGTACCGAATTGTCGGTCATCCTGGACGCGTTCAGGAATGCGCGGGGAAGCCGCATCTTTTTGACCTGTCCGCCTTCGAACTTCGGCACCTCGAAGGTGTTGTCCTTGACGTCGTAGATCTCGATTGAATCCAACGCGTTGGCGCTGTCAAACGACAACGGGAACGTGTCGCCGGTTTTCATTCCCGCCTTGGTGGCGCCACCGAGGATGAGAACCTTGTCGCGACCGTCGAGCGTGACCGCGACCACCGCATGTCCAGCCCTGGCGACGTTCATGTCACCCACGTACTCGAAAACGCCGGAGATCGGGTCGTATATGAAAGCTTCTTTCGAGGGCTCGTTAAGCTCGAACGTGGATACGCCGCCGTCAAGGTCCCGCTTTCCGGTGAAACCGCCCGAGACGAACACCCTGCCGTCACCCATCACGACCGCCGCCGGGAAGGCACGGTGAGTGAAGCGCGGGCTGGCGCTGGCCTGGCCGATCTGTTCCGACACGCATGTGAACGCGTCGAACCTGGTCAACACCAGTTCAAGTTCGGCGGAACGACCCTGCACGATGGTCACGTCGCGCGCCCTTCCGAACCAGGTCGGGGCGGTCTGACCGTCCTTGCAGCCAAGCACCGTCACGACGCGGTCGGAACCGGCCGCTACCGAATCGATACTGGCCACGCCGTCAACGACGTCGACCGTCTCGTCGAAGTAGTCCGGGGCCGCGTCAGTGGAGGTGACGCTTCCAACCTGGACACGCAGTGAATCGATGCTGTCCAGCGGCGACGTGCCGGGAAGCCCGGAACAGGTGCTGGACAATGCGGACACCGTCATCCCAAGGTTGCCGATCCCCGCGTTGTCGGCGCAGGAAGCAACCATCGCAACGATTCCCAGCGACAGGCAGAACGTAATCCGTTTATTCATAACCTAAGGTCTCCCGGGTCTGTGTTATCCCCTCAGAGTACTAAGGATAGATATTGCAGTAGAATGTAGATTAGTCGACGACGAAAGGCAAGATATTATGACCGCTGGCGTTGGGCCGGGGCGATCTTTCGACAGGCTTTTAGCAGCACGCCCCCGTCACGGGCATTCCCTTTGAACAAGGATGTCGTCAACGAAGAGGCCCTGGTTGGTGCCGGGGTTGGTGTCGACCGAGTCAAACGAGAAGCGCAGCTTGACGGTTTTACCTTTGAACGCGCCGAGGTCGAGCCCCGTGACCTGGAACCAGTTCCGGTAGGCGGCCGTGGGAACCGCGACCTTCGAGAACACGGTCGTGGGAGTAAGGCCGTCCATCACGTCGACCTTGAACAAATCCTTGGTGGTGTCGGTCCGGACGTCAACGTAGACGTAGAACGACAGCTTGTAATCACCGCTCGCCGGCACCGAGATTTCGGGCGAGGTGGCGGTCCCGCGTGAGATTCCGCCGTTGTTGTAGTTGCCCGTATCGACGTTACCGAAATACATCGACCGATCGCCTGAATTCGCCCTGAGATCGGTCAGAACCCAGGAGACATCCGCGCCATCGGGTCCGGGAGTCGAACTGTTAACCACCGCGAATCCGTCCAGATCGCCAAAGATATCGAACACGTAGCTGCCCCTGACATCCTCGTAGCAGCAGCCGGGCTTCTCGACCGCCTCGTGCAGGCAGACGTTGTTCACGCACCCATCGGTCGAACACGGATCCTGGTCGTCGCAGTCCTGGGTCACCGAACAGCAGCCCGTGGCACCGGCGATTGAGACCTGACATTTGTTGTCGACACAGCCGCCGACCTTGCACACGCCGTCGACTCCGCAGTCCGGAGAGGACTGACATTCGCGCTGGATACAGTTGTCCGACACGACCTTCACGTTGTCCACGTAGACGCCTTCAAAGTCATTGAATTGTCCACTGCCGCTCTCGAAGCGGAACTGCACGCGCACGACCTTGCCGGCCCACTCGCTGAGGTCGACGCCGACCGGAATGAATGCACCGTCAGTGGTGCTCTGGACGCTGTGTGCCGACCATACCGGCGTCATCAGTTCGGTGGGCTGCCCATACCGCTCGACAACGTGAACACTGAAGTAGTCGAACTGCGCCGGGTTGTAATACTCGGCCTTGTTCATGCCGTCGAACTCGGTCGACAGCCACAGATCGAACGTCAGAAACGCGAAGTCATCGACCGGAATCTCGATATCGGGAGACGTCGCCTCGCCATGGTTGAAGTCCGTTCCGGTCGCGTACGTTCTGCTGACCAGGTCACCGTAGTACAGCGACCACGTGCCGTCGGAAGACCGGAAACTGGAAGGCTGCCACTTCACCTGGTCCTCGCCAAGATAGGCCCAGGCATCGAACCCCGACAGAGTGCCGTCCTCGAAACCTACATCCAGACGATCGACCGTCCTGCAGCACTGGTCGTCGGGTTGTTCAGTGTAGATACAGGCGCCGTCGACACACGACGCCAACGTGCACGGGTCGTCGGTGGGACACTTGGTATCGACCGTGGCCGGGGTACATTCAGGCTCAACACAGGTCGGGATGACCGGATACGAACAAGTTCCCTTGCCATTTGTTTTGTTCAGGAACGCCTGGCACGAATCGTCGGAGCATTCACCCTCATCCGCGGCACACTCGGTGCCCGCGTCGCACTGAGGCTCGCAACTCGATGAAACACGGATCTTGTCGATGTAGACGCCTTCGTAGAAATTGTTGGCACCTTCGATGCTGTCAAACAGCAGTCTAATCGCGATTTCCTTGCCCACGTACGGAGTAATCACCGCACTGACGTAGATAAACTGACCCTTGGTGTTCTTGTAGATGACATCGGTCATGGAGGTCATCACCGTCTCGGATGATTCCACCTCGCCCGTCTTCGTCACAATGCTCATCCGGAACTGGTCAAGTTGAGCTTCCGGCGGAAATGACGCAATCATCGGTTCGGACTCAACCCAGATGTACGCCGAGACGATGACGGTGGACAGTGCCGCGCTGATCGGCGGAACGTAGAAGTACGGTGATGTCAGCGTCGCGCGCACCGACGCGGAGTCGGCCTGGGCCGGATCGACCGGTTCGCACTCGGCGTTCAGGGCACCCGAGTAGTACGTATGGCACTTCGTGTTGCCGAAGTAGGCGCTCTGGGAACCGAACGCCTTGCGGTGGGCCGAGGCGGCCCAGCTGACCTGATCGCCAGGTTTGGGATCAAGAACCGTCCATGCGTCTATTCCGTTCTCGAAGTCTTCCTCGAAAAAGTCGGCCTTCATGCAACACTCGGAATCCCACCCCGCCACACACTGGCCAATCTTTGTGTCGCAGACCTTCTTCTGACACTCGCCAAGCGCGATCGGCGCGTCAACGCAGTCGGAATTCCTTGCGCATGGCGTCGGGCCTTCGTCCTGAACC
>JAGOFO010000207.1 GCA_017997155.1 Myxococcota bacterium
TACTGAGCAAAAATAGACCTGTCAACAAATTTGTTTGCAATTTACATGACTACAAATGATAGACTATAATCATGACTACCGCGCTTCCTGGCTCGCTCAAACATGATTTTCAATGGAGGAACTTCGGCTTAAGGAACAGATCCATGCCGGCGAGGGGACCGGCGCTGGTTGATACGACGGTCGGGGCGACATCGCCTGGCCCGGCCAGGCCAGCCGCCACAGCCCCCGGCAACGGCTGGAAGATGGGAAAGCCCAACGCGGAAAGCAGCAGGGCCGCCGTGTCCATAAAATCTTCCATGTCGTCCCGGTCGGAGCGGGGCAGGGACGGCAGTTTCGGGGCAACGGTGTTTTCAAGGGTGAAGCGGTCGGCCCGGGCCGCCAGTTCCACAAACCGTGATTCGAGGTACTTGACGTGGACCTTCGTCAGGTTGTCGTCCTTGCGGCTGAAGATAACCGCGCGTTCCCAGGTTGGCTTATACTTGACGTGCGTCTGGAGTCGCACAAAGACGTTTTCCGCTTCCCCGATGTACGCGCACGCCTTGCCGGCGGTGGCCGGGTCAAACAGGATGTACGCCCCCGGCCGCTGCGTTTCGGGCCAGTCAGCCAGTTCCCCGACCCTCGCCCTTGGGCAAATCAGTAGATGTCCCGACCAGTTCCCCAACTCACACGCCCGCAACCCGGTCGGCGACCCGTCAGCCAGGTACATGCGTATGGTCTTGCCTTTGCTCATCCGTCTTACCCCACATCCATGGCGGCATTGTCATCCACCCCGAACTCCGGGGCAAGCAGTTCGGTCAGGATTGCTTCGATGGCCAGACGCCTGGGGCCCGGCCGCGGCGACACCGGTGCATGAATTAGAATCCAATAGTGGGGGCGTCACTTATTCTTCCGCGGCTTTTCTACACCGAGAGCCTGGGCAATCAGTTCGAATCCGGCTTCGTTAAGGAACGGCGTAAGTTCGTCGTCCAGGCCCCTCAGGCGAACCTTCTGCCAGCCTTTGTTGCTGTGGTGCTTCTGGATGAAATCCGGGGTGAGGGTATAGAACTCGGGCGGCTTGGCATCTTTCGAACCATCATGTCCTTTGAAGAATTTGCCGATGTTCAGGAATACGACGACCAGGAAGTCGAACGCGTCCATGGTCTTTCCCTTGACAGGGAAGCCCCGGTCGCAATCCGTGGCGTAGCGACTCTTTACCTGAACCCTGACCAGATTCGTTTCACCGGGCTTTGGTTTCCGCCGTGGATCAGGGTGGATGCAGATCAGGTCGTAGCCCTCGTTTCCGGGGGGTGCCTTGTACGCGAGGATGTTCCTGCGCATCAAATATCCCATCACCAGATACTCGGCGCCCTCTGACACGACCGGCAGACGCAGATAATCGTGGTGGGACTGCTCAGGGCAGGCCAGTTCTTCATTGGTCACCGGTGGGACCGGGGAATCCGTCTTGCTGTTCTTAGTTGCCATTTGAGTTGCGCTCCAGTCATGAACATTTCTGTAATCCTGCCACGTTGATGCGGGAACAATCAAGGCGGGCTTGGAAGGCCATTTTAAGGACCAGCTCAACGTCGATCAGCGACTGGCCTCGACGGCGCCGGTTTCTGCTGGAAATGGAGCGAGGTGCGGCCGGACGGCAGCCTGGAGCCCGATGTGAAGATTGGCGACTGGCAGCGCCCCTGGAATGCCAAGGTTCCGAAGGGGGCGGCGACGCCCAGGCCGGACAGGCATCCTTACACACTGTGGGCCAATACCGAAATCGGCGAAAGCCAGGTGGGCTGCATCTACAGCGCGCAGGGCTTTGAATTCGATTCTGTCGGCGTCATCTGGGGCAAGGACCTCGTGTGGCGGACTGACCGGTGGGTGGCCCAGCCGAAGGAATCGCGGGATGCGCCGGTGCGGAATTCCGGGGACGAAATGGTGAACCTGGTGCGCAACGCGTATCGGGTGCTGGGGTGATGGGCGATTTGAACCACGTCGTAACGGCCTTGCGCGAATTCGCGGCAGAAAGGGACTGGGGCCAGTTCCACGACCCCAAGAACCTGGCCATGGCCTTGTCGTCCGAGGTCGGCGAACTGTGCGCCCTGTACCGCTGGGTCCGGACTGAGGACGCCGACAGTTTTGGCCAGGACCCCGGGACCCGGGCGAGGATCGAAGACGAACTGGCCGACGTCACGATCTTCCTTCTGCTGCTGGCCGACCGCACCGGTATTGACCTGGAAGAAGTGGCGCTGAAGAAAATCGCCCAGAACGCCGCGAGGTACCCGGTGGCGGAGAGCAGGGGCCAGGCGGAGCGGCCGGGGAGGGTCCGATAGGTCCGACAGGTCGGATAGGACCCAGGCCGTCCATTCCTGCAACACACCGCCACCCAAACCCGATACACGTCGCCGTATGACCCTCAAATTTCCCACATCGATGGTGGCGTGATGAAGACGAAGATGCACGGCTCTGCGGCCCGGCCCCGGAAGAACAACAGGTCAGATTCATCGCGAGTGGCCTCGTCGTCAGGGGCGACTTCCCCATCCACTCCCGCAGTCCCGCCAGGGCCCCCGCCCGACGACGCGTTATTCGGCCGCGTTGCATCGATACTTGAAAAGGCCCGCGTGAATGTGGTCCGCGCCGTAAACCACAACATGGTAGTGGCGTACTGGCTGATCGGCCGCGAAATCGTGATGGAACTGCAACGCGGGCAGGAAAGGGCAGGGTATGGGGAGGATTTGATCCGAGCGCTGGCCGAAAGACTGACCGAGCGATACGGTTCCGGTTATTCCGTGACGACGTTGAAGTACTTCAGAGTGTTCTATCTTGCGTATCCGGAAGTCTTAGATGGAAAAGGGCGCCCAGCGGGCGCCCTATTTATTAACACTTCGAATTCACACACGATTGAGTGGATTAACACGGTTCCATCTTTCCGTCCGGCGCTATCCTGGTCACACTATCGTGTGCTGATGCGTGTGGAAAACGTGACGGCTCGCAGGTACTACGAAGATGAGGCTGCATCGGCAGGGTGGTCCAAGCGGGAACTCGAGCGCCAGATCCACACGCATTGCTACGAACGACTGGTGGCAACGCAGATGAAGCTTGTGTCAAAGTTCAGAAACCACGGGCCAACTACGGACCCGACTCCAGATGTTACCACTGCCCCGGACCATGCTCCCTCGTCCATCCCCGCACCAATCCCGCCGAATCCCCTGGATTCCCTGAAAGACCCGTACGTCCTGGAGTTCCTGGATATCCCGGACCCGGCGGCGTTGCATGAAAGCGGCCTGGAAGGCGCGATCATCGCGCACCTGCGGGACTTCCTGCTGGAACTGGGCAAAGGGTTCGCGTTTGTGGCCCGCCAGAAGCGGCTGTCGTTCGACGGCGATGACCTGTACGTGGACCTGGTGTTTTACAGTATTCCCCTGCGGTGTTACCTGCTGATTGACTTGAAGATGGGGCGCTTGACTGCCGGCGACGTCGGCCAGATGGACAGTTACGTCCGCATGTTCGACGACCTTATGGCTGGCCCGGATGATAACCCGACCATCGGGCTGATCCTGTGCACCGACCAGAACAACGCTGTGGCCCGGTATTCCTTGCTGAACGACCGCACCCAGATTTTCGCCAGCCGTTACGTCACCTGCCTGCCCACCGAAGCCGAGCTTGCCGCGGAAATCCAGCGCAGCCGCGCATTGATCGAAGGGCGGGGAGGGCAGGCCACGGGCGCAGGGGGCCGCACGAAGTAATAAAGCTCCCTCCGGGTGCCCAATTCACACAGAAAGGTCCGGGAAGATTCAGCGCACGCTGTGCGCTGAATCTCTATTCGTCAGTTACTGCTGAAGATTCAGTTGTTACACCTTTTGAAACAACTGCTTCTGACGGGAAGGTTCATCTGGGTAGCCAGGGAAGAATGAAGCTGTGGTCAATTCCGTCCCCAGTGGGGACAGAATTGATCCATTCACGGCTTCACCCTTTTGATGATGGCGT
>JAGOFO010000037.1 GCA_017997155.1 Myxococcota bacterium
CTGATCCTTTCGGAACGATCGCCGGTGCCGACCATCGCGCGCCTGGCGGCCTGCTCCTCGTTGTCCAGTTCGATGCGGCGCATATCGGCCAGCCGGGCGGCGAGCACCTTGTACGCCCTTGCGCGGTTCTTGTGCTGGGAACGCTCATCCTGACAAGTGACGACGATGCCCGTGGGCAGGTGGGTAAGGCGAATCGCCGAGTCGGTCTTGTTGATGTGCTGCCCACCGGCGCCAGTGGCGCGAAAGATGTCCTCGCGAACCTCGCTTTTGTCGATCTGCAGTTCATCCTCGTCGTCCGCCTCGGGCATTATCGCGACGGTGACAGCGGACGTATGGATCCGACCCTGGGCCTCGGTTTCCGGCACCCGCTGAACGCGATGCACTCCACCCTCGAACTTCAGGAAGCTGTACACCCGTGAACCGCTCACCAGGGCGATGACTTCCTTCAGACCGCCTATTTCCGTCTCGGAGATGTCCATTATCTCGACGGACCAGCGTCGCCGCTCGGCATACCGCGAATACATCCGGAAGAGATCCGCGGCGAACAGAGCGGCCTCCTCGCCACCGGTTCCCGCGCGGATTTCAAGGTATATGTTCTTGCGGTCAAGAGGGTCGACCGGGACCAGAACCGCCATCAACGACGAAATCAATTCCTCGCGGCGTGGCAGAAGTCTTGCCAGTTCGTCGGCCGCGAGCGCACCCAGATCGGCGTCGAACCGAAGCTCCTCGTTCTCCGCGATCGACGTGACGACCTGCCTGTACTCACGGTACATCAGCACGGTTTCCTCGATCTCGGCGCGCTCGAGACTCAGTTCCCGCATCCGCTCGACGTTCGTGTAAACCTCGGGTGAGCCGAGTTCGTCGTTCAGCCTCTCGAAACGGCTCTCCACCTCGTCGAGCTTTCCCAGGGCAACGTCCAGATCCATCATTCGCCCCCGCCCGGTAACGTCGCCGTATCACCGCGCTGTGTCAGCCATGCATTGAAAGCATCGAAATCGACAAACTCCAGCACATTCTCCTGAACCGTGCCCACGATGCCGGCCCTGGTCGGATCAAGCGCCGTCGCCAGCGCGACTACCGCGATCTGCTGCTGACTCTGGTCGGGTCGCCTGGTCGTGATGTGCTGCATCAGAAGGCCTGGCGCGGAAATCACGCGACCGAACCATCTGTCCGAAAATCTGTTGGCCAGCTTGATGATCTCGTATGAGATCGCGCCGATCGGCAGTATCAGGGGCAGTTTGATCCCCAGATAGGCGACCTGGTTCAAGATCTTGTTCGAGGATATCTCGCCCAGCAGCGGAAACACACCGACGAACACGAAGATGCTGACCGCTATCACGGTGACCAGAAAAGCGGTCCCGCAACGAGGGTGCTGCGTCTTGAACCCGGACATATTGTCCGTGGTCAGCGCCTGCCCGGACTCGTGAACGAATATCGCCTGGTGCTCGGCGCCGTGATACTCAAACACGCGGCGCATCTCTTTCATCAGGGACACCAGCCAGATATACAGAAGGAATATGCCGAGCTTGATCACACCGTCGACCAGATGGAACAAGGCGGCGGTTCCGCTCTTCAGAGCCTCATTGCCCGTCAACTCGCCGAGACCCCATGTAAGAAAATGAGGCAGGGCCGCGAACAGCGCGAACCCGACGGCCAGCGAAAACACAAGCGTTGCCCCGATGGCTGCCTTCGACATGGTCGATGGAGCCTTTTCCGGGCTTTCCGGTGCTTCCTCAATGGCGTTTTCAGCAGAGAAGTTGAGCGCCGAGATGCCGTCCAGCATGGTCTCGAGCAGAATCAGTCCTCCCCTGAGACCCGGCTTGCCAAGAACTGGAAAACGTTTTGACAGCGGCAGGGAAGAACGAATCCTTACGATGATTGAGCCATCCGGGCGCCTGACGGCAACGGTGACGGCGGAAGGAGCCCTCATCATGACGCCTTCCACGACGGCCTGGCCGCCGACGGACGGCGTTCCGGATGCAGTCTTCATTTACCGATCTGGCTGAGCGGATTCAGACCGGCGTACTTTCTGTTGAATCGATCGACGCGGCCTTCGGTGTCGACGATCTTCTGCTTGCCGGTGAAGAACGGATGGCAGCTGGAGCAGATTTCAACGGCGTACGATCCGCGGGTTGAATGGGTCTCGATAACGTTACCGCAGGCGCAGGTGATCTTCGCTTCGGGGTACTTCGGATGGATGCCCTTTTTCATGTTTTCCTCCAACAGGTTACTCGATCAATTCCTGATCGGGGCGCCGTATCTTAAGGGCATTCGCACAATTCGTCAACTGGGTCCTCAGCTGAGAGATCCCCTCGTAGTCGAAGGGTTGCAGTCTTTTGGCTTGCAGGGGCGAATTACATTCGCCCTTCGGCGCGCCGACAGGTCCCTGTCAATTCGAGGATAACCACTCTATGACATTGACCATGTGACGCAGTGAATGTATATTCCACTGGGAAAAAATTTCGGCCCGTGATGTTGAGAGAGTATCAGGGAATCTGTCCACGTTGTCGGATCAACACCGGCTCGGTTGGACAGGCCTGCCCAAATCCCGATTGTCTCACCCATCAGTACAACTATATTCCTATCCTGGCCTATGACGCGGCCATCGCCCAGGCAGAAAAGCGTGGCGGCAGGATTGACCCGTGGCTGGGCCGACGATTCGATCGCTACCTTCTCTGCGGCAAGGCCGGGGAAGGCGGCATGGGCACTGTCTACATCGCGCTTCAGGCGCCTCTGAACCGCGAGGTGGCCCTGAAGGTGATGACTTCCATCTCGGTCTCCCGCGAGGCGCTCGCCAGATTCGAATCCGAAGCCAAGGCTCTCTCGACCCTGGATCATCCGAACGTTCTGAAGCTGTTCGACTTTGGATTCGGAAACATGGACGGACAGACGGTTCCGTACATGGTCCTCGAATTCATCAAGCATGGCCGGACACTGAAGAAGGTCTTTCAGCAGGACATCGAGGCTTTCGGCGCCATGCGGGATGACACCAGACTGCCGGTTTTCGAACAGATTCTGGCTGGTCTTGCCGCGGCCCACTCCGTTGGAATCACGCACCGGGATGTCAAGCCCGAAAACGTGATGCTGACGCAGATCCACGGGAACCCGAATTTCGTGAAGGTACTCGACTTCGGTCTGGCCTCCGGCATGAGGGGCGACGAAGCGGACAAGACGGGGGCCAACCAACTGCTCGGTACCCCCAACTACATGGCGCCCGAACAGATTCCCGGCGCCAGAAGGATGCCACTCGACCACAGGGCTGATCTCTACGCTGTCGGCGTGATGGCGTTCGAGGCGTTGACCGGTTCAAGGCCGTTCCCCGGGGAGACCGCCCTGGCCGTCCTGACCGCCAAGGCCAGCGAGACGTTCAACCCGTTCGACACTCCCGCTGTCCAGCGATTGACCAGAACACAGCGCGCCTTCCTGGAAAAGGCAATCGCATTC
The DNA here is from genome assembly GCA_017997155.1 of Myxococcota bacterium. Taxonomy (GTDB): domain Bacteria; phylum Myxococcota_A; class UBA9042; order DTJE01; family DTJE01; genus JAGOFO01. Next base: position 3,445 of record JAGOFO010000037.1, read on the forward strand.
GACCCGGACGACCGTTTCGACAGCGCCGGCGACATGACTGCCGCATTAAAGGAAGCCATGGCCGAGGCTGGCAGCGGCTCGGGCATCGGACTGTTCAAGCTCTTCGGCGGATTGATGTCCAGGCCCAGGAACCAGGGTTCTGGCGACGCGGGTTACTCGACTCCGACTCCGACTCCGACTCCGACCACTTCGCCGATTTTGACTCCTCAGCCGCGACCCGCGGCATTTTCTGTCACGCCACCTGGCGGAATGCAGGCGGGTGGTAGCCGCCCCGTCACCGGGCAATCCCGGCGCGTCACCGGACCGATCGCTCAACTTGGCACTCCAGGCCTCGAAGTTGACATGGGCACGCGCCCGATAACGGGCCAGTACAGGACGATGACCCCCGAGGAGAGGGCCGAACGCCTCAAGAACCGCCGACGCAGGACAACCGGAAGAAACATGTCCGCCGCCAGACTCTCCGAGGCAGGCGACGCCATGGAATCATCAAGGGGTCGCGGCGAAGGCAGGAAGCTGTCAATCATCGGGCTGGTGCTGGTCGCGCTCCTGCTCGGAATAACCGCGCTCGTGCTGGTTCCCCGAATCCAGGAATCCAAAAGGTTCGACAGGGTCGGCGAGGATCTGAAGATTCTGAGTGTTCCGCTTTCGAACAACGGAAGATTCGTCGGTGTGGACAGCAAGTTCCTGCTGCCGGGCAACCAGAGCGACCATTATGTCTCGGACGCGCTCAGGGACGGACAGCCGGCCCTCGACCCGTGGGGCAACCCCTACCGGGTAAAATACTCGCTCCAGAATCCGAAGGCGTACGTCCTGTTTTCCACAGGTCCGGACGGTGAAAAGGACGACTGCGCCTCCGGTCCCAATTCCGACGACATCTGCGTCAGTCTTGGACCACCCTAGCACCGCCGGCAGGATCCGGCATTGGCTGAATCGAATTGGACAGACTCCAGATCATCATCGCGTTGGCGGCCTGGACAGCAGGGATGATCGGCGTTTCCGTCCACATCCTGCTGAACAAGAAAAATCCAATCAGATCGGCCATATGGCTGCTGCTGGTGTGGTTCATTCCGGTCGGCGGTTTCCTGCTTTACTGGGCATTCGGCGACAACCGTATCGCGAGGCGGGCCAAACGCAGACTGAAGGCCCGACGTCCGGACGGCAGACCCGACAGTTCGGGCAGGGTCCCCCCCGCGCTCATTCCGCTTCAGGTCGCGGGAGATCGGATTGCTCATAATCCGTTGATGCCTGGAAACTCAATCGAGATGCTCGAGAACGGCGACGAGGTCTATCCGGCAATGCTGGCCGCCATAGCCAGCTCCAGAAAGAGCGTGGCCCTGTTGTCCTACATCTTCGATGGGGATGAGATCTGCCGCCACTTCACGGACGCGTTGTGCGAGGCGGCGCGGCGGGGCGTCGAGGTCCGCCTGCTGGTGGACGGAATCGGGGCCAGGGGTTATGGCCCGGTGCTCCGTCGCAGACTGACCGAGGCCGGCGGCCGGATGGCCAGCTTCTGGAGGCGCGGGCGCTGGTTGAGGCACCCGGGGCTGAACCTGCGGAACCATCGCAAAATACTGATCGTGGACGGAGAGACGGGATTCACCGGGGGAATCAACATCAGCGCGCGGCACGTCACCGCCCCCGGCGAGGACTATCCGCGTTCGTTCGACGCCCATTTCAAGCTGCGGGGGCCGGTTGTCGGTCACCTGATGGAGACGTTCACCGACGACTGGGAACTGTCCGCCGGCGAGACGCTTTCGGGACCGCTCTGGTTTCCCGAACTGTCGCCCGCCGGCAACGTGCTGGCGCGCGGTATCGCGTCAGGCCCGGACTTCAGTGTCGGACGGCTGCATGACCTGTTGCTGGCCGCGCTCAGAACGGCCCGCACCTCGATCGACCTGATGTCCCCATACTTCATCCCGGACGAGGCAATCATGGCCGGAATCCGCACGGCGGCCAGGTCCGGCGTCCGGGTCAGACTGTTCATCCCTGCCAAGGCAGACCACCATTTCATGTCCTGGGGAGCCCGGGCCTACCTTCCGGAGCTGACGATCTGCGGTGTCGAGGTGTGGGAAATGGGGCCGGGCTTCAACCACAGCAAACTGACCGTCATCGACGACGAATGGATCATGATGGGCTCCTCCAATCTCGACCCGCGAAGCTTCAGGCTGAACTTCGAGTTCAACGTTGAGGCTTACTCCAGGATGGCCGCTCTGGACATATCGACATACATCGAACGACAGATCGCCGGCGCAAGAAGAATCGACACCGACACACTGAAAAAGGAACCGCGGCTGATCCAGCTCAGGAACAAGATGGTCGCCCTGCTTTCACCGTTCCTGTGAACCCGCTTCCATCAGAATTGTTCAGTCGAAATAGAACATGCCCATTCGATCGTAGGTTATCGCGCCGAAGGTGTTCATCAGGATGCCGAAGACGCCGGCGGCCATGAAAGCCTTGTTGAACTCGCGCCCGCCGACCGCAATGAGGGCGAACAGGAATGGCATGAAGTCAAGACCGAAACGATAGCTGAACTGCGCCCAACCGGTGTTCTGGTAAAGGGCAAGAAGGGACGCGATCAGGGCGATCGTCACTACCAGGTTACGGGTGTAAGCGTTGCGCACCCTGGGCCAGAGAGCGATAAGAAGGAACGGGGACGTCCAGAGAAGCCCGAGACCGTGGCGGGTGATGTGGATGTAGGGCGCCTTGCCGTCGAAAACCGGCGGATTGGTCAACATGGCCCCCAGATTGTCCCTGGCAAACCAGAACGAGAACAGGCCGTGGTTCCGGATCGAGTTTCTGGTCCCGTCGGCCAGGAATGTGTGACCGAATTCGAACGGGTTGTCGAACCTGACGTAGTTCAGGATCATCAGGGCAATGCCGCCCGCCAGGATCGGCAGCGCGAAGGCCAGCCCCTTGCGCAGCACGTGACCGAAGCCGGGCCATCGCATCCTGTCTCCGTCACGGAACACCTCAAGCACAAAGAAAATGGACGCGAAAGCGATAGGAGTTCTGGTGGCCATGCCGCAGGCTATCGCCAGTCCGGCCAGGAACGGTCTGCGCGCGCCCGTGGCGGCAAGAAGGTACAGGATGTTGATCGAGACACCGATGATCAATGCCGAAAACCAGACCTGACCACGAATCGCGCTGAAGAAATGAACCGTTCCGAAGGTGAACAGCACCGCCAGTATGATGTTTTCGCGCCTCGTTCTCCGGGACATGCCGGTAGAGACCAGGTATTCCAGCAGGATGAAAAGAAGCAGGCAGTTCAGGCCCCCGTTCAGGACCGTCAGCAGGACATCGTTGATGTTGTACCCGAAAATTGCCGCCAGCGGCATCAGGATGACCGCCGGAAATGGCGGAAACGAGACGTACCAGTCCTTTCGGTCGCATAACGCCCCGGACGAACCGCATCCCTTCTTGATGTCCACCTTGGGATCGATGATGCGCACCGTCTTGTCCAGCCCGTGGAACTCGTTCTTCCGCGAACCGTCGGTGTCGCCCCACGGAAACACCCCGCGCACCACTTCGCCGTCCGTGGTCGTGATCTCGCGAACCGAAGCCCAGTCATTCCAGCCCTGTGACTTTCCACCCGGCCCGGTCAGATGTCGATCTATCGCCTGCTTGTATCCAGGCGGATCCTTGGGCCCCTGCTTTTCTCCCCGATGATGACGCGGCGTGTCCGTGTCGGCGCGGCCCTGAAGAAAAGAGTTCGCCAGGTCCGTGAAATGGAAATGTGGAGACGGCTGGAGAATCCAGTTCCAGGAAAAGAGCGCCAGAACCGCCGCGGAAACCACGAAGAGCAGCAGGTGGACCCTGTGCGCCACGATGAAAGTCTTGAGCCTGCTCAACATCACCCCCGCATCGACTGTGTCAGTGAGACTGCCGACAGGATGACATCCGGAAAGGCCATCGCGGCGGTCGCGTCGAAATATACCAGACCACGGATGCTTCTGCTATTCTACGCTCGCATCCCGGGTGTATCCGGGATCATGGCATGTTCACGCCGGGGGCCGCAATGCCGGTTCTATCCCTGAAAGGGGTCCGCAAGACCTACCCGAACGGTAACGAGGCCATCAGGGATGTCTCGTTCGAGGTGTCCGAAGGCGAATTCCTTTTTCTTTCGGGACCAAGCGGTTCAGGCAAGACCACACTGATCAGGATCCTCCTGAAGATGGAGGAAGCCACCGGTGGAGAGGTGCTCGTGTTCGGCAGGAATGTCGGCGCGCTTCTTCCCGGGGCAGTCCCCTATCTGCGCAGGAATATCGGGGTCATCTTTCAGGATTTCAGGCTTCTCCAGGACAGGACGGTTTTCGAGAATCTGGCCCTCGGGCTGCACATTCTCGGAATGTCGCGAAAGGATATTTCCCGCCGTGTCGAAGGCGTCCTTTACGACCTCGGCATCGACCGGTACGCGGACGCCTATCCGGCCATGCTCTCGGGCGGCGAGCAGCAGCGCGTTGCCATCGGTCGGGCGCTGGTCATGGAACCAACCCTGATCCTGGCCGACGAACCCACAGGCAACCTGGACTGGGAACTGTCTCAGGAAATTATTCGTCTTTTCGAGCAGTTGAATGCCAGGGGAACCGCCGTGCTGATGGCCACTCACGATCGCTTCCTGCTGGATGCATTCCCCAAAAGGACCCTGCTGATCAACCGTGGGATTCTGGTCGAGGATCGCAAGGCCGGCACGCATGACAGGTTGCCCTCATTCGAGGGGATTGGTGATATCGGATGACCGACAGCGATGCCAGAAAGGTCTCGATGGCCATCCGCGAAGGGCTTCGCGGGCTCATTGTCGCGCCCGGGCAGACCGTGGCCTGCATCCTCTCCCTGGCGGTCGCGGGCGTGCTTGTCATGATATCGGCATCGGTCGGCAGCCTTACGATGGCCGTGCTCGATCGGGCGTCGTCGTCAGCGAGAATGATCGTCTACCTGCAGGATAAGGTGGACACCTCCCGCGTCACCTCGATGATCGAGGGAATCTCGCGGCGGCAGGACGTTGAAAGCGTGTCCTACATGAGTCGCGAGGAGGATCGCAGGGCCAACGCCGATCTGCTGCCGGCGGATCTGGTTCAGACCCTCCCGCTGGACGCCATTCCCGGCCAGCACGGTCTTTTGGTGAAATTCCGTGATATCGGCACCGGAGGAGACGGTCTTTCGGACCTGACCGCGTTTCTGCGGGAACTGGAAGGCGTGGATATCGTGGCCGAACCGCCGGTCGGCGCCGCCACGATCAAGTCACTCGCGGGCGCGGTTGGTTTCGTCAGGGTCACTCTGTCGATGCTGGCGGCAATCCTGCTTGGGGGCACCCTCTTCTTCGTGGTCGGGACATTGACGCGCACCATGGAGCGTCGACGCGAGGAAATGCAGATTCTGCGGCTGGTTGGGGCGACCAATCTTTTCCTGAAGGCTCCCCTGTTCATCCAGGGAATCGCCCAGGGGATCGCCGGATTGTCTTCAGGGGCGCTCGCGGCCTTCCTGATCGTCCACGGAACCAACAGCTATCTGATGTCGGAGCTTGGCATCGGCATAGCGCTCCCGACCCAGGGATGGCTGGCAGTGCTCGTTTCGATTCCGGGCGGGATCATTGTCGGGATGGTCGGCGCGTTCATCGCCACCGCCAGGAGGCTGCCGTGAAAGACTGCCGACACCGGCAGAACACCATTCGTGCGCTGATTCCGTCGCTCCTGGCGGTATTCCTTCTGACCTCCCTGACCACGTATGCGACACAACCCTCGACCGGCGACCTGCTGCGTGACGGCCTGTCGATCCTGGACGCGCTGGACGGTTATATATTCGACGCCAGGCAGGCGGAGGCCACCAGGATCCGAACCGCCGGATACCTCGAGGCGGCGGTCCGACGGCTCGAAAAGGCATCCGCCGAGCTTGCACAGGCTCAGAAGGAATATGACGAGGCCCGCGCACGTCTGGCCTCGACGCTCAGGATCGCGCGTCTGGCCGATACGGGCGGCGCGTTCTCGACATTCTTCGTCAGGGACAACGACATGAAGGCCCTGCGGCGTCAGGCTCTGGCTGAAAAACTGGCAACGGTTCAGGCAAGGGAACTGGCGGCGGTTCAGAAAGCCCGTGATCGCGCCGTTACGCTGGAATTCGTCGCTGGAATGGAACGCGCCCAGACATGGGCGCTCAACCGTGTCAGTGAAGAGGCGATCGTCAAGCTGGAACAGGAAACAGCCAGGCGCCGCGCACTGCTCAAACAGATCAACGAGGACGTGGAAACCATGCGGCGACACGCGTCGGAGTTGTCCGACGCCGAGCGCGACATGGTCAGGACGATACGCTCCCGTCTGGGTTCCGGGGCCGCGCCGGGAGACTTCCAGGCCCTGGCCGGCAAACTGCGCGTTCCGCTGACGGACGGGCAGGTGCTGGTACCGTTCGGCGACGTAATCCATCCCCGCTTCAAGACAAGCACCCCTCACCCGGGCTGGACCATCGGCTTCGACTCCAAAGGTCCGCGCAACGTGCGAAGCATCGCCTTCGGCAGGGTTGTCTGGACTGGCCGGATGCGTGGCTTCGGCAACACGGTCGTCGTGGACCACGCGTCGGGATGGTACAGCGTGTACGCGGGACTCTCGTCACTCGAAACGGTCGAAAAGGCCATAGTCCGCGAGGGCGACGTGGTAGGTCGGGTGTCGGCGCACCCGGGCGAGTCGAAGGTAACGATGTACTTTGAGCTTCGCCGTGATTCGAACGCGGTGGATCCGGCCGACTATATCGACGCGACTCTTGCCGAACCGGAGACGGATCGATGAGTTGCCGCGCTTTCTCCACAGTCCCGGTGCTTCTCGCCTGCATGATGGCGGTTGTCTATGCCGGCTGTGGCGCGGTTTCCACGGGCGTAATCAACAGCCCGACGGATCCTTCGGAAGCCCTGCCCCCCCCTGCGCCGGCGACCAGCTGGTCGCGCGCCGTTCCCGTCGTCCCCGATCCGGAACCTGGCAGGCCTTTGGTGGCAATAGTGATTGACGACTGCGGCCTGTCCGCGGCCCAGCTTGAACCGTTCCTCGGGATGCCCGTGCCGTTGAGCTTCAGCATCCTGCCTTACCACCCTGGCGTTCAGGACACTATCGCCCTGCTGGCCCGCGAAGGACTTGAGGCGCTTCTTCATGTGCCGATGGAACCTGACGATCCCAGATGGCTGGAAAACGACTGGTTCCTGACAACCGGCATGAACGAGCAGCAGATTCGCTCATCCCTGCTCAGATCCATTGAGGCTGTGCCGACCGCGAGCGGCATGAACAATCACATGGGGTCGAAGTTCTGCGCCAATCAAGCGGCAATGACCACCGTGATGCAGGTTGCCCGCGAAAAGGGTATCTACTACCTGGATTCAAGGACGGGAATCGGCTCGACGGCTGGCCCCGCCGCTGCCGGACAGGGCGCCAGGCTGCTCGAGCGGTCGGTTTTTCTGGACAATGACGACGACGTGTCGTTGATCACGCGTCAGCTTGAAGAATTGATTGAAAGCGCGAAGACCCGGGGTTGCGCTGTCGGTATCGGACACGCCAGGCCGGCCACGGCCCGGGCGATTCGGGAATTCGTCAGCGGTCGTGACCACGGCGTGACGTTTGTGCCTGCTGGCCGCCTCTTCGACTATTGTCCTGCTGCGGCTGACGTCCCTTCCTTGCCTGATCAAACCCCACGGGAATAATCAGAAGTCTTCGGAAGTCTCCCTCTCCCTCGCTGCGTGTGGTCACCTTGCGGTTGTCCCTGAGCGCCAGATGGATCAGGCGTCGATCCTGCGCCTTCATCGGCGCAAGCCTGACCACGTGATTCGTTGAGACGGCCTTCTCGGCAAGCCTTTTCGCCATCTGACCCAGCGTCTGCTCGCGCTTGCAGCGGAATCCCTCGGAATCAAGCACGACCAGCTTCCGCTCCTCGGGGAAGCGGTTGATTATCTTGTTGACCAGGAACTGAAGGGCGGACAATACCTCGCCCTCTCGACCGAGCACCAGGTCGCACTCCGCGCCGGAGACATTCAACAGGATCGACTCGTCATTCTCCTCGAACGAGACCGTGAAGTCGGTTCCCATGAGTCGAAGCATGTCACCGAGAACCGCAGCGGCCTCGGGGCCCTTGCACACCGGAGAGCCGGAAGATGGCGTCGACACACGCTCGTCGGCGTGGCTGTCAACCGAAGCCACGTCGGGAGCCGAAGACACCGGCGCCGGTTCGGATACCGCGGGCTGCCATGAAGACTGACGGGAACCGCACGGATTCTGAAGCTCCAGCACCTCGCCGGCGGTCTTGACCAGACCGGTGTCCCCGGGGCCGGGAACATAGGAAGCCCTGGTAACGACACGGGCCGCGTCCTCTTTCACCTTGACCAGAACCGTGACGTCCCTTCGGAACATCCCGAAGAGCCCCGTCTCCTCCTCGATGACCTCGTAAGTCATGTCGCTGATATTGACGCCAAGTTCCTGCGATGCCTTGAGCAGCGCCTCTTCCCTGGATCGCCCCGTGAAAGTGCCTTCCTTCATCGAGTCAGACCTCCGGCCCCGCGAACGGGACCACCCGGATAACCGGGCATCACGCCGCGGCAGCCCTTTTCTTCTTCAGCCCCCGGTTGGTCCAGAGAGTCTGAAGAACGGACAGGAGCGTGTTAACAAGTATGTAGAACACAAGTCCGGACGGCAGGAACAGCATCATCGCGGTGAACATGATCGGCATCATCCACAGCATGATCTTCGCCTGGGCCGGATCGCCGGTTACTGGAGTAAGTTTCTGATTAAGGAACATCGCGCCACCGAGTATCACCGGAAGCACGAAGTACGGATCCTGTGCCGAAAGGTCGCGAATCCACAGCCCGAGGGGTGCCTGGTACAGATCGACGGCACTGTAGATTGTCCGGTACAGAGCGATCCATACCGGCATCTGGATCAGCATCGGGAGACAGCCACCCATCGGGTTGATCTTCTCCCGCTTGTACATCTCCATCGTGGCCTGGTTAAGCTTCGCCTTGTCGTCCTTGTATCTCTTCTGAAGCTCGTCGATCTTCGGCTTCAGTTCGGCCATGCGGCGCATCTGCCGGGTGCTGCTGAGGGTCAGAGGCATCGTCACCGCCTTCACCACGATGGTCAGGACGATGATCGCAATGCCCCACGAGGGCAGGAAGTTGTGCACAAACTTCATCAGCCACAGCATCGGCCTGGCAAGGAACCAGAACCATCCGAAGTCGATGGTGTCCTCGAGACCGGAAGCGACTGTCTTGAGTCTGTTCAGGTCCTTGGGGCCTGCATAGACCGTGGTCGAGAACATCCGTTCACGCCGGTTCTTCAGCGAGTCGAGGGCACCCTTCGCCTCGGCGCCGAGCGCGTCGGAATCGATTTTGGACAGTTCGATCGGGGCTATCGTCTCGTCGACTCCGAGCAGTCTGGCCGCCTCGGCGCACGATATGCGCCCTTCCATTCCATAAGCGCCCGCCAGCCATCCCGGGACACAACCTCCCGGACGAACCGCCTTAATCAACTGGCGGCCGCCAGACTCGTTCGCCCAGCGCATCGCGCCGTTCACGATACCCGACGGGGTCGCTCCGGCCACACACTGCACCTCGCTGTCGGAAGACGGCATCGCGGCGGTAAGGAAGTACCGGGAGGTTATACCGGCGTACGACGCCTTTCCCGAGATCTCGAAGTTCTTCGCGTCGAGGATCTCCTTGCGCTTCTTCCGGTCGATATCCTTGCCATCGCTGCAGACCGCCTCGAGCACATCGGGAGGCGCGCCGAACATTCCACCGCAGAAGCGGGACTTCGAAACCGGCGATTCCCACCCGGGAATTGACATGACGAGACGTCCCTGCACGTCCTGATCGGACACGTTGATCAGCCGGGTCACGGCATCAATCACGAAGTCCTCGCGGATCGTGAAGCGCCTTTCTATGTAAACCGGGCTGGAATAGACGGCGGGATCCGGCCACACCATCACGACCGAGTCATCAGACGTTGAAACGACCTTGAACACCGGGTCGGAACTGAATGCCTCCCAGAACGGAACGGGCTCGGTGGTGAACATCGGAGCCGGAGGCTCGATCGGAGCGACCGGGGCCGCGGCTGGATCAACGGTCAGCCCGGCCGCATCCGCGACCCGGGCTTCCGGGGTTCCGGCATCCTGCCCGACGGCTTCACTGCCCGTGGCATCCGCTTCGACGGGCGCCGGCGGCGCGGGCGGCAACTCGACAATCCTGCCCATCGTCAGGGACGAGGACACATCCTCAAAGCCAATGGAAAGCGGATACAAGCCGTTTTCCCATGTCGTGACGATGTCCAGCGGTCCAGGGGCCATCTTGGCCGCGGGGGGAATGGGACCGCCGGCCGGGGCCTCGTCCTGTTCCTGAATGAACTGCGGATTGTTTAAGAAAACCGACTGCAGCGAGGCGCCTCTGTCAGTAACATGAACCTCGAACCCGCCGGAAGACGAACGAATAACGCTCACAGTTTCTCCCGCGGCCGGAGGAAGCGGCTGATCCGCCAGGGCCGGAAGCGACACGAAGACGGGCATCATGGCAAGAACGACAAGACAGTGGTTCAGCCTCACTTGATCACCGAATCCCTTCCCGGCACTGGGTCATAGCCCCCGGGGTTGAAAGGATGACACCGGGCAATTCGCCTGATGCCAAGCCACGAGCCCTTGAACAGGCCGTGAATTCTGAGCGCCTCCAGAGTGTATTCGGAACAGGACGGCGCAAAACGGCAGACAGGACCGAGTAGCGGGGAAATCAACGTCTGATAGATTCTAATCAAGGCTATCGGGCTGGCCGTCGCCAGTCTCGATACCCATCTTCCTGTCGATCCTGCGGAGGGCATCAGCAAGCTCTCCTTCGAGATCGGCCAGCGCCGGAACCTGCCGACTGACAGCCGGCTGGCCCTTTCGATTGACGCCGCCCGGTCCCTTGTTCCGATCGAATCCCGGAACCGCCTTCACGGCAACGATGAAATCGCGGCCGACGAGGCGGGACTTGAGGCTGTTTCTGAACACCTCACGAATCAGGCGTTTCCAACGATTTCGGGCCACTGCGTTGCCGATCTTCCGGCTGACGGCGAGCCCGAGCCTCGGGGTTTGCAGTCCGTTCCGCCCCGAAAAGACGATCAGGTTCCAAGTCCACGCCTTGAATCCACCCTTCATCACCGCGTTGAAATCACGCGGCAGGAGGACCCTGCAGGACTTGGGAAAACCCCGATCCACGGTACCGGCTACTTGCCCGGAGTCGTCGGGGCGAGGATCGCCCGACCCTTGGCGCGACGCCTGGAAAGAACCTTGCGGCCATTGCTGGTCGCCATCCTGGCCCTGAAGCCATGGGTCCGGAGTCGCTTGATTCGGCTTGGCTGGTAAGTTCTCTTCATTGCGCGAATTCCTTAATCAAATCAGCGGGGAGCACGAGTCATAAAACCCTGCGCCCCGCCTGTGGCTATAAATGATGCGGCATTACCTGAACGACGCACAGCGCAGTATTGTACTTATCGGAACGCCGGTGTCAACGCCGCAGGATCATTTCAGTACCCGATACCAAAGATCACTTCGCGATCGGCGGGCTTGCCCGTGTACATGCACGGAGCCGTTCCACCCGGCTGATCGAACGGAATGCACCTGACGGTCGCCCTGGTTTCTTCCTTGATCCTGGCCTCGATCTCGCGGTCCGGATTGAACCTGCAGCGCACAAACCCGCGACTCGACGCGAAGAACGACTTGACCTGCTCCCATGTGTCAAGCCTGACGATGTTTGCGTCGCGGAAGGCCAGCGCCCTTTCAAACAGCGCCTTCTGCATCGCGTCCAGGCGTGCGTCGACCATCGACCGGTCGACGTCGGCCAGCTTGATCACGTCCTTGTCGCCCAGTCTGGACTTCAAAACGAGCGTGCCATTCTCGATGTCGCGCGGCCCGACCTCGAAGCGCAAGGGGACACCCCTCTGTTCCCAGTAGTAGTGCTTCTCGCCCGGACGCATCTGATCACGCAGGTCCACGACGATCTGCCTGCCCGTGACCTTGTCATAGAAAAATGCGGAGAGCTGATCGTTCCCGAGTCTGTTCGTGGCAGCCCCGATCTCATCCTGGCCGACGATCCTTGCCAGGGCATCACGGAAGTACTCGACCACCCGGGCCTTCTCCTCGTCGTTCTTTCCGATCGGAATCACGACCGCCACCACCGGCGCGGCGCGCGGCGGAAGAACCAGGCCTTCATCGTCGCTGTGGGCCATTATCAAAGCACCGATCAGCCTTGTCGACACACCCCACGACGTCGTCCAGACGTTCTGCACGACCTGATCGCGACCCTCGAACTTGATGTCGAAAGCCTTTGCGAAATTCTGGCCCAGGTTGTGGGACGTTCCCATCTGAAGCGCCTTTCCATCCTGCATCATCCCCTCGATGCAGTATGTGCGCAGCGCGCCCGCGAACTTCTCGGATTCGGTCTTGACGCCGGTAAAAACGGGAACAGCCAGGAAATCCTCGGCGAAACTGCGGTAGCACTCCAGCATCCGCAGAGTTTCCTGCTCGGCTTCCTCGGCGGTCTCATGCGCCGTATGGCCTTCCTGCCACAGGAATTCGGTGGTGCGCAGGAACAGCCTGGTCCGCTTCTCCCACCGCACGACGTTCGCCCACTGGTTGATCAGCACGGGAAGATCGCGCCACGAATGGATCCAGTCGGCGTACATGTGACCGATAATGGTCTCGGACGTCGGCCTGACGATCAGGGCCTCTTCGAGCTTCTCGCCACCACCGTGGGTCACGACCGCGCATTCCGGCGCGAACCCCTCGACGTGCTCGGCCTCGCGCCTGAGAAAGGATTCGGGGATGAACAGCGGAAAATAAGCGTTCACATGGCCCAGCTCCTTGAAGCGGCGGTCAAGTTCCTTCTGCATCGACTCCCAGAGCGCGTATCCGGTGGGCCGGATCACCATGCAGCCGCGAACCGGCGCGTAATCCGCCAGTTGGGCGGCGGCTATCACGTTCAGATACCATTCCGAGTAATCCTGAGTCCTGGGCACGATATTTTTGGCCATGAATTCACCAATAATTCCGAAAAGTTTCAATCAAGACACCGGGTCGTTCCACTCGAACGCTCCAGCGGGCGGGCATCAGGTTCCCGCCGAGAAGTCGTCGCGATACCGAACCTGCTCCGGGGTGAGCGTGTCGATCGACACCCCCAGGGTCTTCAGCTTCAATGCGGCGATATCCAGATCCTGCTGCTCGGTGATGTCATGAACGTCCCTTGACAGCTGGCGTCCCTCGGCCGCAAGGCGGCACATGCTCAGGAACTGGTTCGCGAAGGACATGTCCATGACCTCGGACGGATGGCCTTCGGCGCCGGCGAGGTTCACAAGCCGCCCCTTGGCGAGCAGGTAGATGCGGCGACCGTCCTTCATCGTGTACTCGTCGGTGTTTGGGCGGATCTCGCGGCTGGACGTCTTGAGGGCCTCAAGCTCGCCGATGTTGATCTCGCAGTCGTAGTGACCGGTGTTGCAGACGATTGCGCCATCCTTCATCGATTCGAAGTGGCGGGTCCTGATCACATCCTTCATGCCGGTGGCGGTGATGAAGATGTCGCCGATTCTGGCCGCCTCGTCCATCGGCATCACATCGAAGCCGTCCATCTTGGCGCGCAGGCCCTGAAGCGGATCAACCTCGGTCGCAATCACGCCACAGCCCATGCCGCGAGCGCGCATCGCCAGGCCCCTGCCGCAGTGCCCGTAACCGGCGACCACAAATTTCTTGCCCGCGAGCAGGACGCTGGTCGACCGCAGGATGCCGTCGAGGGACGACTGGCCGGTGCCGTAGACGTTATCGAAATCCCACTTGGTCTGTGCATCGTTTACAGCGATAACCGGGTAAAGAAGCTTCCCGGCCCTGCCCATGGCGCGAAGCCTGTGAACGCCGGTGGTGGTTTCTTCGGTTCCACCGAGCATCTTCGGACAGTACTCGGGGTGCTTGTTATGGAGCGTGAAGATCAGGTCGGCTCCGTCATCGAGCGATATATCGGGCCGGAACTCGATCGTCTTCTCGATACACCAGTAGAATTCCTCAACCGACAATCCCCGCCATGCGTATACGGAGAATCCCTCGTCGGCCAGCGCCGCGGCGATGTCGTCCTGAGTCGACAGAGGGTTGCAGCCACTCCACGAAATCTGGGCGCCTGCGGCGGCCAGCGTGCGGATGAGAACCGCCGTCTCCTTGGTGACGTGCAGACAGCCCGCGATCTTCAGACCCGCCAGCGGCTTCGTCTTTGAGTACTGCTCACGAAGCGCCATCATGACGGGCATGTGCGCCTCGGCCCAATCGATTTTCATACGGCCTTCGGACGCGAGTCCGATATCCCTGACCTTGTAGTTTGCTCCGCAGCTCATCGCTGAAACCTCCGGGTTTGACATGCCTTGCGGCGGGACGGTAACCTCACGGGCACCTGGCGCGGAATGCTAGAGTATGAAACCCATTGTGTCAATTGAGCAACGAACCCGTGGGGAGGTTGAAGCCCTGGTTGCGGCCGGTTCGAACCTGGGTGATCGGACCGGTTCAATCTGTGCCGGCCTGGCCATCCTGAACATGTCGCCGGGATGCAGGCTGACCGCCGTCTCCAGCGTATATGAAACGACGCCTGTGGACGCGGCGGGTGGCAGCTTCCACAATGCCGTGATCAGGATTGCCACAAGCCTCGAACCGACTTCACTTCTCAGGACCCTGAAGTCCATCGAGAAGACCCTTGGAAGAACCGGCTCGCGACACGACGCAAGACCGCTCGACCTGGATATCCTCTTCTTCGGGGTTGTGACACTGGATACACCCGAACTGACGATTCCCCATCCCGGATGGATTCATCGCGATTTCGTTCTGGCCCCTCTGCTGGAGGTCTGCGAAGAGACTATCGATCCGCGATCCGGCCTGCCGCTCGCAATGCTGGCCCGGGAGGCCCTTGGGACCAGGTCTCCAGGCCCCGTAATCATTGGTCCGGATGCATTTATGTCGGGTATCGACAGGGCCAGCCGCTAAATGTAAAAAAACTGTAAAAACCTTGTCAGATTACCGTTGCCACTCACACCCGTACCAAGTATCATTCGACGGATTCAGCCCTGTGACGGGTGAGGTTATTCATGAAGCATCTTGTTTGTTTGACCGCGGCCATGGCTGCATTACTGGTCGTTTCGCCGGTATTCGCCGACGAGACTCCGACTGAACCGGCCGAGGCCGCCCAGCAGACGAGTCAGGCAGCTCCCGAGGCAGCTCCCGAGGCAGCCTCCGAAGCGGCTACCACCGATCAGGAGACCGCGCCCAAGTCCGCCGAGATCCCAGACGCCGTCACCGCGTTGACCGGCGGCGCGAAGTCCGGTTCCGACAGTGAGCGTTGGGGCGGCAGCTTCTCTTTCGG
>JAGOFO010000208.1 GCA_017997155.1 Myxococcota bacterium
CGATCGCGGTCGGCGAGTCCGTCGGAGCCATCGACATCGCCCCGCATGAGTCTGGTGTCCAGCGGACCAGGTACATCGGGAAGGACTCGACGCTCTACAACTATCGCTGGGACCTGAAGCGCGACGGCAACGGGTATGTTTTTTTCGCGAAGGGCGACAACAACAAGTCCGGAGCGAAGCGCATCGAGTGGACCGAAAAGGCCGTGATGGAGATGTCCTCGCGTGGGCTGCGGACCGTATCCTGGGTGAAGGAGTCCAGCGGCGCCGAGCAGCAGACGTGGCGTCTGGAATACGACTGGAAGGCGAACAAGGCCGCGTATTCATGGAATGACCGCGCCACCGGCAAACATGAGGAAAAGACCGTCGAGTTCGGGCCGACTGCCTTCGCTGGCGACTGCATGTACTTCCTGCTGCGTGGGTTCCCGTTTCAAAAAGGTCCCGGAACAAAGATTTCGGGCGATTTTGTGATGACCGACGGTCAGGTATTCTCGGGCAGCATCATCCATCGTGGTGAGGAACGCATCGAGACGGCCTTCGGTTCGCTTGATACCTACAAACTGGAATTCAAGATCGGCGGCGCGATCGGCGGGCTGGCGCCGAAGATGTTCATCTGGTACACCAAGTCGGCCCCGCATGTGTTTGTCCGTTACGAAGGGAAGGAAGACGGACTGACCAGGCCGCGCACCGTAAATGAACTTCTTGAATTCAGCCCATCGGATACTGTCACCGGGTCCAGGTAAACGCTTTGGGCAGGTTGTGCCGGAATCCGATCAAAGCCGGTCAGATGTGAATGATGTGCTCAGTGACGTGATCTGGAAGGAGCCCCACCTCTGCGCCCGCCACCGCCGATGCCGGGGCTGAACGAGGGTTTCGACTTGGAGGGCGACCCGACCGACGAACCACTGGAACTGCTGCTCGACGACTTTTTCTTGCCGTTCTGCCCGCTGCCCCCGGATGCATTTCCAAAAGACGGTCTTGCTGTCGCCGTCGCCGGCCTGTTGAACGTCGGCGTCGCGCGCGAACTGTCGGTGCGGACGTTCGCCGGGCGGTCGTTCTGAGGCCTGGCCTGGTTCGACCGGACGTTCGGCGTCTGAGGCCTGACGTTGCGGTTCATTTCCGGCTGAGGCCTGTTCACAACGTTGTTCGGGGCCGGCGCCATGTATCCGGGTCTTACCGCATTGTCGTTGCGAACCGGTCTGAATCCGTCGCGGTCCACTGCGCGCGCCGGACTGCCCTGCCTGGTTCCGGTGTCGAGACCCTGACCGTTCGGTTTGTGCATCGGCCTGACGTCCTGCCGGGAATCGCCGTCCATCCTGTGGCCGCGATCCTGGTCCGCGCGTCCGCTGGCGCCCGCCGAGAAGTTGTCCCGGTCGCGTCTTCCGTCATCGCGCCGTCCATCGTTGTCGCGCCTGCCCGGGCGTCTGTCGCTGTAATCGCGATGCGGGTAGGGGCGTCGGGGACCCGCGTAATGCGGCCTGCCGTGCGGGTGTCTGTGGTGCCATCCCCACCAGACGTGATGATGGTGGTAGTACCGCACCGGGCCTGCCCACCACCACGGGTAGTAATTGACCCAGACGACCGGCTCGACCCAGGCGAACGAGGGGCCGTACGTGATGACGAGGTAGTTGTATCCGTCGGCACGGCCTGATGTCCGCACGGTTCCAACCTGGTTGTGCGGGATGTCGAACAGTGTCGCCACCATGTCCGACATCGACGCGACCAGCATGTCGACACCCTGGTTTGTCTGCGCGGTCACCTGCTTGATGACGCTTCCGTTCGAGGCGTCGATGCGGCGAAGCGTCAGGATGAGGATGTCGCCGACCTGACCCAGGTCACCGGAGACCGCCTCGGGCACGTTAAGGGCGCGAGCCACCTCGACCACGCAGGCCAGGTTGTTCTCGCGACACTCGCCGTTGTCCATCGCAAGGTCGATCCCCTCGTCGATCAGGTCGTCCTCGAGCACGTAGCGTCCGGTTGCCCGCTCGATTTCGCCGGGCAGCCAGCTGGCGACCTTCTCAAGCTGCGACGCGGGGATATCCGAAACGGCCGAGACTCCCCAGACAAGAATGGGATCGAGGTCGCGGGCCGTTGCGGGGGCCGCGATTGGCAGCGCCAGCAGCAATGTCAGTCCCAGTGAAGCAATGGTTGTTCTGGTCTTCATTTCATGACCTCCATGTCATGATGGGGTGCTGCCGTCCGGGTAGCCGAACAGCGCAGGGGCCCAGACGTTCGATAATACGATAATTGCGCCGGGACCTTGAGGATTGTGGCAACAGGCTGGCGGGGGCCTGCCCGCCTATTTACTTATCGGTCTGGGGCAGAACTGGGTTGCGCTCGGGATGCATTCCGGCGGGGATGGCGGAGAGTGCGCGGTCAGTTCCTCGACCGTGTCGCACACGTTGTTGTCCTCGCTCTTGCCGCCGTTGGGACAGTACGTATCCTTGTTCGTGGTCGATGGCGGAAGGCTGGTCGCGTCGAAACTGACCGAAACCGTCTGCAGCGTGTTGTCGTCGCCCAGCCGTGTCACCGTAATCAGTCCCGGTTCAAAGGCATAGGCGGCATTCTGCAGATCGGCGCCGTAGAGGACGGCCCCATCGAACCTGGCGCCCTGGATGCTGGCGTTGATCAGATTTGCGGAGGTGAGATCCGCACCAAGGAAATTGGTCGAAATCAGGTTCGCGCCGGTCAGCGTCGCACCCTTCATGGCTGCCTGCGAGAAGTCCATGTTGGACAGGATCGAGTTTGCCAGGTGGATACCTACCATCGTGGCCTGAAGGACCGTGGCCTGTCCGCCGTAGATCTGCGCATAATCCGCGGTTACGCCGTTCAAATGGGCATGATCGAGCTTGGCGTTGGGCATGTACGCATAGCTCAGGTTTGCCGGTCCAATGAAACTGTCTCCCTCGAAAACTGCATCCGAGAAGATTGAGTTTGTTAGGTTCGCGTAGGCAAGATTGGCACCGCGAAAGATCGCGCCGGTAGCGTTTACGTTCGAGAGATTCACCCCAATCATTCGCGCGTCCGTGAGATTTGCGCCCACGAGTTGCGCCCCCGAGAGGTTTTCGCCCTTGGGAAGTCTGATGCCCATCAAGTTGCACTGGTTGCAGTTGCGGGTTGTGATCAGTGTTGTTCTCTGGTTGTACTTCGCCAGACTCTCGACGTAGATCGACTCGATCAGGCGGTCGTTCACTCCGAACGATACCACTTCGCCCTGATACGGGAAATTCTGACCCTTGTATTCCGGATCCAGGTAGACCGTCATTACCATGTTGGGTCCGACGTGCGCGGAAGTGATCGTCTCGGAGGCGTTGATCAGGCAAAGGTCGTAGCAGGGACCGTTCAGGATAAAGACCATCTTTGCCCAGGGCTTGTCGCCGTTTGTTTCCGTCCTGTTCCAACCGGGGTTCGTGAAAAGCCAGACCTCTCCTTCCGATGGAGCGGGCCTGGGGAGTTCATCTATGCGCCCCACCCATTGGACCTTGCACATGGATTCGGGGTCTGTCGGGTCGTTCGTCCAGATCTTTATCGAGTATTGCGGGTCCGTCCAGAAATCGAAGGTGAAATACTGGCTCGCCGAACATACCGGGTTGGACCCTGTGTCCGCCGCTACGAACGAATAGCCGCTGTACCATGCGCCGCGGTGGACGATCGCCTGGGTGTTCGGACCTGTGTACACGCCACGGACGGCGATCTTTGGCGAATCCTGGCCCGTGAACAGGTTGGGACAGTTCTGGTCGTAGACCCAGACGCGGGTGTTGGTATAGGGCGAGCAGGTGTCGGTGATGCCGATCTGTCCCTGCTGGAGTTGATCGATGGTGCCATGTGTCAATACTGCGACAGGTTGACACGCCGGGCCGGAGGAGCGGGAATACAGCCCGCGGCTGTTGCGCAGGAATGCCTCTGCCGGCGT
>JAGOFO010000209.1 GCA_017997155.1 Myxococcota bacterium
GTTCCACGAAAACGAAACTGTATGCCGTATTTCTTGTGAACCCGAGGGGGCTTCCAATGAGTTTCCGTACCAGCAGATTCGCGATGATGACACTTGCTTTGGCAGCCCTTGCCCTGGCGGCCGGGACGGCCTGCGGGGGACGTACGCACCCGTCCGAAGACGAAGGGGGAAACCCGCCGCCGGACAACGGTGGGCAGGATACCGAGACGGTCGAGCCGGATGCGTTCGTCAGCGAAGGCTCGATTGCCAAAGTCCAGAAGACTGACCTCAGCGTCATCTGTCCTCCCGATGGAACCGACACGGCGCCAAGCTTCCAGAACGGTGAAACCGATCTGTTGATGGACGTAATCGTGACCGCACCCAAGGCCGAGGCTTCAGCCAAACTCGACAGATACTTCGTTGCCGAGGCGACCGGTGCCGTTGCGGCGCCATGGGCCGGCGCGGCAATGACCGTTTCCCGTGACCTCGGTCTTCCCGACTTCGCGGTTGGCGACATCCTGACCGTCACGGTCAGCCACCTCGAGTACTACTGCATGACGCAGCTTCAGGTCACGACCGCGTCACGGCTCGGCAACGGACAGGTTCCCGCTCCGTACGATGTGGCCGACCCGTCCGAGATCGGCAGCCAGGATCGCACCACGGCCGAGAAGTACGAAGGCGTTCTGGTGCGGCTCAGCAACGTCAGTGTCACCAACCCGAACCTGGGATACGGACAGTTCGAAGTCACCGGTGGCGTCATCGTGAAGCCGTCCTACGGGATCACCTACCAGGCCGCGGCGGACGACGGGTTCGACGAGATCGTCGGTGTCGTCGATTACTCGTATGGCAAGTACGTGCTTCTGCCCAGGTCGAACGCGGATCTGACCCTTGAAGGCGGACACACTATCGATGTCATCGATCCGGGCGAGATGATTCAACCCCCGGACGTTCAGTACGAGCTTCCAGACGGCGTCGAGCCGCCGACCTCGCTGATCGCGCTTCAGTCCTCGGACGACAGCACGACCTGCGCCACGGTCAATTCGATCACGACCGTCCAGGACGGCCTCACGTTCAATGACCTGGTCGTGGTCAGCCCGAAATTCGTGGCCTCGTCGAACAAGCTTGACGGCTACTACGTCTGCCAGGGTCTCCTTGAGACCGTGCTTCCATACTCGTGCATGGCGATGACGATCGACGTCGCGGCCACCGAAAAATTCGCGCCCGGCGACGTCATCGATGTCGAAGGAAAATACATCGAGTACTACTGCTTCTCCGAGATCTCGGCAACGACGGCCACGAAGGTCGGGACGGCCGATCTGCCAGCGCCGATTACCGTCAATCCGGCGGATCTCGGCTCCCAGAGCGCTGGAACCGCCGAACCCCTGGAAGGGACTCTCGTCCGCATCGAGAACGTCGAGATCATCGAAACGCCCACGAACGGTTCGGATGGAAAGGATCATGGTGCCTTCAAGGTCACCGACAATGTGGTGATCGGAAACTCCTTTTACCTTGAATACATGAACCGTGCCACCGATGGCCGCGCGGCAGGTCAGAAGTTTCTGTCGATCACCGGCGTGGTTTCCTTCTCCTACGGCCGCTACGAGATCATGCCTAGAACGATGGGCGACCTCGAATTCGACGGTGAACCGATCGTGGTTGAAAAGGACCAGCCCGACGTGATCGAAAACGAGGTTTCCGACACGCCGTACACGGTGTTTGACATTCAGACCAGGACCGAGTCCTCCGGCTGCTCGACCGACGGTTTCGTCAACGTCCTGAACGGCGCGGCTTTCTCACCGATCATTTTGACGACGGACAAATTCTCCGCCAGCTCAACGCTCGACGGATACTACGGCATGGACTACGGCGTGGGCGGCAGCCAGCTCAGCCACGGCATCATGATCGTGGCTGCCAAGGCGCTGGCCACCGCCTTCGTCAAGGGCGATGTCGTGACGATCTCCAACGGCGAATACTACGAATACTACTGCATGAGCCAGCTCGAGATCGTCGCCGCGGAAAAGACTGGAACCGACGCCGTTCCACCGCCGGTCGAAATCACGCTCGCCGCGCTTGAAAATGGCGGTGCGGACGACACGGCCTACGCCGAGCAGCTTGAAGGTCTGCTGGTCACGATTCCGGCGACAACGATCACCGCGGCAACTTCCACCGACACCAAGACCTGGTTCGAGGTCGGCAACAAGATAAACGTCGACAAACAGTTCTACATCCAGGATTTCACGCCGGTTCAGGATACCGCGCTGAGTTCGATAACCGGTATCGTAAGGTACAACTACGGCAAGTACCGGATCGCTCCCCGCACCGCCGCCGACATCGTGGTTTCTCAGTAATCCGGCGATTGTTTTACCACCCCCTGGAGACGCTGTTTTTTCGCACCTGACACTCAATATCAGTGGTGCCATTTTTAATGATTCCTGTGATATGCTTCCCGGGCGGTGGTGTCGCGGGGCACCGGCCTGCCCCAAAAGGCGGTGCGGTTCGACGACATCGCCGGCAGGCGGCTGCGGCCCGATGCGTTCTACCGCCTGGTCCGGAAAAGGCTATGGTTCCACCGGAGGAAGTGATGCGGAAAAGATTCCCGGTACTGGCTGGCGTTGCGATTCTGATGCTTCTTTCCGCGCAGGCTGTCGCGCAGGAAGCGCAGCCGGCTCAGGCCACCAACAACGCGACGTTCGACTCCACGGCAGCTGCCCAGGACCAGGTTTCCCAGCCATCCACCGAAAATCCGGACGCGGAACCGGTCGTCGACACCGATGAACCAGAAATCGAGTTCGACCAGGAAAAGGCCATGGTTCATGGCAAAACCGTGTACTACGCGGATCGCGGGCTGATCCTTCCGCTCGGTACCGGAGAAGCGCGTGTGGACCTTTTTGTCGGCCTGAACAAGGGCTGGGAAGGCAAGGTCTTCGGCGTCGGCTCGACGCTGGCCTCCGAACGGAACGCCGGTCTTACCTTCAGGGGAACACTCTGGGGCCCGTTCGAGATGGGCATGTCGGTTCAGTACCTTCAGTCGATGTATGATGGATACGGCACGAAGCCTCATGGCAACCGGGACGGCACGATCAGCGCCCCGACCGCCGAAAGGGGTCCCGAAGGTGATGGCACCCGCCGGATCGCCGGTTACGGATACAAACTCGCCGACGGTTACAACCACTTCACGCCGGCTTACCTTTATGGGCGTTTCAAGGTCGTCGAGCAGTTCGGCGTCGAAATCGGCATCGTGATCCCGACCATGCAGGCGGAAGGCTTCAACCGCCCGACCCTGCGCTTCGGTTTCCCGGTCCAGTGGATCGCGGTTCCCGGCCTGCTCAAGCTGCACGCGCGCCCGGATCTGCTGCTCGGTTTCGGCACCACCGACCCGTATGACCCGCTCACGATGCCGGACAGCCCGGTAACTGTCGGGATCTACGTCGACGCGGGCCTGACGCTCTCGGTCGCCAATTTCTTCATTGACCTGACCGTGGCCTACGGTGGCGACGTCTACCCGTACAAGCGCGGATACGTTCCATTCTCGATCCTGCTCGGTTACCAGATCCTTCCCAGGCTTGATGTGTTCGCGGGAATCACGCTCGACAACCTGATCCCGGAATACGGCAGCGCTGGTGACGCCCGCAGCCTCACCACCGGTTTCCAGTGCCGGTTCTGAACATGACCGGAGGTTCCCGCTCAAATCCTTGCTGGCGGTACACCATATGAAAATCCAGGCCATCATTCCCGCGTTTCTGATCATGATGGCAGGGGCATCCGCCTCCGCGCAGACTGTCGTGCCGATAGTGGATCGCCCGCTGGTGATACAGGAAGGCCAGGGCACCCTCAGCTTCGACATGTCGGTTGAATTGAATGCCGGCGCTCCCGGCCGATCCGGCGGCGTATACAGCTCGCTGGCCCACGAACCATGGGGCGGATTGGGCG
>JAGOFO010000038.1 GCA_017997155.1 Myxococcota bacterium
GGGTCGGTTCTATCGAGCGGATCCGGGGCGCACGCCGCGAGAATCATCAGAATGGCCGTGCATGGCCCGGTGAGCCTGAAATAGGTCTTGTCGGTCATGTCCGGGCCACCGTCGCTTGATTCAGGAAGGTCGAGACGCAGTTCAGTAGCTCGCGTCCTCTTCGACTTCCTCGAGCACGTCCGTCGGAACGACGAAACCACCGTCCGGGGCCTCGTAGGTTATATTTCCGCCACCCATGAAAGAAAGGCGGTTCGAACCACTGTATTCCTGACCCAGGGTGCCTTCGGTCGGAGACCATCGCGGCAGTCCGGTTTCGCAGGCGACAAAAAGCAGCATGGACAGGCCGAGTATCATCAGAATCGCCTTCTTCATGGCGCATTCCTCCGTCAATCACGCACATTCTAGCAACCATCCACGGTTTCATACAAATTCGCGACGCAACGTGATTCAGTCGGTGAAACGCGACAGAATCCTTTCGATTCCCTTCGAGGTATCGTCGATCGCGTCTTCAAGGAACACGCGGACCCCGTTCGTGCTCATGTCGACTCCCTTGCGGAGAGTCTCTCGAATCCTGCCGGAGACCTCGGCCGCGGTGGAGATGCCGTCGCGGTTTTCGATACCGGCCGTCCTTTCCACATACATTCCGATCGCGCGCTCCAGACCGGGTTTGGCGACCGGGCTCAGCAGACGCATCCCGTACTTGACGAAGCCCAGAGGTCTGTCCCGGTCTTCCCATCGACGGTATTGTTTGAACTGGTCCCTGTTGTCGATGAATCTGACAGCGCTGGCCGGTCGTCCCGCGCCATCGTGTCCAAGCGCGATCATCACGTTGCGTGTCGAATATCCGTAGACACCCTTGATGAACAGATCACCGCCGACATCGTCCGGACGCAGATCCGGGATATAGCCGGTTTCCGCGTGGTAGCGGTGTGTCAGCACGAAGAAAACCAGCAGCTTCGGCGCCAGTTCCGGGTGGGCGTTCAGGATGGCCCTGCCGCCCGGGCCGTTCAGGTCCTCGAGGGTGATCGTGTCTTCAAGTCCGCCGGTGCGTTTCAGGGGGTACTGCGCCAGTTCTTGGAAGTTGAAGAACGTCCTGTTGACTCGCGTGTATGGGAAGACCTTGTCATCCGGCCCTGGAATGCCGCCCAGCATGGCGACCTTCCAAAGCAGGCGGTTCACGCCCGTCATGAATGCTTCGCGCTCGAAACGATCGAGGCCTTCGACGAAGTCCACCAGACTCGAGACCTTCCTGACAGTCGACTCGGTGACAGGGTTCCGCCGATCCGGTATCGGAATGCCGGTTAGGTGCACCGCCGTCCAGAGCGCCAGCCTGCCGGCCAGTCTGGCCGTGGCGGTGCTGATCACGCCACTGTGCGGGTCGATTTCATATTCCGGGTAGGCGAAATGAACCGCCAGAACAGCGGCGGCGATGTCCCCGATCGCCTCGTCCGTCAGGCCGATGAACACACCGGGGCCGAGCGCTTCCAGCATCGCCCGCGCGAAATACCCCGAAGCGACAGCGTTTGCTGTCTCGACCTCGCGCAGATATTCGGCCGGGTACTCCAGCGATGCGTTGTAGTAGTTGAATTCGGGGGGCAGGTAGGTTTCATGTCCATGCGTCAGGAAGGCGTCCTCGATGACCTTTCTGGCCTTTTCCCAGCCGAGAGTGGGATGTCGGGCCCCGTCGAGAAACCTGATCGTGTCGCGAATTCCAACCGTCATGGGCGCGTTGAAGAAGTCGCCGAGGTCTTTTTCACAGGCCGCGTCGACGGGATTGGCCCGCAGGTGCTGCTGGAACCTGACCAGGTCGTCGAATGATTCGATCCTGGTTTTGAAGAAAGGATCATCCTTGAGGATCTGAAGCAGCGAGTAACGCCTTGAAACCTGCGCTGACTGAAGGTCAAAAAACGTTCCATCAGCCGAGTCGATGCGGGCCTGTCCGTTCAGGTGGCGTGCGATGTCCCCCAGGATATCCGGGGCGAGTTGTTCGGCAATCGGGCCGCAGCCCATGAAAGGGATCTGCCTGGCGGCTTCCTGCACGTCAACGCGTACCTTGTCAGGTGTTGGGGAAAGGTTGTATCCACCCGGTCCGAAGGCCTCGCAAAGATACTGGCGCGGGATGTAGCTTTCGCGCTCAGCGGAGAACTTCACAACGTAATCGTGGATGTTGCCGATCTTGACCAGAAAGCGGTTTCCGATGGCCGCCCCAAGTTCCCGACCGCGCTCCCGGTCCTTCCCGGGCGAGGCATCCGCCACGATCCCTCCGAGGTGTTCGGGATCAATGAAGAATACCTTTGAGTGCGAGCCGGAAGCTCCCCTGGCAAGCCCGCGGAAAGCAGGCTTCATCATGTCGAGAATGTCGAAGGTTTCCATGCTGGATTCCCCGTGAACGCCGGACAACGACGCAGGTCAGAGACGTGTCGAGATCTCCCGGGCCAGTGCGGCGGCCTCGCCATCCGCATACGAGACCGGATTAAGGATCAGTTTCATCCCGTCACCCGTCGCCCTGGGAATGATGTGGAGGTGATGGTGGAACACCTCCTGTCCAGAAGCCGCGCCGTTCGTGTTCAAGAGATTGAAATCCGTCCGGCCGGTGGCCGCCAGAACCGCCTGTGCGATTCTGCGCGCGACAGGCAGTTCCCGCGCCAGGATTCGATCGTCGAGATCTGTCAGCCGGACCGCGTGAACCCTGGGAATGAGCAGCACATGGCCGTGATTGACCGGCCTGATGTCCAGGAATGCCAGGAAATCGTCGTCCTCGTAGACCTTCGAGCACGGAATCTCGCCGGCCACGATCTTGCAGAAGATGCACGAGTCCATGTAAGACCTCCCGTTGAGAAACCGGGTCATTCTTGCACGAAAGGGTCGGAAGGGAAAGACATCATCGGGAGGCTCGGTTAAGGGCAGCAAGGCTGGGCTTGTCACGATCCCGGGCCAGCAGGTCGAGATGCGTCCTGAAGTTCTTCATCCTGAGATCGAGCGGGATTTTCAATGCCGGTTCGACCAGCAGTTCCGGCTCCAGCCCGTCCTGTTCACGATCCAGAAAGTCGATCCCGTGGAACTCGATGTTCACGAAATCCTTGCGCGCCGATGCCGCCACCATCTGCCTGACCGCCAGGCCGGAAGCGGCCAGTGTGGTGCCTATCAGGGGCATCCTGAGCGGCCCCGAGGCGGTGATCGGGAATTCCATCAGTCCGGCTCCCGCGCCCTGCCAGGCGAACGGCTTGTCGCCGCGGAAGAAGTCCCTTCCGCGACCGACGATCGACGCGCTCTTCCTGCCCGTGACCTTCATCGCCATGATGATTGCGGCACGCGCCATCCAGTAGGGCGGCGACGACATGATAGAGGTGTCGTAAAGGTATCCCGCGCGCACCAGTCCGGCCAGAATGCGGTCGCTGAGGTTGTATCCCGGCCCGCGGAAACCACAGACGTCCTGCCCGGAGACCTCCGACAGACGTATTTTCGAATTGCGAAGCTCATCGTCGATCGTCTTGTCATCGGCGAGCGATACGCCGTAGTCGTGGCTGACAGTGTGGCTGGCGATCTCGTGTCCACGGGTCGCCGCGTCCGCTATCGCCGCCCGGGCCTGTGGCAGGTCAAGGTCGCAGGCGATGACGAACAGAGTCGCCTTGATCCCGTATTCCTCGCACAGGTCAAGGAAGCGCGGCAGTGCGGACGTGAAGATCTCGGCCTGCTCGGGTCGCGCGGGCAAGGCGTGGATTCCACGGTAGTACCGGATGTCGTCCAGGTCGATGTTGACTGTCAGGGTTCGTTTCATCGCGGACTCCAGAATCCGGAGGGGGTCAGGCCTTCTTTCCGAGCCTGATGATCATGAACAGACGGAATATGTTGCGAAGGACGTTCGGGACGCGTCGGAACAGATTGATGGCCGGTGGCCGCTTCTCGACGATCGTCACCGGGATCTCCTTGACGCGGATCAGCTTTTCAGCCCGGATGACCAGCTCGCTTGTAAACATGTCCTTTTCGACGATGCAGCTTTTGACCACGGGAAGCGTTGCTTCGCGGTTGAAAGCCTTCAGGCCGTGCGTGTCGGTTCCCTTGAATCCGGTCGCCAGGCGCAGCATCCAGTTCACGACCCTGGTCGCGAAACGTCTGAACGCGGGTCTGGCATCACGCGCGTCCGGATGACGCTTGCTGCCGACCACCATATCCCAGTCGCCGGTCTTGAGCAGATCCCAGGCGGCCTTGTGAAATCCGACGTCGCAGATATCGATCTCGTCGCACATGCAGTAAACGCCGCTGGCGGCCTCGATGCCACGCCTGAGCGCACGCCCGTAGTTCGGCTCGGGGGAGTTCAGAACCTTCACGAACGGATAACGTTGGGCCAGCCCCCGCGCGATTTCGACCGTGTGATCGGTACTGCCGTTTTCCGTGATGATGATCTCTTTTTCCCACCCTGTTTCGCCAAGTTTGACGATCAGGTCGTTGATGGCCGTTTCGAGAAGGCCTTCCTCGTTGTATACGGGAATGATGATTGATACTTCAGTTCTGGCGGGATCCATCTGCCGTTGTTCCTCCGGGAAGGCGTGCGGCCTGCCCTATCCGATTTCAGCCGCGGTCTCCATGGCCGTCAGGATCGCGTCCTCCATCGAGTTGTACGTCCAGGCGCCGTAGCGGCCGATGGATTTTATACCGGATTCGCGATACCAGCTCAGGATCATGTCGCGCGCCGGCACGCACGCTTCGTCGAAAATCACGTAACCCCAGGGATGTTCACGGAATTCGGCGAACAGAAGCTGGCGCTCCGATTCGATCGAGCCGATCTCCTTGAGAAGGTCCACCAGGCGTTTGACAATCTCATCGTCGGGAAGGCTGCGGTCGTTTGCCAGTTCTACGTAAAGTGAAGACTTGCCCGCGGGCGCAAGACTTGGAACAGCGTTCGAGAACACGCCGACGCGGTAGAACGGGAACCTGTCTTCCGGAAGGTAGAGCCAGTGATTACCGTTCAGGGGACGTTCGACGTCCAGACCGACGTTGATGAAGCGCAACCTTGAGCAACGCAGCTTCGAGGCTGCCTGCCTGATCGATTCGGGCGCGTCGACCGTGATCCCGACAAGGTCCGGAAGCGCAATCGAAGAGACCAGATGATCCCACTCGACACGCCTGCCATTGAACTCGATCCAGCGTCCGCTGGCCGAGATGGCGGTCGGGCTGGTGTTCAGGACGATCCGGGACTGGTCGAGCCGCTCGGTCATCTTCCGTGTTATCGCCTCGATGCCGCCGGTCGCGGGATAGATGAATGACGTGTTGTATCCCATCGCCTGGGCCGAGAAGCCCAGCGCGCCGTCGATGATCTGCCTGATGTCGGGCAGCGGGACAAAACGCTGGGTCCACTCAGCGGTGACCTCCGACGGAGGCACCCCCCACAGCTTGGTGTTGTAGGGGACAATGAACCGTCCGGCGATGCCGCGTCCGAAGTGAATATTCGCGTATTCCTCGAAATTCTTCGGGGTGCCCGCCTTGCCGGCCGCGCGGTCGATGGCGGCCGACACGGCTTCCTGAAGGCATTCCCGGACCACGGGGGCCGGCAGTCCGTACAGGTTGGCCTGGAACGGAAACAGGGTCAAAGCGTTGCTCGAGTAGATTGCCGCCTTTCTATTGACGGTCACCATGCTTCCGGGCAGCAGTTCGTTGATCAACGCCGCGGTGCGCTGGTCCCGAATGTGCAGCCAGTGACCGGTGAAATCGAACATGAACCCGTTGATATTCTCGGTTCGCAGCAGACCACCGGTCCGGGCGGCCTGTTCCAGGATCGTGAAATCCCGCTTCGCGTGAAGCGCCGTGGTAAGGCCGGAGAGGCCTCCACCGAGTATCATCAGCCCGACCTTGTCCAAGTCAGCCTCCTTCCTTTCACGTTCCGCGCAAAACTACAGGATTGGAAGGCGCAGTGTCAACAGGGCGCGGATCCCGGACAGGATTGTAAAAGTTGTGATCGGCTCGCTGGAAGTGCATAACCTGACATTGAACGTTATGTCATCCTTCCCTACAATTCTGGCGTGCTGACGTTCCTGCCCAGGAGGCTCGCCGGCAGATTCCTGGACTGGCGGGCAAGTCCGACCGGTCTCGGCTTTCGGAGGATTCGATGCGAATTTGGCGGTTTTTCGGCGTTTTGGCGTGTCTCGTCGTGGCTGCGGCGCCCGCGGGGTGCTCGAACGACCTGATCTTTACCGATGCCGGTGCCGACAACGGTGGCGGAACCGATCTGGCGGTTCCAGACCAGGGTGTGGATTCCACCTCTGATTCGTATGTCTTTCCGGACTTCGGTGGAAACGGCATGGTGTCTGTTTCGCAGCCGTCAGCCGAGCTTTCCCTTCGGATTGTCACACCTTCGAATCGTGGTTTCGCGGCCACGCAGGGCGGCACGGTCGCCCTGGCCGGCATCATGTTCGGGCAGTTTGAATCGATTCATTTCGAGATGGCCGGCGTAAACGACGGTCAGGTAATCTGGACCGACGATTCGCCGTACTGGCAGACGGAGGTAATCCAGCTTTCCCGCGGGGACAACCGCATCGTCGTCAAGGCTACCGGCCGCGGTGAGGCCGATGATCCCGAGGCACCCGCCGTTACGGTTTCGGACGAGATCGTTGTGACCTACAACCCGGCCTTCTACTTCCCGGCGCCGCTAAGAATGAATCCCCCGACCGTGTTCGTCGGGCGTACGCAGGCCGCGCTTGCCGAGATCGACATGGGGATGTTCGGGAAATCGGTCGGGGATCTGATGTACGTGGTGCGACAGGAAAGCGACGGCTCGATCGGACCGTCCCTCGGCGTGATGCTGGACAAGGGAATGTTCGACGGCAACGGAAAGGCGTCCGGTTCGGCCGACGAGATCAGCGGAGACGGTGTTTTCACCGCCCGCGTCATGGTCAAGTGCGACAAGGTTGGAACCCAGATCTATCGAGCCGCGTTCGATGTGACCAACAGCAACGGAACCTACACCGCGTTGTCGGCACCGTTCGAACTGGGATGTATCAATGCCATCAGCCGTGAGACCTGCACGTCTCACCAGGACACGCTCATGAAGGCACGGAAGGCCTTCTATGCCCGTGTGGATGCTGGACTTCCCGACGCGGCGATCCCGGCCGCCCTGACTGTCCTGGACGCGGATTCGAGCGTAGTTGAGCGATGGGACGACGACGACCTCGGTGGTGGTTTGTGGGTCAGGTTTGATGACGGGGTCATGGGCGCCCTGAATCTGTCACGTGCCGGTGGCCGCGGCGACGGTGATGCCGACGGGCTGGCCGTGGTCCTTAACGCCGCGCCCCCCGAGGACGACTCCATTCAGATACCGAGTCGCGAGACCGTGCTGCTGTCTCCGTTCTTCACCGAGTTCGGTCATGAGGACGAGATCCAGAAGGTTTCCGAGATAGCATCGCAGATCAACTGCCCGTCGTTCACGGTCAAGGGACCATACAATGGATCGGGCGCAAGCCTGGAGCGGTTCCGGCAGTTGCACACCAGCGGAATCATCGGGATCTCGACTCACTCCGACGTCTACTTCCGCAGTCTTTCCGACCAGGCGCGCGACGCACTTCCGTGGCGTCATCGGCAGGGACAGGAAGTCCTGTGGTCGGGCGAGTCGATCAACTGTGGCAGAATCAGTTCATCCGACGAGGAATGCACGTCGAGCTCGCAGTGCCCGGCCGGTTCGTCCTGCGTGATCACCGAGCCCTCCGAGGCCTACATCGAGCAGGTTGTCACCGATGCCGGTGTCGAGGAAGTCACCAAGTACACGAAGCCATCCGGCACATGCTTCGACCAGACGCATTCCGACCTGATGGCCGGACGTGTCGTGATGGGAGACCGCACGTGGGGGGTCACGCCGGAATTCATCGAGTACTACTCCGACGAACAGCCTTTCCCGGGCAGCGTCGTTTACCTCGGTGGATGCCGCACCCTCTACAACGGAACCCTGGCAACAGCCCTTATAGCTTCGGGCGCCAGGACGGTCATGGGGTACTCCAACCGCGTCACCAGCAAGTTCGCGTCCCAGGCGGGATACAACTTCTTCTTCAATCTGATGATGAAGACGCTCAATACCAGTGAATCGTGGGCTGGCGGCGCGGCTGACCCGGACAACCCCGGCAGCTTCTTCCGTCTGTTCGGAGCACTGAACATGACGGCGAAGGGGATCGAGATCCTGAATCCCGGTTTCGAGACTTCCGACGCCTCGGCCTGGGTCACGGAAGGTGACGGCCGCGTAATCAGCCGCCTGGGCGAAACGACCCCGATCGCGGGCAAGTTCATGGGGATCATCTCCACGGGACTCGGATTCACGGATAAGACCGGCGTGATTTCGCAGAGCTTCTGCATCCCGGCCGGCGCCACCGAACTGGTCTTCTACTGGAAGTATTACTCCGAGGAGTTCCACGAGTTCTGCGGCACTGCCTATCAGGACGCGTTCCAGGCGAAGCTGTCCACCCGGGATGGAACAGAATACCCGGTCGTGGACATCAAGGTCGACGACCTCTGCGCCGTGGACGACGGCAAGTGCCAGGAAGGGCAGTGCGGATCGAAATACGTCGGACTGGAGCCTTCGGACATCGATTTCGATCGTGGCGACACCCACATGACCTCGTGGCAGAAGGCGTCGTTCCCTCTGACCATGTTCGATACCGAGCGCGACGCCCCGGTCACCATCTCCTTCTTCTGCACCGACAAGGGCGATTCAATCTTCGACACCGCCGTTCTGGTCGATTCCGTCAGCTTCAGGTAGGCCGTTTATTCGTTCCCACGTGAAGGCGGCCTGACACGCCGTAGCCTTGGCGAAGGCGGTTCCCTGACCCCGTCCCTGCCACTGCCCCTGTGCCTGTCACTGACCCTGTCACTGTCAAGAAGGGCGAATGTAATTCGCCCCTTCGGGTGCCTGTCGTCCGTGTTGGCAGGCGGTTGGATCGGGACAGGGTCGTGGCTGGCGGCGGTGGTACGGGTTCATTCCGGCTGCTTGTAGATGCGGCTGACAGGGGCAGGGGTCAGGGGCAGGATCAGGATCTGGGGCAGGGTCAGGTTCCGGTGTAGGGGCGAATTACATTCGCCCCTCCTGAGGCCGGCCCGCAGGGCTGGCCGTTCATACAGAGCCCAGGCACGAGGCAAGGGCCGTAGGCCCTGCCGAGGCCCTGGGACAGGACCAGGCCCTGCCGAGACCCTGGGTTCGGGCGCGGGTTACTCCAGGTGGCCCTGGACGGAAGTGAAGCCGTTTTCGCGGAAGAACTGCTCAACGTAGAATTTCACGTTCGTACCGGCAGGGATATCGGCCAGCAGGGAATTCAGGTCGATGACCGGGATCGCGAACTCGAACAACTCCTGGCAGGTCGGCAGCTTTTCCAGCAGAGGGTCGATCAACGGGGCGATGATGCCGTTGTAGAACTCGGACTTGGTCATCCCCATGGAACCCAGGTATTCCGGATCGATCTCGATGATGTCCAGCATGATCATGGGCACGTTCAGCAGCCTGATGGCAATCGTGGAATTGCCGGCGTCGTCCTCGCCGGGGTACATGTCCGCCAGCGCGATCGCCTGGATGAACAACTCCATGTACATCGGAGTGCCCATGATTTCGGCCTCGATCCTGGCGTAGAGGTCGCCGACCTGCAGCTGCACGATCTGATCCTTGTCCGGAGTGCATTCGCCGGTGAAGGTCTCGGGATCGAAAACGTAGTCGGTGTTGCAGCTTGTCAGGATCGGGGCTTCGTAGAAGTCGAGATCCACCTTCTTGAGCACCACCAGCGGAAGGTCCAGACCACTGAGGATGTCGTCTCCGATGGACAGGTTCAGGGTACCGGTGTTCCAGACGGCATAAAGCGCCTGGTTCAGCACGTCATCGAACACGGCGAAACCGACCTGGGCGTCCTCGGGAATCACGAAGTCATCCGCGTTCGTCTTCAGGCAGTCCGAGCGGGAGATCGAACCCAGGTTGTCGTGCGCGATACCTCCCGGACCATAAATCACCGCGTCCATGTCCAGCCAGAAGCCGGGGTGGTCAAGGACGAAGGCCGATGGGTAGGTCGTGAACGAGATTTCGGTCGGCTGAGACCCGAGAATGGACGGGATCTGGAACGATTCCGAGATCTTGAACTTGGACAACAGGTCGCCCATGATGTCGTTCAGCATAGACTCCATCTGCTGCTTGATCGCGCGTTCGATCATGTCCTTGAACATGTCGACAAGGGTGTCGATGAGCCAGTCGAGCAGGTCGCCGAGGAATCCGTCAAGGTCGATGTCGAGACCGTTGATCTCGAAGTTGGTGAACGACATCGACGACTGGAACACGCCGTTTTCGTCCATCACGATGTTTATCGCGGTATCAACGACGAAGCTGTCGACCGCCACGAAGCCGGTCACGTCGGGGCACCAGTCGATGATGAACTCGCACTTTCCCTCTGCCTCGACTTCGAGGTCGAAGTTGTTGATCACGATTCCGAGCATCAGCTTGTCCTTCTCGGGACTGAGCGTGACCGTCGGCTTGTCGTAGGTGATGCGGCGGATGTAGACCTTGTACGGACCGGACGATGCGATCGGGTTCGGAATCAGGTTCTCGAGCCTCAGACCACCAACGATGTTTTCCATGATGGTGGCCAGGTCATCCGCCGGAAGCTCATGGTTCCCGTCGTCGAAGAACGAGCGGCCGAGGTAGGCCTTGACCGCGTCGCGGATGGCCGATTCCTCGGGCTTGGAAGCGTCGACATCATAGTATTTGTAGGAGAACTGGAATCCGCGGGTCTCGGAGGCCTTCTGGCCCATGCTGTTTTCGATTGCCACCTCGAAGGTGTTCAGACCCTGGTGAATCTTCGGGAGCTGGTAGGTGAGCTGACCGGACTTGATGAATGTGGCCGGATCCAGCTCGAGGCCGTTG
This sequence comes from Myxococcota bacterium, assembly GCA_017997155.1. Taxonomy (GTDB): domain Bacteria; phylum Myxococcota_A; class UBA9042; order DTJE01; family DTJE01; genus JAGOFO01. Next base: position 10,874 of record JAGOFO010000038.1, read on the forward strand.
ATCGTCAGTTTCGTGATGCCGCTGAGCGAGTCGTTGACGCTCGCGACCAGCGTGACGGACGGTTTGCCCTTTATCGTGGCCCCGCGTGCGGGATAAAGGATCGAAAGCATCGGTCCACTGCCGTCGACCCGGATTTCGAGATCCTTGAAGATCGTCTGGTCGTTCAGCAGACGGAAGGTCAGCATGTAACGGCCTTCCTTCCGAAGCAGGAATTCGCCCGAGGTATCGCCGTTGAGCATCTTGATGCCATCGGCCGGCGAATCGACCACTGCCGGCTGGCTGTCGACGATGGTCTCGTAGGTGAGGGGCGTGATCACGACCGGCGCGAAAGGCGCGTTCGTAATCACGTTGCCGAAGCGATCCGCGGTGGTCATCGTGACCTGGATGCGCTGATTGGTTCCGTAGACGGGCTTGTTGGGCACCACCTTCAGCGTTATGACCTCGGGATTGGCCGGAGTGACCGTCAGGGAGAGCGGGAAAAGCTGGAACTTCGACCAGTCCTCAAGCTGGGGCACGCACTTGACCGTGTAGAGCCCCGCCTTTTCGGTGTACAGCGTCTTTCCAACAAGCTCCAGCGCGTCCGGGTGCTGAATCGACACCGGGAATCCCGTTATCCGGTTCTCGTAGAAGTCGCGGGTCTCACATGACACGTTGGCGCTGTTGCCGGCCATCATCGTCAAGGGGTCAAGTATGGTGTAAATCTTCTTGGCAATGTTGGGGGTTACCGTGACCTCAACCGGTGTATCGTCACGGGTGTCGGTGTTTTCGATTCCACAGCCCACGGTGAACGTGCCGACCGTAATAAACTGCACATCGAGTCCGGACGGCCTGATGCCGTTGGACGGGTTGACCACCGGGACGAAGCCGGAGGTGATCGCGTTACCCCACCTGTCGGCCGCTGAACACGTGATGTGAACCCACTCGCCCGCCTTGATCGCGGTCGGCTCGACGATCGATTCGATCTCGGCCGCAAGTCCAGGCTCGACAGTGATCCAGGCCGGGTCCTCGTCGAGCATGTCGGCGTCCGGCGCATAGCAGGAAACGTAGAATGTCCCGGTCACCGTGAACGTCAACCGGCCGTCGGCGAGCGTCACGCCTTCCGGCAGGGTCATCGTGTCCGGATCAAGCTTTTTCGGTTCCACGGCATCCGCGGCGACCCCTTCCGATACGTCACCGCCAACGTTGCCGGCAGTCTTCGGATCCCAGACGAGGATCTTCACCTTTGAGGCATCCCACCCGGAACCGGCGCAGTCAACCGAAACAGACGCGCCGGCCTTGGTCGAGTCCGAGCCGAGCACCGTGTCGATGGAGTCGACAGGCTCCTGGCCGTCGAGCGGCTCCGCGGAGTCACCATCGGATAAGAGGTCCTTGTTGCCGGAGCTTTCGTCCCCGCAGGAGACCACGGCGAGCAGGGCAACAACCAATGAGGCCATCACGACGCCATGAGAAGGCGAGCGCTTCATTCGGGAACCTCCGCGTATGCTTTGGCAGGCACAGAAACGACACGAAATTCTAGGAAAATAAGGGAGATCTTGCAAGATATCCTTTATGTTGACAGTGCCTCGGTGACCCGCCTGGTACCGTTGAAAGCCATGAGGTTAACGGATGGTGGACCCTTGGTCGGATACTCGACCAGCGCGTACGTCAACTTATCGACCGGGCCGAGGTCGCCCAGCTCCAGCCTGACGGTCCTTGTCCAGGTACCCGTGTTCACGTAGGTCCGGTTGCCGGGGAACCGTCTGATCATCGCCTTATGGCTGTGTCCGGTGATGAGGGTCGAGAATTCCTCGAGTCCCTTTACCGTCTTGAATGCCTGTTTTTCGAAATCACTGAAAAGACTGATGTTTTCCAGCGCAAGCTGGATCTTTTTGACCAGGCTCAGTTCCTCCTGATCCTGGCCACCCATCGGTGCCTGCAGGAAAAAGCGGATCGACCTGCCCAGGAGCCGGACCGTGAAGCGCGTCTCAAAAACCAGACCGTACATCAGATAGGTGGACAGCGGAACAACGTGGTCGATGAGCTGGTTTTCACGTTTTACCGGCATCAAACAGTCGAGCACGAAGCGGCTGCCGATCGGAAGGTCCAGAACCTCCCTGCCGTCGTCGGTCTTGCGGGTGGCGCGACCAGGTTCGATCCTGTTCATCGTTTCGAATCCGTTCCCGTGGCAGACGATGACACCCATTGGAAATCGTGTGAATTCCCGGTCCGTCACGAAGGTCACTGCCTGAGAGTCCTCGGGAACGCCCAGTCGGGCACGGATAACCCGCTGGGCCCCCGGGAACACGATATCGATGTCGTGGTTGCCGGGGTTTATCGTAACCCTGTGATCCGGAACCGAAATGAATCGTCTCAATGCGTCGAAGACCGCAGGGTGGCCGCGCACGCACCTGGCAACTTTCGCCGCCGCGATCGGTTCGGTCACCTCCGTCGGGAATGTTCCCTCCCAGGGCACCTTCAGGGTGTCGAGGAAATCGCCGTTGATGAACAACTCGACCGGAACGTCCGCGAACCGCCCGGAACAATGGTGGTCGATCAGTTCCGCCAGCTTGTCGTCGTGGTGAAAATCCTCGAATGGATTGACTATTCCAGGGGCATGGCCCGAACCGAGGTGCGTGTCCGAAAAGATGACCTTCACCTCGGAAAGCGAAGTTGTCCCTGTATCGGCCATGTGCCTTTGTACCTCGTCGCGCCAGACTGTAACGGAGCCGAAACGATGTTATCATCACGCGGCGCGCTCGACAAACGCGTCCCTTTGCAGAGCGGTGGGGGATATCAATGAAACGTGTGGTTACTTTTTTTGCAGTGTTGTTGCTTGCCGGTTGCGGTGGTGGGGGCGGGGGTGGATCAGGCACGTATTCCGCGCTTGAGTCCTGCGACTACGCTTCCAACTGCGTTGCGGCCGTTCAGAAGGCTCTCGCCGCGACCAATCCTTCGCCTGAACTGCTTGCCGGCGTTCTTCACGTCAGGATGAACTCCCTGATGAAGTCTCCGCCGCTCGAACCGGAGTATCTGACCTCCATCGGGATCAGTCGGGAGCAGGGATTCGCGATCATCGGCGCCGACATCGAGCGCCTTGAGGGCATGGAGGGCGGCGAGGTTTATGCCCGTGACGCGAAGGCTGTTCTCAAGTTCATGCAGACACCGTCCTGCGAGTATCTGACAGAACTGGAACTGCTTCGGAAGAGCGGGGGAAAGTTCGCCGATTCCGCGGCCACCGCCGGGATATCGGCGCTCACGCAGTTGTTTACGGCGATAACACCCGAAAACAGTTCGTATGTGGCCGTGGCGATGAGGATGCTGGTCGGTTGTGACGTTTCCGACCGTGCCGGGGCCGGAGCGATCGTCGTCGCCACCAGAGCCAGGCTTTCGGAACTGCTTGAGAACTGTCCGACCGGAAATTCGGGAGACGCCGTGCTGTTGTCGATGTGTGAGGAAGGACGCAAGCAGGTCAGCGACAGGGATATTCCTCTTCCCATCACCGACGGAACATCCGGCGAGACCGCCGGCGCATTTCCTCCCCAGGGGCGTTCAATCGGTCTTGCGATGAATCCTCCCTGGATATTCTCGCTTTCGGCCGGACGTCTTGCCGTGTACGACCAGCCGGTGCTCAAGGCAGGTTTGTTCCAGGTGCCTGACGCGGTTCCAGAGGTGCTGATTGACCTGCGGGACGTGCACAGGCCCGAGGACGTGAAGACTGCCATCCACCATGCTCTTAACGGTCGTGGTGAGTGGCGGCGCACCCCCGACGAGAAAAGCGGTTTCCTTTTCTTCGTGGTGGACAGAACCACGACCTTCGCGGACCTTGCCGAGGTGATGGCAGCGATGTCTGCCGAGACCGACGCGTTCCCGCTCATTGCGGTGCTTCCCCGCGGCGCCGCTTCCCCGGTCTGGAGACCGATGAACTTTTTCATCAGCACGCGTCAGTTGTATTCCCCGGACGGGAAACGTTCGTCGTGGAACGCGCCTGTTGACGGAAAGGAGCCGATCGACGGAAAGGCGCCGACCGGCCACCTGGAATTCGAACTGAATCCATTCTCACTGCGCATGGGCGATCGCGTGGTCGAGATTGCCCGTGCATCCGGGGGACTGGTGAATTCAGGGTACGACGTGCGTGGCGTGAATGCCCTGGCCGCCGAGATGATTGCTGCCGGTCGCCCGCGCGCGGCCAGAATCAAGGTTTCTCAGGCAGTCACAGTCGAAATGCTTGAGACGGTGCTCGAGGCGATGGCTTACCGGTTCCCGAAGGAAGCGATGGAGTCGGCATCCGCATTCAACTCGGCCCAGGAGATCAGAAAGGAGATTGGACGGTACGAGTACCTGCTTGGGTGGGTCGTGCTGGACGTTAACTGGTGACGCCTTTCGCGCGCCCCGGGGGGAATCGATGTCTCAGGCAACAGGGAACTTTCCGATCGTGGATCTCAGGTCAGACACGCTCACCAGACCGTCCGAAGCCATGCTGCAGGCGATGATTTCCGCCGAACTGGGCGACGACGTCTACGGCGAGGATCCGACGGTCAACGAACTCGAGCGTCGCGCCGCGGAGATCATGGGGAAAGAGGCGGCAATGTTCACGGTCACCGGCACGATGGCCAATTCGCTGTCGATCAGGCTCCAGACCGAGCCGGGTGACGAGGTGCTGATGCACCGCCTCTGCCATCCATTCCACCACGAAGGCGGCTCGCCGGCCTCGATATCCGGTGTAACCATCCGTCCGCTGGAGGGTGAGTCCGGATGCGTGACTCCCGAGACACTTGCGGCGTCATTGCGTCCGCCGGCCAGACACATGTCAAGACAGCGCATGTTCTGGATGGAGAACACCCACAATGCCGGCGGCGGCGCCGTACTCGGATTTGATACGATGCGGGAGACCTCGAGGATGGCTCACGAGGCCGGCTTGAAGGTGCATATCGACGGCGCCCGGATCTTCAACGCATCGGTTGCGTCTGGAGTGCCGGTCCAGCGGTACGCGTCGGTCGCCGATACGATCAGTTTCTGTCTGTCCAAGGGACTTGGCGCCCCGGTTGGCAGCCTGCTGTGTGGCCCGGCCGGACTGATAGATGACGCCAGGCGTTTCAGGCACATGCTCGGTGGTGGGTGGCGTCAGGCAGGGGTGCTGGCCGCGGCCGGTATCTACGCGCTGGAGAACAACAGGGCGCGCCTGGCGCTGGACCATGCAAACGCGCGGACCCTTGCCGATGCGATAGCGGCCGGAGGGCACCTGAAGGTCACGGCCCCGGTTCAAACCAACATGGTCATGTTCGCGCCCGTCGATCCGAACGTCAGCGTCGCGACCATGATTGAGCGGCTCGCGGCGCTCGGAATCCGTGTGGGCCGCAGCACCTGCGGATCCGCCAGGGCCGTAACGCATCTGGATATCGATTCCGCACTGATGGCCCGCGCTGTCGAGGTGTTTCAAAGGTTCGTCATCTAGCTTGTCCATGAGGTGAACCATGCTTCCCGCCAACGTGCTGGACCTTATCAAAACAGGATCCAGGCAGACCAGGATCGCAGTCGTCGGCGCGTCGAACAATCCTGAGAAGTATGGAAACACTATCGTGGTCACGCTGGTGGAACATGGATTCACCGTGCTTCCGGTCAATCCGGTCGACGAACGGATCATGGGCATTCCAGCTTTCAAGAATATCAATCTTGCGCCAGACCCGGTTCACATCGTCGATTTCGTTACCCCGCCGTCGGTCACGGCCACTGTGCTCAAGTCGATGGATCCGGCAAGATTCGGCATCCTGTGGTTCCAGGACGGTTCCTGGGACGAGGCATGTATCGAAATGGCGCGCGCCAGGTTCGCCACGGTGGTTGTTAACGCGTGTATCATGGTGGCGGTCAGGACGGCGGCTTATCAGCCCCGATGATCGGCCTGCCCATCAACCCCTGTAACCGGAACGCGCAGCCTCAGCTGACCCATCTCCCAGGTCAGCGTTCCGTTCAGCCCGACGGCCTTGCAGAAGTCCAGATATCGACGGTTCTCAAGGTCAAACGTCGATTCGAGCCACTTGATTCCACAATCGGCGGCTACGGCCAGGCTCGCGTCCACCAGCAATCGTCCCACCCCCTGACGCTGCCACGGATCTCCGACCACGATGGCGAACTCGGCCTCGCCGGGAGCGAACATGCCGATCCTGGCGATGCCGACCAGCACCTGGCCCCGACGCGGATCCTCGTAAGCCGCCGCCACCGCGAAACTGCCTTCCGAGGTGCAGCCGACGCATCGCCGCGCGCGTTCTTCGGTCATCACCGGAATCGGTTCCTGAAATCGGTGGAAAATCGTCTGCGGTGAAAAGGTCTTGAACAGCAGTTGCATTGCCGGAATATCGCCCGGTCCGAGCAGCCTCAGAACCAGTCTCTCTCCGGACTTCAACACGCCCTCGCGGTTCTTCAGTATCTCGGAATTCATACGCCCTCTCCTTCGCTGTTGAGCATCGCGATGGCCTTTTCCCTCAGTTCCCGTCGAAGGATCTTGCCTACCGCGGACCGCGGCAGAGCATCGGTGATGACTATTCTCCTGGGGACTTTGTATCTGGCCAGGCGTTCCCGACACCAGGTCACGACCTCGCCGCCCCGAAGCGCGGTCCCCGGTCGTGGAACCACGAAGGCCCACACCGTCTCGCCACGGTGACGATCCGGGATGCCGACGGAAGCCGCCTCAAGAATGTCCGGGTGCGCGTAAAGCACCTCGTCTATCTCGCGCGGGTAGATGTTGTATCCACCGGCGATGATCATCTCCTTCTTGCGGCCGGCGATGAAAAAGAAGCCATCCTCGTCCCGGTAGGCTATGTCGCCGGTGAACAGCCAGCCGTCCCGCAGCGTCACAGCGGTCTCGTCCGGATGGTTCCAGTAGCCTTTCATCACCTGGGGCCCTCTGATGATCAGTTCGCCAGGCTGATGATCCGGCATCTGTCGCTTTCCCTGGGCGAGATCGACGACCATCGAGTCGGTGCCGGGCATCGGAACGCCTATTGAGCCTTCCTTCCTGAGGCCGAACAGAGGATTGACGTGGGTCACCGGCGAGGCCTCGGTCAGACCGAAGCCCTCGGTAATCCTGGCCCCGGTCATGGACTCGAACCTGGTCATCACTTCAAGCGACAGGGGGGCGGAACCCGAGAAACAACCCTTGATCGAGGACAGGTCGCGCCGCTCGATGGCCGGGAAGCGGTTGATACCCTCGAACATGGCGGGTACCGCCGGGAACATGGTCGGTCTGTGTTTCTCTATCCCCGAGATGAGAGATTTGAGATTTCTGGGATCCGGAACCAGCAACATGGTGGCCCCGATGGCCGTTGGCACGTTCAGGCAGCAAGTCAGCCCGAATACATGAAAAAATGGCAGCGCGCACACGAAGATCTCGTGTCCGGCCCTGAGCCCTGGGAACCAGACGGCAACCTGATGGGCGTTCGAGAGCAGATTGTAATTGGACAGCACCGCGCCTTTGGATATGCCCGTCGTTCCGCCGGTGTACTGCAGGCAGGCCATGTCATCCGGAAGGCCCGGTGAAGGGCTGATGGCATCGCGCCGCCGTGCGAGCATCTCGTCGAACCGGTGGACTCCCGGTTCGGGCGGCACCCTCGCCCACAGCCCCTTCCCGCGCCCGACCAGCGGGTACAACTGCCGCCTGGGAAATGGCAGGAAATCCCGGATACCCGCGACGATGATATTGCGCAGCCCGGTAGCATGCCTGATCGCACGGACACGGTTCATCCACAGCCCGTCGAGGGTGATCATGGTGTCGGCCCCCGAGTCGACGAGCAT
>JAGOFO010000210.1 GCA_017997155.1 Myxococcota bacterium
ACACAACTTCTGCAGGGGGACCGGGGAAGACAGGACAAACCACCTTCGAAGCCCACCAGGACCATCACGGCCTGCCCCAGATCCTTAACGTCACAAGGCCAGGAGGGTCAGAGATCCGGTCACCGGGACCGGAAGCCGGGGATTGTACACTCTATCGCAACAGATAGCCAGCGCCCGCCTTCGCGTAGGGGCGAACCGGCTTCGCGTAGGGGCGAATCACATTCGCCCGGTGCTACGGCGTGTCAGAGCCGCCCGTTCATGCTTTGCCACGAGCGCAATCCCGGGGAGCTGTATGGACGGGCCGTTAGCGGATATTGGGCACCAATTCCCACGGCTGGCGCCGTGGGCTCTGGATGGACGGACCGCCTCCGCCAAGGCTTCGGCGTGTCAGGGCCTCGCCACGCTCGGGCCTGTATTGTTTGGGTGGCTTGATCCCAGGGCTCGCGCCCTGGGCTTTGTATGGCCCCTTCGACAGGCTCAGGGCAGGCCCTCGACAGGCTCACGGCAGGCAATTCACACTTTGTTCCACCGCGTAAACCGGGATGCCCGCAGTCAGCAGGCTGCCGAGCTGCTCGCGGCGAACCTCCAGGTCGTAACGAGCCTGCAGGTTCATCCAGAACTCAGGGGAAGTTCCGAAAAATCGCGCCAGCCGCAAAGCCGTGTCTGCCGAGATCCCGCGGATTCCGTGAACAATTTCGTTGATACGCCGCGCGGGCACACAGATTGCCTTTGCCAGCCTGTACTGCGAAACGCCCAGCGGCTTCAGGAATTCCTCAACCAGTATCTCACCCGGATGGACCGGCTCCATTTTCCCAGTCATCTCGTTACCTCAGTCGTGATAGTCCACAAGTTCAACTTGTTCTGCTGTCCCTCCGAACCATTCAAAACAAATCCGCCATCTGTCATTCACCCTGATACTGAACTGCCCCGCCCTGTCGGCTTTCAGTGCTTCGAGCCGATTTCCGGGCAGAGCCCTGAGATCGTCAAGCCGCACCGCGGCATCAAGCATCAGCAGCTTCCGCAGCGCCGACCGGCCGATATCACCGGGAAACGCCCGGGTGTGCCCCCGTCGAAACAACCTTTCGGTCTCACGACACTTAAAAGATCCAATCATCGAAATAATAACGGCGCACGTTAATACCGTCAAACGTTACTAACTTGCAGCCCGCTCCCCCGTGGGTTCTGGTCAATAATCCAGACCCGGTACTATTCGAACGACGGGGTGGCTTGTTTCGATCTGCCCCGGTACGAACCGCCTTCGCGTAGGGGCGAATCACATTCGCCCGGTGCTTCGGCGTGTCAGGGATGTAATTCGCCGCTACGGGGACAGGGGCAGGGCCGCGCGTTCATGCCCTGTCATCGGCTTTGCATGGACTCCGGGCCGTTTCTTGACGGATCGGGGGTGGTGGCCGACAATTTCAGGCTGGATACACAGGTGTTTCAATGGCGGCCGCCGCACCCAGCGAACCTTCGGTCCTTGAGATCAGGCTTGATGGCCCGGTGGATCGCCATACGGTCGCCGGTGTTTTCCGCCAGATCCCCGACCTGATTCGGACCTCGCACAGCCCGGCCATCCTGCTCGACCTGAACGGCGTCACCAGCATGGACAGCGCCGGCGCCGCGCTCTGCCGCGTTATCGTGGACACCGCGACCCGCAAGAACGCCACCATCAAGGTCGCTGGAATCAGTCACGCCGCCGCCGACGCCTTGAAACTCTTCCGAGTCTCGATCGACCTGCCGGATCAGGCCCGCCGCCGCCCAAACGTCTTCGAAAAGACCGGCGACGCCATCGATCGCGCCCTGGAAGGCACAATCGACCTGCTTGTCCTTATCGTGGACACCTTCTACCTTGCCGTCACCGGCATCTGGAATCGGATGAACCGCGTGCGTGGCGAGTACGTCCTGGACCAGATGGTCCGCATCGGCCTGGAATCCTTCGGAATCGTCGCGATGATCTCCCTGCTCGTCGGTATCACGGTCGCGCTCCAGTCCGCCTCGGTGCTGCGCGACTTCGGCGCCGACGTGTACCTGGCCGACTTCGTTGGCATCGCCATGGCGCGCGAAATGGGCCCCCTGATGACGGCCATCCTGGTCGCGGGGCGCTGCGGCTCCTCGATCGCCGCCGAGATCTCGACGATGGTGATCACCGAGGAAGTCGACGCCCTTAAGACGATGGGCATCAACCCGATCCGTCACCTGGTCGTTCCCAGGATCCTGGCGATGACGCTCACCGGCCCCCTGCTGTCGACCATGGCGATCATGATGGGCATCGTCGGCGGTCTGGTCGTGGCGGTCAGCTACCTGGATCAAAGCGTCGTCACCTACAACGCCGAGCTCTGGTCCGCCCTGACCGTCAAGGACATGGTAACGGCCATCATCAAAAGCATTTCGTTCGCATGGATCATAGTTTTTGTCGGCTCTCACCGGGGTTTCAAGGTCCACGGAGGCGCCGAAGGCGTCGGCATCGCAACGACGTCATCCGTCGTGCAGTCGATCTTCACGGTGATCGCGGCCGACGCGATCTTCAGCCTGATTTTCTGGTTTGACTGGTAGGCAGATGGTGATGACAGACCCGATCATCCGCGTCGAAAACCTGACCGTCGGGTACACGACCCTGCCGGTCATCGAAGACCTTTCGGTGGACTTCGCGCGTGGAAAGGTCACCACCATCGTGGGTACTTCCGGCTGCGGAAAAAGCACGCTTTTGAAGGCCATCATCGGCCTTCTGCACCCCTGGAAGGGAAAGACGACGGTCGACGGCAACGACCTGAACGACCTGGACGGCAACGAACTTACGATGGCTCTGACCGGGATCGGCCTGCTGTTCCAGGCCGGCGCCATGCTGAATTCGATCACCGTCGCCGAAAACGTCGCCATGCCCTTGCGCGAACACACGAAACTGCCGCCCACCGTCATCCGCGAGATCGTCCGCCTGAAGCTGGACCTGGTCGGCCTGGGCCACGCGATGGAGATGCTTCCGTCCGAGCTTTCCGGCGGCATGCGCAAAAGGGCTGCCCTTGCCCGCGCGATGGTGATGGACCCTGCCCTGCTGCTGTGCGACGAGCCTTCGGCCGGACTGGACCCCCAGACGGCGGCCTCCCTGGACGAACTGATTCTGAATCTGAAGGCGACATTCAACATGTCGGTCGTGGTCGTCACGCACGAACTCCCCAGCATCGCCATGATCGCCGACGACGTGGTGATGCTCGGAACGGGCGGCCGCCTGCTGTTTGACGGTCCGCTGTCCGACGCTCAACGTTGCGACGTACCGGAAGTGATTGATTTCTTTGCAAGAAGCGTTCCCACCCAATCCGCCAGGACACACTCGCTCCTGGCTCACCTGGAGGAAAGGGCATGATTACCAGGGCCCAGAAGGTCAGACTGGGGATATTCCTGATTTTCTCGACCGTCGTGCTGTTCGGCACGATCGGCACGCTGGCCGGCCTGAAACTGATCGAAAAGAACGACATGTACACGATCAGGTTCAACGAATCCCTGGCCGGCCTCGAAAAGGGCGCGTCGGTCAAGTACAACGGGATCTGGGTCGGCAGGGTCGAGGACCTCGAGATCAACCGGACCAACGTCAGCGAGATCGTCACGACGATCAGCCTGAAGGCCGGCACGCCGGTCAAGAAGGACACGGTAGCGGTGGTGACCTCGTCCGGTATCACCGGCGCCAAGTACATCGAGCTGTCCGGGGGCACGTCGGCCAGCGATTTCCTGCCGCCCGGCAGCGAGATCCCGTCGGGCGAGTCCTTCATGGGCAAACTGACCGGCAAGGCCGAAATCATCGCCGAGAAGGTCGAACTGCTGACGAACAAGCTGAACGAACTGCTTTCCGCGCCGAATCGTGAAAAGCTGATGACGACCGTCGGCAATATAGACAGCCTGGCGGTGTCCGC
>JAGOFO010000211.1 GCA_017997155.1 Myxococcota bacterium
CATCGGTTCTTACATCGTCATGGACATCCGCGGTTACGTCGTCGATCGTGTCGGGAGTTCCGTGGTCGTCTGCCGAGTCCGTCGGCTGCGTGTCCGAATCGATGTCGTGGCCCATGTCGCCGACCGCGTCCGGCATCACGTCCGACTGATGAATGTCTTCGCAAGGGCTCGTGGAGCCGCATCCTGCGGCAAGGAACGCGATTGCGAGGATCGCTGCGCTGGCATGGGGAAATCGAATTGTGGTCGGAATCATCATAATTTCACTCCGGTTTGTCGGTTCGGTATCGTCCGTTCCTTTCAGTCATCGTCTTCCGGCCTGGAGCGGCGGTACATGGTCGCGCGACCCACTCCCAGTACCCGCGCGGCCCTGGTGATGTTGCCGCCTGCGGCCTGAACCGCCAGATCCATATACCTGTTCTGAAGCTCGGTGATCGGAATCATCGATTCCAGGGTCGGGAAAACCGCGGCAAGTCTGGCGGCCAGTTCCGTATCTACCGGGGACGCAATCGCCGTGGTGACGGCGGTTTCCTCGGGACGGAAGGGCGGCTGGGCGACGTATGAAATGCCGTGGCTGCCAAGAGTGACCTGGATGTCCTCGGCCGTTATCTCTGATTCCTTGGCCACGATGACCGCGTGGCGGACAAGGTTCTCAAGTTCGCGGACGTTTCCGGGAAAGCGCAGGCTTTTTAGTATGTCCTGGGCAGCCTTGGTGAAGCCCCTGATCTGTTTGTTTTCTTCCTTTCCGTATTTATTCAGGAAGTGCTCGGCGAGCATGGGGATATCTTCGGCCCGCTGGCGAAGCGGCAGTATGCGTACCGGGAAGACGGAGAGGCGATAGAAGAGATCCTCGCGGAAGCGTCCGGCCTTGACTTCCTCCATCAGGTCGCGGTTTGTTGCCGAAATTATCCTGACGTTGACCGAGATAGGCGTGTTTCCACCCACCCGTTCAAAGGTCTTTTCCTGGAGCACGCGCAGCAGCTTGGCCTGCAGCGACATCGGGAGCTCGCCGATTTCGTCAAGAAACAGTATGCCCTGGTCGGCGGCCTCGAAGCGCCCGGTACGTCTGGCCGTGGCGCCCGTGAACGCGCCTTTTTCGTGACCGAACATCTCGGTTTCGAGCAGGGTCTCGGGGATTCCGGCGCAGTTGACCGCGACGAATGGCTTTTTTCGCCTGGACCCGTTCGCGTGGATGGCGCGCGCGATCAGTTCCTTGCCGGTGCCGCTTTCGCCTTCGATCAGAACCGCGACGTCGCTGTTCACGACCGATTTCAACGTGGCCAGCAGGTCATTCATGCGAGGGCTGACAGTAAGGAAGTTCTCGAATGTCAGGTTGCCGCGATCGCCTTCGTACTCGCGAACCTTCAGCCTGAGTGCAAGATGGTCGAATGCGTTCTTGAGCAGGACTTCCAGGCGCTCCGCGATCGCGCCATCCTTGGCCACGAAGTCGAAGGCGCCACGCCGGGTGGCCTCGACCGCATTCTGCACACTGGCGTGGGCAGTAATCATTATCACCGGAACCACCGGCTGTTCGACCTGGATAACATCGAGCAGGTCGAGCCCGCTGAAATCCGGGAGTTCAACATCCAGAAGGACGACGCCGACAAACCCGGAACGCAGGATCTCGAGCGCATCCGCGCCATTGGCCGCAGTCTGAACGTCGAATCCCTTGCCGGAAAGGACCACGGTCAGGAACTCGGTAATGCTCTCGAGGTCGTCGACGATCAGTAGTTTCCTGGGGTACAGCATCATCTCACCGGAAAATCGCAGTGGCTGATTCTAGGCTGGATTGGATCAAATTGAAACAACCAGGGGAAAAGGAAACAGGAAGAGGTCAACTGCCAGATTGGAAATCCAGGGTAAAAAAAACCGGGGGCTGTTTGTCCGGGGGTAATCACTGTCACTACCGCAAATCGCTGACCCCGGCCGGTTCGTATTCGTAGTACAGCCCCCGGCGTTTTGAAACGAGTATCCGTTCAATCCGAAATACTCGCGTTTTTCAAAGAAGTGATCTTCGGCCGGTCTAGGACCGGCCGAAGACGAAAGGGGGTAGAACAGGTTTGAAAAGAAGGTTTTGGGGGTGTGACCCTTTCACAAGGTACGTTTGGGTAATATTGCAAACACCGTGCCAAGTTGAGAAGTGCCTTAAAACGCGGGGTTCAGCGAATCGTCAGGAAATGTGATGTCTCGAATTGAGACGTTAAATTTCAGCGGTTCGAAATTTCACAGCTGCCGGATTCCGGAAATCGCCGCAATAGCAGGGGTTCGGGGTGATTGTCTTGATTTGAGACGGTGTCTCTTTTTGGAACGCCATATTCCTTTCATATCGAATCGCTTACATATTCGTTACAAAAATATTACCTCTTTTACCGTTATTGCCACCGGTTCGGACCCGTCCTATATTTCGACATGGTAATTCTTGTGGGCGGTTTGGACGGAATGAGGCTGGTTGCTCTTATGGCTGCCGCGCTGGGTGTCGTGTTGACGGCGGGCTGCGTGTCGTGTTCCGCCGGTCCAGGCCGATTGCCGGCTCCCGAAGATGTCAAACCGCAGGACCACGCGACCCCGGCGGCCGTGCCTGCTTCCGCCCCCGTGGAGGGCTCTGCCGAAAAGGGCGGCCAGGTTGGACTGCCCGAGGCGGAAGTCATTTTCGTGAATCCGGACGGAAGCATCGCCAGGTTCACGGCCGAAGTCGCCTCAACCGATCAACAGCGGGCCATGGGGTTGATGTACCGGAAGGTTCTGCCACCGGACAGGGCCATGCTTTTCGTGTTCCCGGCCGCGGCCCGGCAGGGCTTCTACATGAAGAACACATACGTCGCGCTGGACATGGTGTTCGTTGGTGGCGATGGCGTTGTCGCTGGCGTGGTCGAGAACGCAAGGCCGCTGACCCTGGAAACCAGGAGCGTGGACGCTCCGGCCAGGTTTGTTGTCGAGATAAACGCCTTCGCCGCCGCTGCAAAGGGTATTGCGAAGGGAAGCGTGATGAGAGTGAGGCCGGACTCTGTTTTGTCTTTTTGAAACCGGCCGCCTGTCTTATCCTTTTCGAATCTGCGCCAGAGGAAGTTATTGATGACTGACGAGAAGATGATTGGCCGCGTGCGGGAGATCTTCGGTGACGAGGGGTTTTCTACAAGTCCCGCCGTCCTGATGGCTTACACGCGCGACATGTGGCCGCGCGGGACAATATCGCGGGTGATCGGTGATTGCAGCGGGGCGCTGCCTGCGATGGTCGTGTGGCCCGTGACCGTCAACCACGTGATCGATATCGTAAGACTCTGTCGGCGCGAGAAGGTGCCGTTCGTGCCGGTGGCCGCCGGGTCGGGCGTCATTGGTGGGGCGAACCCCGTTCAGGGCGGCGTCATGATCGACATGAAGCGGATGAACCGGCTGGTCTCAGTCGATCCCGTGTCGATGCTGGCCACGGTAGAGGCGGGCATGAACGGGATGCACCTTGAGGAGGCCCTGAACGAGAAGGGGTACACCCTGGGGCATTTTCCATCGTCGATTATGTGTTCCACCGCGGGAGGGTGGGCCGCCTGCCGTTCCGCGGGGCAGTATTCGTCCAAGTTCGGCAAGATCGAGGACATGATCGTCTCGATGGAGGTCGTGCTGCCGGACGGAACAGTGACTGAAGTGGATTCATTCCCGGCGCAGCGGCCGCCCGTGGATTTCTCCCAGTTGATTATCGGTTCCGAGGGCACGCTGGGGATCATCGTTTCGTTGCGTATGCGCGTGGCCGCGGCCCCGGTCAGTCGGCGATTTTCGGGGTTCAAGTTCGCCCGGATGGAGCAGGGCCTGGACGCGATGCGTGAGATCATGCAGGCGGACGTCCGGCCGACCATGATGCGTCTGTACGATCCCCTGGATACCTTGATAAACAGCCTT
>JAGOFO010000212.1 GCA_017997155.1 Myxococcota bacterium
GGTCGGCAGGCCGCACCCGATCACGGATGCGATAAGCGCGGTGGTCCCGGGCCTGGTCCCCAGTCCCGGTCCCGCCACGACGGAACCCTTGTGATCCAGAACGCCCTTCAGCGCGGCCTCGTCAACGACCAGCCAGTCCCCGCTGGTGGACAAGGGGCATTCGATCATCAGGTCGGGGCATCTGCCCTCGAGGGATGCGCCCGACTGGGCGGTCGTGACAAGCGTCGTCAGGCCCGCGCCTGAGCGCACCGCCGCCATTCCGCAGAGCAGGGCAGCGCCGGTCTTGCCGACCATTCCACCGATAACAGCGACATGGCCGAATGTGTTTTTGTAGGAGTCCGGGGGCCGTGGGGCGAACGCGGCGCGAATCTCGCCGGGACCAAGGAGTCTGAGGTCGTCGGCCCTTTCGAGGAGCTTGGCGGGGATCCCAATCGGGACAACCGTGATCTCGCCGCAGTGACCGCGTCCCGGCCAGATGTAGTGGCCGATCTTGGCCGCTCCGAAAGTGACGGTCACATCGGCCTTGAAAGCGGTTCCAAGCACCGCCCCCGTGTCGGAGTCGATGCCGGAAGGTATGTCGACCGCCAGACATGGACCGGGCAGGGTGTTCAGTATGTCGATCGTGTCGGCATAGACACCGGTGACAGGCCTGGTCAATCCAGTGCCGAATATGGCGTCGACAACGATTGCTTCGGTGGCCCAGGCCACTGTTTCATCGGGCAGCCCCCCGGGCGCCTCGATCACGGGAACGCCGAACCACTCCAGCGCCTTCAGGTTGGCGAGCGAGTCGCCGCTGTAAACCGTTCGCGGGCAGAGCAGGGCGGTGACGACATCGAATCCGGCGTCGGCCAGATGCCTCGCCGCCACGAATCCGTCTCCACCGTTGTTTCCAGGTCCGCTTACGACCAGCACGCGCCTTGTGTCGCGCGTGGCTGGAAATCGCATCGCCGCGCGAGCCACGGCGGCGCCGGCCGCCTCCATCAGAACGCAGCCAGGGACACCGATCGATTCGATGGTGAACCTGTCCAGGCCCCTCATTGTTTCAGCGGTCACCAGTTTCATTGAAGAAGTCCCGCGTATTGAGGCGGGTAGAGAATATCCGCGAAACAGTGTGTTGGCAACGCCGGGCGCCGCGGCCGGTGTTGGCACGGGATCCCAGGGCTCATGCCGGTGCAGGATAAGGTTCCGGTGTAGGGGCGAATGATAATTCGCCCTTTCCCAACGGCGAATGTAATTCGCCGCTACTACGGCGTGTCAGGGATGACAATTCGCCATGACGGGTACAGAGGACTGGTTGAAACGTCGCTCGGAGTGCGACCGGACTGGATTTGTGTGTGCGCGCGTTTGGTTGACATCGGCCGCAGGGTTTACAATGGTTGCGGATTCTCATGCCTCAAACGGGCTCGAGGTTAAAGACATGAAGAAGATACTGTCGACAGGCCTGGTTCTCGCAGTCTCACTGGTGGCGGTCGCGGCCTTCGCCGAGGACGCGCCTCAGGTTACCGAGAAACCGGTGGATCCGGCTAACGCCCCAAAGCCTCAGGACGGAGAGATTATCCTCGCGCCGTCCGAGGGACAGGTGTTCACGGTTGATGAGGACGGCACGATATACCAGCGACGCGGGTACAAGGGCGTGGTTCCAGGCGTCCGTGACGAGGCGGATTTCCCATCCAGGGAAGCTGCGCCGGTGGACCTGGACGCGGAAGTTCCCGTCGTGGTCAAGTGGGTCGGATTCCAGCCGTATGATTCGTTCTCGCGTGTGTTCGTCCAGGTCGGAGGCGAGTTCGAGTATTCGGTCACGCGGCCGGCTCCCACCATCATCGAGGTGACGATTCCCGCCGCCACGCCGGGGTCCGAAAACGATCTGAACGGACTGATCACCCGCTGGTTCCCGACCAGTATCGACAGAATCAAAGTCAACCAGATGCCCGTTGCCGACCCGTCCGTCGAGGGCGGCATGATAGTTACTATTCACCTCAAGAAGCCGGTGGATTATCTTTATCGTCGGGACGGTGCCTACATCTTCGTGGACGTGGGCATGTGAACGGGGTTGTTCCCCGGGGTCCGATGGTTCTCGCGGCGGTCATCATCAAGATGCGTAAAGCATTGATTCTGATTGTAGGTCTGTTCATCATGCCGGTCCCGGCTGATGCCGGCGTTCCCGCGTCCAGTGGCGGTGGAACGGCTGCCGGGGCTTCCGCGTCCGATGATCCCAGGGCTGGAGTGCCGCGTGCCGCGCGGCGTGACGCCGACAAACTGATTCGGACATTGAAGTCTACTTCCGGAGCGCGCGTACGGGCCCAGGCCGCGCTGGTTCTAAAGTCGTTCAAGGGCGATCCCGCGGTCGTGAAGGCGCTGATGTGGGCGTTGAAGGACGAGTTCGTGATGGTAAGGACGGCCGCTGCCAGATCGTTGGCCGAGATTGCCCCCCTTTCGGTCTATCCGGCGTTGTGCGAACTCGGGATGAAGGAGACGGACCCGTTGGCGGTGATCTGGATTCGCAAGGCCGCGTTGAGGGCCGCCGGTGCCGCCGATACGATTCTTGTCAAGGCAGGTGGCCTCGAGTGCCAGGGTTGTTATCGCGTCGGTGAGTCGTCCCAGCACCTTCAGAGCGGTCTTCTTAACCATCTTTTGTCGGTGGGCGGCTATTCTATTGGAGCTTCGTTCGATTTCACGACCGGTATGATCAACGCGGAGTCGCCGCCCGTCGAGGTGTCGTTTTCCGGAAAGCTCAGGCTTGAAGGAACCGGCGAATCGGCAGGAGGCATTCTTGAGGTCGTCGCGTATTCGGCCAACGGCTTCATGCTCTGGCAGTCGACTGTTGAAGTCGATTCCGTCGGGCGTGGACCTTCCCCGCATGTGGCCGACAAGTTCGACGACGAGTTCACGATTAAGGAACCGGGGCTGGATGCCAGATTCGCTGCTTGTATCGAGGCGGGAAGAAAAGCCGCGGTGATCTTTGACGACGACATCCGGGGTGGGGCGGATGTGGAGGGAGCCGAATAGCCCGGGTGCATGCCGCCAAAGGCGGTTGATGACACCGGAGGTGCATTAATGACAGACTCTGAAAGAAAAGTCGCAGACTCCCCGGCACACCGCAGATCATCGATATGGGTCGATCGCGGTTTTCAGTCCAGATACGCGTTGTTTCACGCTGGAACCGCGGCGGTCATCATCCTCGTGCTTGGCCTGCTGTACGCGAACGTCCTGGCCGAGCAGCGTGAACTGATAGGCATTGGCGCGATGTCCCCCGGCGCCGAGTTGACGGCGGCCGACCGCCAGTTGGACAGCCGGTTCAACGACATGATGAGGTCCGAGGACGGCGGTAGACTGGCCGGTCTTTTTGTGATCGCGGCAGCGCTTGTCATCCTTCTGGCCTGGGTTTCGGTCAGGATGACGTTCAGGGTGGTCGGTCCGGTCCGGGCCGCATCAGAGATGCTCAGACAGATTCGGGACGGCGGCGGAGGCACGATCCGCAGGTTCAGGAAGGGCGATGAATTCGACTTCCTTGCCGAGGACATCATTTCACTGAGGGACGCCGTTGAGAAACGTGAGTCCGAATACACGAAGCTGCTGGCCGAATCCGCCGACGTTCTGGAGCGGGCTGGCGTCGAACCGGAACTGGCCACGCGTGTCAGGGCGCTTCTGGCCGTCAAGGCGCAGAAGACCCAGTCAGGCGGGGAAGGCTGACCAGATGCGATTCATCCGGGGACTAGATGGCGCCGGTCCATGCAATCCGCGAGGAACCGTTGTTGCAATGGGCAACTTCGACGGAGTGCACCTGGGACATGCCAGCATCCTGTCATCGGTGGTCAAGCGGGCATCCGATCTTGGCCTGGAATCGTGTTTCCTGTCGTTTCATCCGCATCCGTTAAGAGTGGTGGC
>JAGOFO010000213.1 GCA_017997155.1 Myxococcota bacterium
AATAACGCTCGTGCGCAGAAGGACTTCGCAAGCGCGGACGAGGCGCGCGCGGCCCTGCTGGAGATGGGCGTCTCCGTGATGGATACCCCGGAGGGAACAAGGTGGAAGCTGAACTGAAGCGCCGCCGCCCGCCACGCGTTCAACAGGCTCCCTCGCCGACCGGTCCGCTTGAGGAACTGAATCGGTTGTGCGATCTGGTGACGCGCGGGGATTATTTCGAATGCCTTGGATTGTCTCGCGAGGTCGGCACGTCCGGTGTGAGAGAGGCGTGGATCCGGACGTCCGCGGAACTGATGGATCTGCGGGTCCGCACCGCCGGATTCGAAGGCGCCGCCGCCTCGATCGACATGGTCGAGCGTGTTTGTGCCGATGCGTTCGAGGTACTGTCCGACCCGGATCTTCGCCTGGCCTACCTCAGGGCCGGCGATTGATTCGGAGGTTCGCCCGATGCAGACGCGGGCAATGGAGCTGACATGGCCGTTTTGAGAATCTGCAGATGGCCCGATGAGGTGTTGACCAGGAAGGGCGTCGAGGTCGGCGAGGTCGATGACGGGATCAGAAAGCTGATCGACGACATGGCCGAGACGATGTACGCGGGCAAGGGGATAGGACTGGCGGCGCCCCAGGTCGGAAAATCGCTCAGGATCGCGGTGATCGACGTCCCGGGCGACGAGGAGTTCCAGCCGACCGGACTGGTTGCCCTGGTCAATCCCAGGATCGTCGCGCAGGACGGGTCTGTGACGATGGATGAAGGGTGCCTGTCTTTCCCCGGGATCGAGGTGAACGTCAAGCGTGCGTTCACGGTCACGGTCGAGTACACCGACCGGGACGGCCGTCCGCAAAAGATCGAGGTCTCCGATCTGGCCGCGATCTGCGTCCAGCATGAGCTGGATCACCTGGACGGAGTTACGATGATCGATCGCGTCGGACCGATCCGGCGCAAGCTGGCGCTCAGGGACTACCAGAAGTCTTGCAGGGGCAGGGCAGCGGATCAGGGGAATTCCTGACATGAATCATTCCGCTATCCGGGTCGTTTTCATGGGTACCGCTGATTTTGCGGTGCCGTCGCTTCAGGCACTCGTCAGTGCCGGTTACGACGTCTGCCTGGTCGTCACCAGACCGGATAAGCCGAGCGGCCGTGGTCTGACTGTGACCGAAACCCCGGTTGCGGCTGCGGCCGCGCTTCTCGGAATCGATGTGTTCAAGCCGACAGGACTGCGCGATCCGGCGGTTCAGGCCAGGCTTTCGGCGTGCGCGGCCGACTTTTTCGTCGTCGCCGCATATGGCCGGATCCTGCCTCCGGCAGTGCTTTCGATGCCTCGCCTGGGATGCGTGAACGTGCACGGAAGTCTGCTGCCCAGGTACCGTGGCGCCGCCCCGATTCAATGGTCGGTCATCAACGGCGATGCCGAGACCGGCGTGACCATAATGATGATGGACGAGGGATGCGACACCGGCCCCATCCTGCTTTCGGGAAAGACTCCGGTGCGTGACGAAGACACGGCGGCGACTCTTTTTGAAAGGCTCGCGGGGATGGGACCGGGGCTCCTGCTTGAAGCCCTCGACGGCCTGGCCGCCGGAACGCTGGTTCCCGTCGCACAGGATCACTCGCAGGCGACGGTCGCCCCGATCATGGACAAGGACGTCGGAAGGATCGACTGGTCCCGAACCTCAGGACAGATTTCCTGCCTGGTCCGTGGCGTGGAACCGTGGCCCGGCGCGTTCACCGTAACTTCTTCCGGGATTCGTGTCAGGGTGTTTCCGTTCCTGAAGCGGATCGAGGCCGCCGCAATGGCTCCGGACTGGCATGGACAGCGGCCCGGAACGGTGCTGGCCGCCGGCGGACGATACGGCGATTCGATGATAGTACGCACGTCGGACGGGGCTGTGGCGATTGACTCCGTTCAGCCGTCAGGGGCGCGACGCATGACACCGGCCGCCATGGTTGCGGGCAGGCGACTTCATGCGGGGGAAGTCCTGGGGCAGACATCCGGGGGGCGTGATGAATAGGTGGACAGCCTGTTCAGTGATGCTTGTTGCCGCCGTGCTTGCCACGTCCTGCCAGGGGCGCGTTTCACGTTCCGGGGCCTTGTCCGGAGCTGGTGCGGCCGGAAAACCGGTTTCAAGCGACACAGAATCCGTTGACGGATGGAGCCTTGCCCCGGCTGTTGAAAAGGGGATGCTGGCGATATCGAGCGTGTCGGTCACTATCGAGCGGGGCGACGCGCCGGTCGAGATGACCGATTCGTCCACGCTGACCATTCTGCCTGGCGGAGACTTCCGCTTCTCGCGATCAAGAATCCACAAGGGCGCGGCCGACGGACGGTCGGACGAGTCGACCGGGGCCATTCGTGTTGGCTCCGACTACTTCACCGCCGGGACGTCCGGCCTCTGGGTGCGCTGGGACGACGCGATAGCCCAGCCTCGCGCGCAGGTGCGTGCGTTCATCAATGACGAGGACTCGCTGGCGAACCTGGTCAGGCAGTGTGCGCGGCTGGAACCTCCGGATGACAAGGGTGTTTCCCGCGTGTCGCTGGCCTCGTCGCCGTGTCGTTTTGCAACGCCCGGGTCGGGTGGCCCGACAGAACCATGGTCGGGCGAGGTGTCGGCTCTGGAGGGTACCGTTAGACTTGACGGCCGTGTTCCGCTGGAGATAGCAGTCACTTTCGCGTTCGATTCGGCCTTCGACTCGGTCGCGGTCAAGGTCGGGATGACCTGGAATCTTCAGGTTAAGGTCGGGGGTGATTTGCCCGTCGTGAAGGCCCCCGAGCAGTTCGTTGAGTCCAGGCGGCCCAGACCGGTACGCATGGTCGAGTCCGTCCTGGGCGAACTGGTTGATGATTGGGGACCGGGGGCGCCAGCCAATCTGGCGGGCCGGAAATCGAAGTAGTCGCGTCGGCAGGTCCGGCGCCGGAAACAAACCAAGGAGAATCACATGTGGTCCGAAGAGATCGATGAGATAACGGTCGAATACGAAGAAGACGGGATTCAGGTGGTTCGGGAAGAGGCCAAGAAAGTCATTGCCCGCGGGGCCTGGCCGGTGTTGATGTTCAAGTACCGCGAATGGTCGCGTTCCGATAACGACTTTGGCGAGCCAAGGTACACCATAAGAAAGTACCGGAAGCGGGACGGAACCTACCGCCTTGAGGCGAAATTCAACATCGGAAAACCCGAGCAGGCCGCAGAAATCGCGCGCACCCTTGCCGAGTGGGCCGCCGCCGACACGCCCGACTCCGAAATCTGACCCTCCATACCCGTTTGGTTTCCAGCGCTTGTAAATTTCCTCAGCCCAGTGATCAAAAACCATTGACAGTGCTCATCCTCGCGTCTATCATCCTCGCCGTTTCGCCCAGAAGGGCGTTGGCACTTTGAAAACCGACCAGAAAAAAAAACGATGCGGGCGGCAAATTAGTTCTTGACACGATGTTGTCAGGCGATTATCCTGTTGCTCCGCGTCGACGAAAGCGGTCGGTTGCGGTGCTTGAAAATCAGCGTCGGCGGTCGAAAGATGAACGCCGGAAATTCGGATAAAAGAATTTTGATAAAAAGTTCTTGACACGAAAATCCAACCCGTTCATAATTCCTCCCCGCTCCGCCAGAAAAGGCGGGCTGATTGAAAACCGGAAGCGCAAACGCATGGCGACGAGAAAAAGAAGCCTGCGCTGCTGGACGCTTCGCTCCTTGAAAACTGAATAGCAGGTTACGTAAGAACGATCCCGTTCAATTCCAAACCAGAAAGGGTCTGGACGAAAGTCGAGACCTTTCAATAAATCAAACTGGAGAGTTTGATCCTGGCTCAGGACGAACGCTGGCGGCGTGCCTAACACATGCAAGTCGAACGAGAAAGTCCCTTCGGGGGCGAGTACAGTGGCGCACGGGTGAG
>JAGOFO010000214.1 GCA_017997155.1 Myxococcota bacterium
GTTCTTTTGCGGCCGCGGGCTTCACGTGATCGTCGATCGCGGCCTGGACTGTTCGTGATGCCAGGGAATCCTGTTGACACGCCTTCTGTCGGGGATGACATTAGCAGGTCCGATCAGGGACTGAAACGGAGGCATCAAATGGATGGCTGGCCAGCCGGAATCGACGTGGCGGTAACGGTTTGCGATCTTGATGGCAGGATCGTCGAGATGAACGACAAGTCCGCAAAGACATTCCAGAAATATGGCGGAATGAACCTGGTTGGCGCCAGTCTTCTGGACTGCCATCCGGAACCGGCGCGATCAAAGCTTCTGGATCTGCTCGCGCGACCGCGCACGAACGCCTACACCATCGAAAAGAATGGTGTCAGGAAGTTGATCTTCCAGACTCCGTGGTTCCGGGACGGTGCGCCTGCCGGCCTGGTCGAGATGTCGCTGGAACTGCCGCCCGAGATGCCGCATCACGTCCGCCGGTCGTGAATCTTCCATCACCCGGGCACCGGCGGCAGATGCGTCAAGCCGGAAAATCCGGCGCCCCGCCGCATCCTTTCGCGAAAGCCTCGTTGATCTTGACCATCAGGTCTTCCAGCGTGAACGGTTTTGGCAGGAAAGAGCTTCCTGCCTCAATCTCGCCGTTTTGGACCACGAAGTCGGCCGTGTAACCCGACATGAACAGCAGCCTGGCTTCGGGATGAAGCGACTTGATGTTATGCGCAAGGCTCCGGCCATTCATCCCGGGCATGACCAGGTCGGTCATCAGAAGGTCTATCCTGCCCGTATATTCCTCGGCCAGGACCATCGCATCGCTCGGGGTCGCCGCCGGAATTACGTCATAACCGAGCGATTCAAGCATCTCCGAGGCGATATGTCGGATCAGAGGCTCGTCCTCGACAAGCAGAATCGTCCGCGCGAGGCATTCGATCGGCGGCGGGACCTTCGCTGGCGTCCTTGACTCCTGCGGTCCCGGTCGCCAGGGCAGATAAACACGAAACACCGTCCCGACATCGGGTTTGCTGAAGACCCTGATGAACCCCTGGTTTTGGCTGACTATCCCGTATACCGTGGCGAGCCCGAGTCCGGTCCCCCGGCCCACTTCCTTTGTGGTGAAGAACGGCTCGAACAGCCGTGCGACGGTCTGCTGGTCCATGCCGCAGCCCGTGTCGCTGACCGTCAGAACCGCAAAGTCGCCAGGGAGGTGTCCCGGGTTACGAGAACAGAACTCACCATCGAACGCGGCAATCCCCGTTTTGATCCTGATCCGGCCGCCATCTCCGATCGCGTCACGGGCGTTCACGCACAGATTCACCAGAATCTGGTCCAGTTGCGAAGGGTCGATGTTGACATGTCCGACTTCTTCCGAAGGTGTCCAGACCAACTCAATGCCTTCGCCGATCAGTTGGAGCAGCATTGGGTGCAGAGTGGAGACTCTGGCGTTCAGGTCGATATCCCTGGGCCTGGACGGCTGCTTACGCGCGAAGGTCAGAAGCTGGCGAGTCAGTTCGGCGGAACGTTCGGCGGCGGAAAGGATGTTCTTCAGGTGGACGAATATCGGATTGTCGGAGTCGATGCCTTCAAGCGCCAGACGTCCCAGAGCCATCTCGGAGTGGCCCAGAATAACCGACAGCATGTTGTTGAAGTCGTGGGCGATACCGCCCGCCAGCTGTCCGATCGACTCGATCTTCTGTGTCTGAAGCAGTTGTTCCTGGAGCCTGGCCCGATCCTCTTCCGCCTGCTTGCGTGCCGTGATGTCGATTTCCAGGCCGTCCCATATCAGGCGGCCGTCCGGCATTCGACGCGGGGCCGATGTGAAGTGACGCCAGCCCTTCTTTCCCGATGGAAGCGTGACGGGAACATCGACACTGAAAGGTGTCATCGACGCAACCGACCTGGCCTCGGCTTCGGCCACCATTTGTCGGTATTCAAGGTCGATCGCCTCGTAAACGAATGACGAATCTTCAATGCGTTTCGAATCCTCGGTCAACTCGGACAACGGAATCTCGTGAAGGGTCTCAATCCCGCGACTGAAGTAAGTGAGCCGCCGAGACCTGCCGTCCGGCCCCGTATCGACCTGATAGACCATGCCTCCAGGAAGATTGTCGGCCATCGCCCTTAACTGAAGTTCGCTTTCGAGAACTGGATCACTGGCGCCCCGCATTCGCCGTGGTTCAGACATCGTCGGTCTTCTCTTTCTGGTGATGAGATTCTAACCAGCACGGCAGCCGAGTCAATCATCAGGCTTGCGTAGTAGTGATAGAATCCGGCATCCGGAACGGAATCGTTCAAGATGAGAAGACAAATCCAGATCATGGTTTTAGTTTGTGTGGCAGTCCTTTGCGGATGTTCGGACAGACTGGCCGAACTTGGCGATCTGTCGATGCTTGGCGACTGCGAACTGCCACCGGAATTTGCGGTTGTCGATATCGACGACGTGTTGAACACATCCGATGCCGACGCGTGCCAGTGGGCCGACGGCTACATCATGTTCCGAGGCACGGTCAACGTGGTGAACGTGGTCTCGGAAACCACGGAATGTCCGTGGGACTGCGCCTGCTGCAACTGCGCCGCGGCCGACCTCGGTTTCGGCAGCCCCGACACCGGGGAAGCCGGAATCACCTTCATCAACAGCACGGGCAAAAGCGTCTGGTGCGAGGGATCCAACTGCGGAATCTTCTGCTACGGCATGCATCCGGGGAAGGACTATGTGGTGTGGGGACGTTTCGTCTGCGACCCCCATTACCAGAACCGGGGCGAAGACACACACGACAGGTATCTGTTCATGGACGGGTTCTGCAAACTGTCCACCGAGCCCGACCCCACGGAAGAATTCGTGGATAAGTGCAACGCCTGCATCGACAACTGAGGGGCAGAGTCAGGGACAGGATCAGGGACAGGATCAGGGACAGGATCAGGGACAGGATCAGGGACAGGATCAGGGACAGGGTCGGGGTCAGGCGTAGGGGCGAATGACAATTCGCCCTTCCTGAGGCCGGCCCTCGGCCTTGTGTTTGTTGTGTCTGCCTGGATTGGTTCCGCCTCCCGCGAGGCCGTCATTCATTGCGTGATGGCCCGCGGCTTTCTTCGCCATCAAGGGCCTGGCGCTTCGCGCCGGCCGCCTGCGGCGGTCGCTTCGCGACCCTTGACGGCAGAACGCCGCAGGCCGTGGGTGGTTGATATCTGACGGCCTCACGGGAGGGGGCGCAACATGGATACAATCACCAACATACAATTCAGGACGGACAGGCAGGGCCGGCCCAACGGACTTCACGCCGTCGGCATGGCTGAAGAACTCGCGGTCAGAACCATCCGTGCCGTCCGGACGGTTCGGGGACACCGCGACCTGGTCGACCAACTGACCCGCGCCATCGAATCCGTCGCACTGAACCTCGCTGAAGGCTCCGGCCGGGCGGGTCGGGATCGTATCTATCACTACACCGTGGCCTACGGTTCGGCCGGCGAATCCGCCACGGCCGTTCGCCTGCTCGCCGCCTACGGCGTGATTCCCAACGAATTGGCGGATGAACTGCTCGGTCGCATCGACGCGGTACGCGCTGTCTGCTGGCGTCTGTCCCGACGGTGACTAATGCTGGATACCGACCGTGGATACGATTCTTCCTGTCACCTGACCCTGTGCCTGTTCCAGTCACTGTCCAGAGGGGCGAATGTAATTCGCCCCTACACGGGCGTGTTGGCGGTTTTGGTACGCGTTCCCACGGGCTGCTTGCAGATGCGGCTGACGGGGTCAGGGTCAGGGACAGGGTCAGGGTCAGGGACAGGGTCAGGCGTAGGGGCGAATCACCCCTCGGCAGGCTCGGGGCAGGCAATTCGCCCTCGTGGGCGGGATCAGGGCTGGGGCCTGTCGTGATAGCCGCGGACGTTGCGGCGGG
>JAGOFO010000215.1 GCA_017997155.1 Myxococcota bacterium
ATGCGGGCGATGCGTCAGCCATTCACCAGGCGCGAGTACCGGGTCGAGCTGAGAATGAAGGACAGCCTGGGCGGATGGCGCTGGTTCCTGTGTGCCGGCCGGGTCGACCAGGTCGATGCGGGGAATGGCCGGGTTGTCTGGGTCATGGATGGCGTCCAGCGCGACACCACCGCCGAAAAGATCAAGGAGGTCGAGATTCGTCGCCAGAGGGGCCTGATGGAGGCGCTGATCGAGAACATGCCCCTGGGTGCCTTTGTCAAGGAGATGCCTGCAGGCAACTACGTGATCTGGAACTCGACTCTTGCCGCGTTGACTGGAATCCCGGCATCTCAGGTGATTGGGCGCACCGATGTTGATCTGATTGGCGAGGAGGGGGCAAAGAATTCGGCCCGGTCGGACGAGGAGGTTGTCAGTCAGGGAGTCTCCGTGGTGATCGAGAATTCGTGGCTTGGCGAGGAGGCCGGCCGCAACATCAGGTTGCGCAAGGTGCCCGTCATCGATTCAGATCGAACGGTCAAACTGCTTATCGGTATCGTCGAAGACGTGACTCAGCAGCAGCAGATTGAGCGCCTTGTTCATCAGAGCCGCAGTCTTGAGGCGTTGGGACGTCTGGCCGGAGGCATCGCGCACGACTTTAACAACATCCTTCAGGTGATCATCGGCGCGGCCGATTCGTTGAAGCTGGCCGACGGGCAGAACGGAACTCGCATCGACGAGGTTGAGCAGATCCTTGAAGCGGGAGAGAGGGCCCGTTCCCTGATTCGTCAGCTTCTGACTTTCAGCAGGCAGGACAGCTCCGCACGCGAGCAGCTTGACATAGATGCCGTCATTTCCGGATTGCTGAAGATGCTTCAGCGTCTGATAGGGGCCGACATAGCGGTCGCGATCAGGTCTTCCGGCTTGAGGCTGCTTGTGAATGCCGAGAAGAGTCGTCTCGAGCAGGTGTTGATGAATCTGACCGTAAACGCAGTGGATGCAATGCCCTACGGAGGGTCGCTGACCATTGCAACATCGTCGGTCCAGGTTGACCAGTCGATGATGGTGGGCCATCCACATGCTCAAGCTGGAAGATTTGCATTGATATCGGTTCGTGACAGCGGTATCGGCATGCCCGGGGACGTTCTTGAACACTTGTGGGAGCCGTTCTTTTCGACAAAGGAGTTCGGAAAAGGTACCGGCCTGGGTCTTTCGACGGTCTACGGCATCGTTGAGAGCCTGGGGGGATTCGTCCAGGTTCAGAGCGAGATGGGTCGCGGGAGCGAGTTCAAGGTGTTCCTGCCGCTTGCGGCGGGCAGCGTTGAGACCTCAGACAGCGTGCAGATGCTGTCCGGAGTCGTGCCGGCCACGCCCCTGTCCGTGTTTGTCGCCCATCGTGACCCGGCAGTTGTGGCAAGGGAATCCGATGCGCTGACCAGAGCCGGCTTCAACGTTATCACCGCGACCAGTGGTCCGGAGGCCCTGGAACGTCTGTGGCAGGCCGACGAGCAGGGCGGCGTCAAGCTGATGGTGGTGGACGTCGTGATGACCGGCATGGGCGGTCGTGACATCTGCGATCGATACAGGATGGATCACCTTGAGGTCCCTGTGGTGTTCTGCGCCGAGCCGGCGTCGCCCGTCCTTGACGAAGAGTATTTGCGTTACGTCAATGGACGGCTTTTGATGTCTCCCTACAGCGTCAGGAAACTGATGCTGGTCGTTCGGGGTCTGATCGGCCACTGAGATCAAGGCGATCGTCGATTTCGAAAAAATTTTTCAAGAAAATTGTAAATTTCCTTTGCCAATCGAGGAGTCCGGCGGTCCGGAATTGATCGCGCGGTTGTCGGGAAATCATTGTCCCTGCTGGGTATTGTGACTGTCGAAATTCACTGTGCCGCGACAGGATTGGCGCGTAGCGATCCTGAGGGTTGATTCAGCGCGCCAACACAGCCCGGGAAGCCTGTTCAAAACTTGTGTTAAAAATATGCAGGTCTTATTTATCCTGAATTGATTGCTCAATAAATACCGTTTGTTAGGTATTCCTTTCGACATGCCTGTTGACATGTCGGAATGGCCATCTTATAGTTCGAAATGGACGTGACGACGGGGTCGGGCGGCTGGTCCGACATCCATCGGCGATTCCGGAAGGGAAACCGGAAGGGAAACCGAAAGGTGAACCGGAAAGGGAACCGGAAGGGCGACGTTGGAACGAGGACGAAAACCTCGTAGAGGCCGGCAGTCTCGGAAGAGACAAGCCAACACCCCTGGTTCTTTGAAACTCTGAAGTACAGGGAAAGGTACCCAGACCGGGAACCTTCCTCGAAGTACCCGAGAGGAGGCCGCAAGGCCGAGACCGGGGAAGGGGAAGGCCTCAGGGAGGGAAAACCCAGGAGAGCCGGGAATTCGAAACGAAGGGAAACCTCACGCCGCGTTCCTAACCATCGGAAGGCTCAAACCCCTGAAGCGAGGCCGCGTGGACCTTCGGGATCACGCGCGTGATTCGCATGTACCCTGTCGATGACCCGGAACCCGAAGGGGCCGCTGCCGAAAGGTGTGGCGCCGGGGGGTGTACCGACTGAGGCCAGCCGCGAAAGTGGCGGGGACAGGTCGGCGTCCGGCGAGACGGGGCTGCTTTCAAGGCAGGCGGGTAATACCGTCGGTTCCGTGAAGGCGCGCGATGAAACGGTTCGCCAATCGCAAGAGGGGATACCGTCGTCGAAAGGCGGTGGTGATTTCCGATTGGGCAAGCTCTGAAGGGAACTGAACCCCAGGGACGCGTCCGATTGAAATACATCGGGGATGTCGTTTCGGGAGCAAGGCGTCGAACCGCATGGTAAGCGGAAGGACGAAACATGACGCGGGTTTGGATGGCCCGCGGGCGGTTGCTCGAGCGGCAGGATTGCGTCGAAGGGGCAGGAAACCTCATGAGAGCGGGCATCATCGTTTGGTGATGCGGGTATGTCAGGTCAGACTCTGAAACGGGACGAAGTCTGAGGAAGGTCTCGCGAACCTTGTAAAAAGGGTGCGCGCCCTCCGGTTACACACCGTGAAGCGGACGAACCGCAAGACGGGAGCGTCGAACCAGAACGACGCCAGGCCGGAGGGGAGTCTTCGAGAGACACGTTAACCGTAAGAGAGGAGGCCATGCGGCAGTGATGCCGGGATGGCAGCTTGACATATCAGGCTCTGGAGAGGGCAACAGCCACCAGACCTGTCTTCACGTCTATTAAAAGGCGTCGTGCTTCGGCACGGCGCCTTTTTTTTTTGCCCCGCGGCGAATATGTTTCCGGACGGCGAACCGCCTCCGCGCAGGGGCGAACCGCCTCCGCGCAGGGGCGAACCGCCTCCGCGTAGGGGCGAATTACATTCGCCCTTCCTCGAAGGCACGTGACGCCGTTGGACAACGCGAAACCGGGTTATATCAAAGGTTTTCCAGAATTTCCGGGGTGCATCCCTCGGGCGCGTTGATCGGATTGCACCGGGCGGGGTTGCCTTCAGGGATGTCGAAACGGAAGGGGCCGCCTTCCTGTTCGGGAACGGTGTTCTCGGTCGGGTGGTCGGTATTGATGATCTGCGCGCCCGTACGAAGCGTTGCCTCGGCGACCGGCTCGAATACCGCCACGGTCGTCCTGGGCTCGTCGATAGTCGTGCGTACCAGGTAATTCGCCTGTACTGCCGCCAGCAGGGCCGCTTCCCTTTCGGGCGTGGTCGCCTCCGACATCTCGAGAATCGGTGACCAGGATTCTCCCTCGCCGTTGCGCGTGAATATCGTGGCCCCCTCGAGATTCGGGTGCAGCGCGAGATATGCTGTTCTGTGGTCGCCGCTGTCGAGCATCATGAACATCACTTTGTCCCGGCATTTCC
>JAGOFO010000039.1 GCA_017997155.1 Myxococcota bacterium
GTCCTCGAAGCCGACAAAGAACGTGAGATGCCGCAACCAGTGATTCTTCAAGCTGATCTTGACGCGGCGGTTTCCGGTGGTCGGGTTGTTGTCCAGGGGGCTGATTCTGGCTTCCAGTCCGGATCTGGACTGCGTGTGATCGAGGGTCCAGTTGTAATACGCCGATTCGCCCGCCCGCAAGGCGGCTGGAGTCTCAGGAGTGACGTCGATTGAGCCCACGCCGTCCTGGGTGTGGTAGGTGCTTCCCTTCAGCGCCGGGTCGTTGTGTGCCGACCGCAGGACATTCCTGAGGACGAGTTCGGCATCGGCGGCCGTCTTGTCCGAAAGGTTGTAGTTGTAGAAAGGCGTGCCGTCCTTCTTCAGGCGGCGGTTGCCGTTGTCATCCAGAATCGGTTCCAGGATCGCCCAGCCGTCCGAGTACTTGTCGTCGTGTTCGTATGCCGGCCCCTGAGCCGATATCGACTCGGCGAGTTCGATCAGACCCACGGAGTTCTCAATGTGTGTCATGACCAGAGCCGCGATGTCCGGGTCCAGGCTGGTCAACTCCGGATGGTGGAAAAGGATCGCCTTGGCCGCGTCCAGCGGGGTCACGAACTCATCCGGGTCGTCGTTCGCGTCCGTTCCAAGACGCAACAGTTCAGAGCCGTTCGAGTCGCGCTTGGGTAGCGGGTTCACAAGGTACTTCTTGTACTTGGTCCAGCCCTGGTGGGCCCGGATTGTTCTGGCCTTCGTAATCGAACGTTCGGGAATATGAATTCCGACCAGGCCGAAACCATGCTCGCCGACCCTGTTGTCGTCCGGGGTGTTCGTTACCCACATCAGGGCAACCCTGTCGTCCGGCAGTTCGACGTCCTCGGCATAGTGGGTCAGATCTTCGTCCGCGACGACTTGAAGAAGGACGTTGTCATCGCGGGCCTCGTCGCGCGTCTCTTCGTCGTGCCGTTTGAGCGTGTAGATCTTGTCACCGATGTGCAGATAAGCGGTTTCCTGTGGGGCAAGACCGGTCAAGTCCACATGGATCACGTGGTCGCCACCGGTTTCGTCGGTGTCGGTCTCGGTTGTGATGTCAGTTACCGCAGGCGCGTCGGCAAGCACCTCAGCGGACGTGTCGCCAATGACGTCCGAAACCACATCCAGAACCGCGTCGTCTGAGATGTCCGTTGATGGCGACTCCGACCCGCAGCCCGACATAATGGCGAGCATCGCTGCGAGCATGGCTGTCGAAACGTATCGTGCGACACAGGAATTTGAGTCTGGATGGCGAATCGATCCCATGTTGTCCCCCCAATATTCGGACCAAGGAAGTCAGAAACAGCGAAACCAGGTGAAGCAAACCGAGATTAGCGCCGGGAACCGCCTTGGTCAATATGAAACCAAGCCTTAGCCATCCAGTACTGGCGCTTGATTTTTACTTTTTTGTTGTTGCCGAGGCACAAGGGGGCCGGAACCAAAGGGATTGAATCATCCGTGGTTCACGCGGCTTCAGTCAGTGGGTTGAATCACGAGTGAAGAGGGACGGCGCGGTTCAGTAGCAGCCCTGGACCAGATTCTTGGTCGTCTCGTTGCAGGTCGGCGGGAAACCGAACTCGAACGTGCAGTTTTCCAGGAAGACACCGGTCTGGCCACAGTTCGGCGCAGCGCCCTTCCAGCCTTCGACCATGTCCTGCTTGCAGACCAGCAGGCCACCGCACGATCCGTCACCGTACACATACTGGCGGGTGTTCGCGCCGTCACAGTTGAAGTCGTAGGAGCCGCACTGGTTCGGAGCGGTGCGGAAAGTGGTGCCACCCGGGTTGGCCAGCGGATCGGTATCGCAGCAGTCGGTCGTGTTCGTGGCAGTGTAGGGGGGCGTCGGGGCGCAGACACAGCGTGATTCGGACATGCCGTAACCGTCGTTGTCCTGGTCGCGGTAGTACACCGTGCAACCGGTCGTGTTCGCGGGGTCGATCACGCCGTCACAGTCGTTGTCCAGACCGTCGCAGATCTCGTTGCCGGGGAAGCCGGTCTGCTGGCAGACCATCGAACCTGTCGCGCAACTGGTGATACCCTCGTTGCAGACACCCTGCAGGCCGGTCGAGCAGGGCACGCCGCCACCCGGGTTGCCTTCGTCGATATCGTTGTCGCAGTCGTTATCCATGCCGTCGCACAGTTCGGGTTCCGGGAACACGGTCTGGACACAGGTGATCAGGCCGTTCGTGCAACCGGTCCGGCCAATCGCGCAGGCGCCAAGCTGGCCCGAGACCGCGCAGGGCATGCCGCTGCTGATCGGGTCGTTATCGATGTTTCCGTCACAGTCGTTGTCGACCTTGTCGCACTTTTCGGGCTCGGGAAGGATGTTCGGCACGCATTCAATCATGCCGCCCTCGCACACCGTCGTTCCTTCGAGGCACGGACCGAGCAGGTCGCTGGCGCAGGCCAGTCCGCCACCCGGGTTGCCGTTGTCGGTCTCGCCGTCGCAGTCCTCGTCGGCGCCGTCGCAGGTTTCCGCCCTGCCTTCACCCGGAACGCACACATTCTCGACGCCGTCGGTGCACTGCTCAATCTCGTTGTAGCAGACGCCCGTGCCGCAGGTCAGCATGCTGGTGATTGTCAGATCGGGCGTGTTCACGCAGCCGACGGCCGTGTCGCACGTGTCGATCGTGCAGGCGTTCGAATCGTTGCAATCGATCGCGGGACCAACCATGCAGTTGCCCGCTTCGCAGTAATCCGGGCCGGTGCAGAAGTCGCCATCCGAGCAGGAAGCGCCGGTTTCCGCCAGTTCTTCGACGCAGAGTCCGGCCTCGGTGTCACAACGCCACCAGGCGCAGTCGGTCGGCTCGCCGTAGAAGACGCAGTCGTCGTCCGCATCGCATTCAGGCTCGAACGTGTCCACAACGACGTCCTCTTCGACGTCGGCCTGAACGTCCTCGGGGGTCACGTCGACCGGCTCAATGTCCTCGATGTTCGTGTCCTTGATGTTCGTGTCCCCGGGGGTCACGTCAGGATCCTGGCCCGGATCCTCGACGCCGAGGTCTTCAGGGTTGGTATCCGGCACATTCGTGTCGGGCACATTCGTGTCGGGCACATTCGTGTCGGGCACATTCGTGTCAGGCACATTCGTGTCGGGCACATTCGTGTCGGGTACCGTGGTGTCACGTTCGGTTCCCGGATCCTCGGCAACGTCATCGAGCGTCGCTGAATCCTGTCCGATGTCCTGAATATCCTGTTCGATAATGTCCAGTCCAGGGGTGTCGTCGCCACACGCGGCGAAGGCCACGAGACAAAGACCCAGAGCGAGCGTCAGTACATGTTTCATGATAAGCCTCTCAAGAAATGCTCGATTATTTTATGGCTTCGTTATTGGATGCGCAAGTTTTTGATATCTGTGCACTTTGGGACGGTAGAGGACGTTAGTGCCATCAGACTCCCCGGCGACAGCACGCGCACAAGGCTGCGGTCGGGATAGAGCTCCTCGAAGCGCATCGTCAATGTGCGGTTCCACTTCTGGATGTACATCTCCATTTCGCCGCGTGACGCGTCCCCGCGCATCCGTTCCTCCCACGAATCGATGATCGCCGTGGCCAGATGCTTGTCTGGCAGTACTGTCGTCCCCGTGGCCTGTCCAGAACCGTCCTGTGCCCGGACAGGAATTCCAGCGAACGTGAGCAGAATGATCAATGACAAGAAACCCTTGCGTGCGGTGGTCATAATTGCCCTTCGCCTGTTCGTGAGCGTCGCGGTCTGCGAGTCCACGCGCCCGGGTCAGTCTTTCGCCATGTACTGCGGTTGTCAATGTAACGTCACTATACCCGACGAAGCTATGTCCGGGGAAGCGTCTGACTCAGAAGGTCGGCTGCGCCGTACTGGAAGGCTGGGAATCCCCTTCGCCCGGTTCGGAGGGATCGGCGTCCTTCAGGACCACATGGAATGTGCTGCCGACTTCCCACTCGCTGCTGACGTCCACGTGGCCGGCGTACATGTCCACGAGTTTCTTCACGATCGACAGCCCCAGGCCGGAACCCTCGATGCGTCTGGTCTTCTCGTTCTTGATACGCACGAACTCGCCGAACAGGCGTTTGACATCGTCCGGCTTCATTCCGATGCCGGTGTCCTTGACGGTGATATGCATCATGCCGTCGTCACGCCGTCCGATTGTCACGTCGACGTTGCCGGCGTCGCGGTTGTACTTGACCGCGTTCGAGACGAAGTTGTTCAGGATCAGTTCGATTTCGCCCGCATCGGCAACCATCGTGGTAGGCCCGTCTGAAGCCACGTTGACCGTAATTCCGCGAGGCGCGCCACGTTCGCGACCGGCCTCGGCGGACATCTCGGCGACACGCATCAAGTCGACCTCGGTCACCTCGCGACGCTTGTGGCCGGACTCGATCCTTGTCAGGTCCAGCAGGTCAGCAATCAACTTGTGCATACCGCTGAGCCTGAAGATCGCGCGGTCGACCACGTCGTTGTAATCGTCCAACTGGTCGCCCATCACGCGGTCCTTCATCATCATCAGGTAGCCCTCGACCGCCGCTGTCGGGGACTTCAATTCGTGGGCAACGACCGACAGGAACTCGAACCTGACCCGCTTGCGTTCGGCGACCAGTTTCATCGCCTGTCGCTGCAGCACGATGTGTTTGGCGGCCTTGAACAGGCAGGCGCGCAGCTCGTACGGCGTGAACGGCTTGGCCAGGAAGTCGAAGGCTCCGCTCCTGGTTGCCGCCACCGCGGTTTCGAGCGACGCGTAGGCAGTGATCATGATGGTCAGGACGCTGATCGATTCCGTGGCCATCTTCTCGACCAGTTCGATCCCGCTCATCCCCGGCAGTTTCTGGTCCAGCAGCAGGATGTCCGGAGCGGCCTGGTGAATCATGTCGAGAGCGTCCTCGGCAGACTCCGCCGATTCAACTGTCAGTGCGAAACTGGAGTTGAATTCGGGCACTTCCACGACCGCGCCACGCAAAGCCTTGGCAATGGCCATGCGTATTCCCAGCTCGTCGTCCACGACAAGCACGCGCAGTTCATCCACGTTGGACCTCCGGAATCAAGTTCGGAAGGCTATTTTCACTCAGCGGGCAGAAGCATGTCTATCTGCTTCTTGAGCTGATCGTAGCGCAGAGGCTTCTCAAGCATCGCGTCCGCCTGGATCCAGGAACGTTCCTCTTTCGTGGTCGCGCTGAAGCCGAGTCCAGTCTCGCGCTCGACGCCGGTCGCCATGATTACCGGGGTGCCGGGGAACGCCTTCTTGATCTTGCGGCTGACGACGAAACCGCTGTCCATGAATTCCATCATCAGGTCAACGACTGCAAGGTCGAAGTGCGCGTCGCCATTCAGATATTCCTCGGCCGCGACCTGTCCCTCGCACCTGACCACGGCAAAGCCGTCCTTCTTCAGTCTCGATTCGGTGATGTCGAGAAAATCGACATCGTCGTCAACAAGCAGGATCGTCTTTCCAGTGGCACTTACTTTCTGTTCGCTCATTTTCCTCACCTTTTCACACGTTGTTTCCATACCTGGGTATGGTCACAAAGAAAGTCGTTCCCGTCGGTCCCTGCCCGGGATCGGCGTTCGATTCAAACCTTATGTCTCCCCGGTGCATCTTGACGATTCCGTAGGACACCGGCAGGCCGAGGCCTGTTCCGCGTCCGATCGGCTTGGTCGTGAAGAACGGGGTGAAAATCCTGTCCTTGTGTTCGGCCTTGATACCGACACCAGTGTCCGATACCTTGAATATGACCTGTCTGTCCGTCACCTGGCATGTCAGCGTAACCTTTCCGCCCTCGGGGGTGGCCTCGAGCGCGTTGGACATCAGGTTTGTAAGCACCTGAAGCATCTGGTCCGAGTCGATCTCGGCCATGGTGTCGGGTGGCGGTGTCACCGTATCGACCGTAACGCCTTCATGCGCGTGGAGGCCCAGCAGTACCGATTTCACGAAGCGATCCAGGTTCGTCGGCTGGAGCAGCACCCGGTTCTGACGCGCGAAGTTCAGCAGACCGGAGACGATGCGTTTGCATCGATCGGCCTGGTCCGAGATGACCTTCAGATCTTCCTTCATCTCGGGGTTTCCTTCGCACTCCTCGGCCAGCATGTGCGAGTACATCAGCACCACGCCCAGCGGGTTGTTCACCTCGTGCGCGATTCCCGCGGCTAGTTGCCCCATGCTGGCCAGCTTTTCACCCTGGATCAATGCATGCTGCGCGTGCTCGAGGCGTTTATTCACGTCCGCGAGTTCGGTCACCGACTTCTTCAGCATGTCGATGGTGTAGGGCAGACACATCTCGTTCTCGGCCAGTCCCTGATGGATGGCGATCGCGTGTTCCAGACACGTGTCGTATCCGCAGGCGCCGCAGTTCAGTTCGTCGACCGACGACGCCTTGCCGATCTTCAAGAGGATGTCGTTTACCTCTTCGCGGGTCGGCGTGGTCATCCGCATGTCCTCGGGACTGAACGACTGAGACAGATCCAGGTCCGGATACCGATGCATGTCCTCGACCCACCTGTCGGCGTCGAAATCGGCCATGCGCTGACGGACGTACTCGGCAATCATCGCCCGTCTTGTGTAGAGGGGAACGGTGGCGGATACCGCCGGCCCCATGATGCAGCCGTTGCAGGCCATGACCTCGACGAGGGTCGCCTGGATGGCGCCCGAGTCGAACTCACGGATTGCATCGACGAACGTGTTGTGTCCGTCAACGACCGCACCCTCTGAAGACATCAGGCGTTCATCGATCTTGGCGGTCTGCATCAGACCACCGCTGACCGGATAAATCCCACCAAGCCTGGCAAGGGGCGGGTCAAAGCGCGAGGGTTCCGCCGTTTCCGGTTTCAGTCCGGCTTGCTCGAACATCTCGCGAAGCTCGACAAACGTCAGCACTTCCTTGACCTGGCCATGCGAGAGCTCTATTGCCTCGGCCTTCTTGGCGATGCACGGTCCCACGAACACCACGTCGACGTCGTCGCCGTACATCCTGTGGACATACCTGGCCATCGCGACCATCGGAGAAGCGATCGGCGCCAGGGAATCGGTCAGGTGCGGCGAGAGATGCTCGACGTATTTGACCGCGGCCGCGCATGCCGTAGCAAGAAAGTGCTTGCCGGTGTCCGCGTAGTCCTTGACCAGGTCGTGGTAGCGTTCAGAGACCAGATCCGCCCCGAAAGCCACCTCGTTGACCAGTTCAAAGCCGAGCGCTCTGACCATTCCCAGAAACTGTTCCGGCGGGCAATCGGAGAACTCGACCGGGAAACTCGGTGCGATGCAGGCGGACAGGCGCCTGCCAGGAGTCGCGAGCATCTCCTGCACCTTCTCGACCGAGCGCATCACCTGCTTCGCCTTCTGGCTGCAGACCTGCACGCAGTTGCCGCATCCAATGCACCTGTCGTTGATCACCTCGGCCTGTCCGCCCGAGATGCGAATGGCCTTCGCGGGACATTCACGGACGCAGGTATAACAGACCCTGCATCGATCTCCGATAGTAGTGACAAGCGGCAGCGCCATGGCACCCAGCCCTCCGGGAAAGGCACATCCACAATCGCGCACCCGGGCCTAGAAATCAACCTCTCTCTTGCTGTACTCGGTGTGGAGGATGTGATGGCTCTTCTCACCAAGCGGCTGGCCCAGGTACTCGTCGTAAAGGCGCTGAACCTGCTGGTTCTTGTGGGACACCCGCAGTTCGTCGTCCTTGTCGATCATGTACAGTGCCTTCATCCTGACCTTGACCGCCTCGATGTCGGTGCCGATCGGCTGTCCGCCACCGCCAACGCATCCGCCAGGACAGGACATAATCTCGATGAAGTGCAGGTCCGAGCGACCGTTTCTGATTTCCTCGACCAGCTTTCTGGCGTTACCCAGGGTATGGGCAACGGCGACGCCGACCTCGAGGTCACCGATCTTGACCTTCGCTTCCTTGACACCATCCAGACCACGAACCGCCTTCACCTTGAGGTCTTCCAGCTCGCCGCCGGTCCCGAGGTAATGAGCGGTGCGGATGGCCGCTTCCATGACGCCGCCGGTGGCGCCGAACAGCTTGCCCGCGGAACTGCGTTCACCGAACGTCGTGTCCGCGCCTTCCGGTTCCATCGACTCCAGGTGCAGGCCGCGCATCTTGATGATCCTGGCCAGTTCCCTGGTGGTGATGACCGCATCCACATCCGGGTAGCCTTCCTTGGAGTGCGTTGGAAGCTGTGCCTCGTACTTCTTCGCGGTGCAGGGCATCACGGAAACGACATAGATGTCTTCAGGTTTCAGGCCCTGGCGCTCGGCGTAGAACGTCTTGACAACCGCTCCGAGCATCTGCTGAGGGCTCTTGCATGTGGACAGATTGTCCAGCATGTCCGGGTAGTTCTGCTCCATGAAGTCGATCCATGCCGGGCAGCAGGACGTGAACATCGGGAGCTTTCCGCCGGTCTTGATCCGATGGAACAGTTCGCTGGCCTCTTCCATGATCGTGAGGTCGGCGCTGAACGAAGTGTCGAACACGCGATCAAAGCCGAGTCTGCGCAGCGCGGCGTTCATAACGCCCGCCACGTCGACGCCCGGATTGATCCCGAACAACTCGCCAAGCGTTACCGAGACCGCCGGAGCGTGCTGAACCACGACAAACTTCTTCGGGTCGTTGATAGCGGCGAAGATTTCCTTGAACTTGCTCTTCTCGGTCAGGGCTCCGGTCGGGCATGCAAGGATGCACTGACCGCAGTCGACGCAACTGGAAACGTTCAGGCCGCGGTTGAACGCGGGGCTGACGACCGTGCGCGATCCGCGCCCGACGAAATCGATGGCGGAAACACCCTGGATTTCTTCGCAGGTGCGTACGCACTTGCCACACAGGATGCACTTGGCCGGCTCGCGGACGATCGACGGGCTGGAGGTATCCGGCTTGTGGTTCGACTTCAGGCCGGTGTACCTGCGCTGACGAATGCCCAGTTCCTCGGACAGATTCTGCAGGTGGCACTCGCCGTTGCGCGAGCAGTAGAGGCAGTCGTCCGGGTGGTTCGACAGCAACAGTTCGACGATGGTCTTGCGGGCCCTGACCGCCCTTTCGGAGTGGGTCTGGATCTTCAGCCCTTCGCGGACCGGGAATGCGCAGCTCGGCACGAGACCGGGCGCTCCCTCGACTTCGACGACGCACATGCGGCAGGCGCCGGTCGGGAACAGGTCCTTCATGTAGCACAGCGTCGGAACCTTGATACCGGCGCGGTTGAGGGCCTCAAGCAGCATTTCGCCGGGGTTCGCGTCGATTTCGCGATTATTTACCTGGATTTTAATCATCTCTCGGTCCTCCCCGTCACTCTACGATGACCGCGCCATGGCGACAGTCGTTGAAGCAATTTCCACATCCGATGCACTTGTCGGCGACGATGTAATGCGGGCTCTTCGGCGCGCCCATGATCGCCTCGACCGGGCAGTGACGGGCGCAAAGGGTGCAGCCGATACACTTGTCCTGATCGATGGAGTAGTGCAGCAGTTCGGTACAGGCGCCTGCGCGGCACTTCCTGTCGAAGATGTGTTCCTCGTATTCCTCGCGGAACCAGCGCAGCGTGGACAGCACCGGGTTCGGCGCGGTCTGGCCAAGTCCGCAAA
Source organism: Myxococcota bacterium (assembly GCA_017997155.1). Classification (GTDB taxonomy): domain Bacteria; phylum Myxococcota_A; class UBA9042; order DTJE01; family DTJE01; genus JAGOFO01. Next base: position 9,554 of record JAGOFO010000039.1, read on the forward strand.
GGCTGGTGTCCTTGATCACCTGACCAAGTCTTTCCAGATAGACGACGCCCTGGAATCTTTCGAGGGCCTCGATGTCCTTCTCATTGCGACGTCCGCGCGTGATCCTCTGAAGGATCTCGAGCATGCGCCTGGTGCCCTCGCGGCAGGGAATGCACTTGCCGCAGCTTTCGCGCTGGATGAAGTCCATGAAGAACTTTGCCAGGTCGACCATGCAGGTCTTTTCGTCCATCACGACAAGGCCGCCCGAGCCCATGATCGCGCCGACCTGCTTCAGTGACTCGTAGTCGACGGGGGTGTCGAGGTGGGATGTCGGGATGCAGCCGCCGGACGGACCGCCGATCTGCACCGCCTTGAACTCATGCTCGCCAGGAACGCCACCGCCGATCGCCATTACGATCTGGCGGATCGTCGTACCCATCGGAATCTCGACGAGACCGGTGTTGGTAACCTTGCCGGAAAGCGCGAAGACCTTCGTGCCCTTGGATCCGGCGGTGCCCATCGAGGCAAACCACTCCGCGCCGTTACGCAGCAGGATCGGAAGGTTGGCCAGGGTCTCGACGTTGTTGATGACCGTCGGCTTGCCGAAAAGGCCGCGCGCGGCCGGGTAGGGCGGACGGGGACGCGGCATTCCGCGCTTGCCCTCGATCGAGTTGATCAGGGCGGTTTCCTCGCCGCACACGAAGGCGCCGGCGCCTTCCTTGATCTTGATGTCGAAGTCGAAACCGCTGTTCAGGATGTTGTGTCCCAGCAGTCCCATCTCGCGGGCGACCTTCATCGCCTCTTTCAGGCGTTCGATGGCCAGCGGGTACTCGGCCCTGATGTAGACGTAGCCCTTGGACGCTCCGATTGCGTAGGCCGCAATCGCCAGGCCCTCGACCAGGCGGTGGGGATCGCCTTCGATGACCGCGCGGTCCATGAACGCGCCCGGGTCGCCTTCATCAGCGTTGCAGATCAGGTACTTCTGGTCAGCCTGCGCCTCAAGCGCGAACTTCCACTTCAGGCCGGTCTTGAAGCCACCGCCTCCGCGACCGCGGAGTCCGCTGATTTCGACCTGGCTGCACACTTCGGGAGGCGTCATGGTCGAGATCGTCTTGGCAAGGGCCTGGTAACCGCCACGCGCGACGTATTCGGCGACGCTGGACGGGTTGATGTTTCCGCAGTTCTCGAGAACCCAGCGGGTCTGGGGACCGAAGAACGGGTGCTTCTTCATCGTGACGACGCCGTCCCAGGGTTCATCCCCGGAATTCGGCTCGAACTGCAGCAGGACATCGTTCTTGCGAATGTCTTCGGGCAGCGAGTCGGCGAAGACGCCGTCAAGAACCGGATGGACGCGATCGGATGTCACATGCTGGAAGGAAAGCCGGGGCCTGCCGGGAAGCTGCACGTCGACAAGCGGCTCGCTGGCGCACAGGCCGATGCAGCCGACTTCGACGATGTCGGCTTCGATTTCCTTTTCCTTAAGGTAACCCTTGATCCCCTCGAGCGTCGCGGCCGCGCCGGCGCCAAGACCGCAGGTACCCATCCCGATGAAGATCGTCGGGCGGGAGACCGCCTCGCGACGCAGAATCCGAAGAACATCACCCATCCCCTCGGCCTTGCCAAGGATGACCGGGATCAGTTCAGCCTTCAGTTCCCGACCGGACATCCGGTCGATGTTTGCCGTATCAGGCCGCATCATTCAGCCCTCCTGCGATATGTGTTCAGAACCCTGACGACCTTGTCGGGCGTCATGCCGGCGTGAAATTCGCCGTTGACCGCGATGACCGGAGCCAGCCCGCACGCGCCGATGCACGCAACGATCTCGAGGCTGAACATCCCGTCCTTCGTCGTCTGGCCGGCATCGATCTTCAGGTTGCGCTTAAGCGCCTCGAGAACGGCGGCCGAGCCCTTGACGTGGCATGCCGTGCCGCGGCAGACCTGAATGTTGAACTTGCCGCGCGCCTGAAACCGAAACTGGTTGTAGAAAGTTGCGACGCCGTACACCTTGCTGGGGGCAATTTTCAAATGCTCCGCGACGCGTACGACCGCCTCACGCGACAAGTAGCCTTCCGCCTTCTGGATTTCCTGCAGCAGGGGAATGAGACTGTCTCTCCCCGCGTCTGGAAACCGGCCAAGAACCTCCTGGATCTGGTCATTCATCTCGCCACCATATTTTCGAGTTCGCCAAGGGCCCGAGTGCCCTTACCGGCGTAATAACCAACTTTTTCGATCACACCTGTCAGGTCCATGTTGTGCACGTAGACCGGTTCCGGGACCCGCAACCGTACCGGCGCGAAGTTCAGTATTCCAGTGATTCCCGCGTTGACGAGACGGGCGGCTATCCTGTTTGCGTCGGCCGCCGGGATGCAGAGAATGGCAACTTTGATCGACCGTGCCGAAATCTCTTCCTCGAGATGCTTCGTGTTGAAGATCCGGCATCCGTGAACAACCCTGCCTGCTTTTTCGGGGTCTTGATCGAACCCGACCACGATGTTCGCGTGGCCCGGTCTGGTCTTGAAGTGCGCGAGCAGTGCCATCCCAAGGTTGCCGACACCCACGAGGACAACCTTGGTGGACGTCGGTTGGTCGAGCAGCGTGCGCAGATGGCTCAACAGCAGATCAACCGAGTAGCCCCGCGCCGTGTTTCCCGTCAGTCCAAGATTCATCATGTCCCGTCTGACCTGGGCGGGAGTCACGTCGGTCTGTTGTGCGAGCGCTCCGGAGAAAACGTACTCGACGCCGCGCGCCTGCAGGTCGGACAGGTGCCGCCTGTATTCACTGAGCCGCTCGACCGTTTTTTCCGACAGACTCATGCTGCCCCCGGCGCGGTCTGCTTCCGCGCTGGCCAACCGAAGTTGATGATTTGTTAACAGAATTTTTCTGTCTTCAAAGAACTGTTGTGATTTATATCACAGGCAGCGTTTATTGCAACTGAATTTTTGTTACAGGCGGTAACAAGGTGGCTTTGCGCGTGAATCGAGATCAACACCATGGAGCTGCCTTCCAGACACAAAAGCGAAGGGTTTGGGGGATTCCAGATGCGGGAAAGTCTTTCTGAGGTTTCAATGAGAGATTTGGCGATGAAGTTGACATCATGTAGTCTTACCTAAACCATTCTCGAAATCGGCGGTGAACTTCTCAGACTCTTGTTTCGAGGATGGTGTTGCACTTTTTTTGAAGAGGTAAGGCGATGCGACCATTCTTGATTATTGCAGGAGCCGTTTGCGGATTGTTTCTGGCGCAGGTCCCCGCCCGGGCAGGTACTTGTGTGAAGTCCTCGCCAATCAATCCTTGCGGGCCCTGCAAGTTCGAATCCCAGTGCGGCGGCACGGACCACACGACGTATTGTCTCGCGGAGAAACCCAGTGGATGCGGTTCTGATGCTGTCGATGGTCGAGTTCAGGGAGGGAACGAGACATCTCGAGTCAAGCCGTCGACAGTCCAGCGACTACTGCAATGGGAGGGCAGAATCGAAATCAGCCAACAGCGGAGCCTGCGCCTGCAGAGTGGTGAAGAGGTCGTACTCTTGATCGCGGACTCCGACCAGTTCAGCCACTCTGAGTACCGTCAACTCATTCTTTTCTTTCCCGTGCAAAATCGGATGACCTCGGTCATGAGCTCGGTTATGGCCTTCGAGATTATGGATCTGGACAGCGACGGAAACCCCGAAATCGTTGTGCATCATGCCTTTTCGAATGGCGGTTATACAACGGAAGGCACTCTTCTTGCCCTGATTTCCGGCAGCGAGCTTCGCACATTGCATAATTTTGAGGAGAGTACGGATAATATGGGAGCCTGCTCGGATGATCCGGATTTGGATATGGAACCCTGTGTCATTACGGAGACCTCCGTCAAGTTCCGAGACCTGAACGGGGACAAACGAATCGATATCGTGGAAACGGTACGAACCAAGACCAAAGGTCGTTACGATTCCACGAAGGTCACCAGATTCCAATATTGGAACGGAAAGGTTACGCCACTGTAACATACGCTGGCGAACTGACTTTTTCGGTCGTTGGCGCGCAGGTTACCCTGCGTGGAGTGCCACTGTCTTTTCCGATTATCCGCGACGGCGATATAATCATTCTGTCTAAAAAGGGCGTACATGATGAAGCCATGCTTGATCCTGTGTTCATTGGTTATGACTGGCCTGCTTGCCTGCGGTTCGGAGTCCCCGTGCGACGACCTGATTGGCGGCTCGGATATCGGTGGGGACACCGCGGCACTGGATGTCGTTGACGACGGGATTGGCGGCGACACGGCCAGGGATCAGGAGTCGCAGGATGTGTTCGTCGACGTGGAAGAACTGGACACACTGGTCGAGGAGGATGTCCCGGCGGACGCCGTGGTGGACTCCGACGTCGGTGTCGAGAATCTGTGTCCATATCCCACAAAAACCGAGATAGAGGCTTTCGACCAGAAAGGTGGCAACGACCAGTTCGCGGATGCCCAGCCGATCATGATGGGGGAGGACGTGACCGGCTTTATAGGGCAGGCTGGCGACGAGGACTGGTATGCCTTTTGTCCGACGTCCGACGGGGTCGTGGATATCCACATCGACTTTTCCGAGTCCTACAACGCCCTGGGCATCAACTGGATGATGTTCGCCGCCTACACCGAGGAATGGCTTGAGTCGAACGTGTCGGTCGTGTCGTCGGAGTACGACGGATCGTGCTTCGAGATGACCCCGATCAACGCGTGTCTGACCAGCATCAACGTGCGCATGTCCGTGACCGCTTCGCAGGGACGTTACGCCTTCAAGTTGAACGGTTACAGCGACGGGGAGTTCTACGCGGGGTTTGACCAGCAGCATCCCTACACCGTGCGCGTGACCGAGGTTCCCGGAGACGATCTCGAGGCCGAACAGCCCGCCGTTGAAGGGTTCCCGGACTACGGCTCAAACGACACATGGCGGGACGCATCGCCGGTCGCCCTGGATCAGGACGGCGTGCTTGAGGTCTCTTCTTTCGGCTGGTACTGGAACGACGTCGACTGGTACCGTTTCCGCCTGGACTGGCCAGGATGGTTTCGCGTGACAGCCAGTATCGACTGGGCGGAGGATGAACTGGGGAATCCGCTGGTGGATCACAACGGCAGCATCCTCAGAATGGGAGCCTCGGGTCCCGAGGACATCGAGGAACGCATCGAGTGGTTCACTCCCTACAACGACAACTGCACCGTGAACGTGTCGGAAGGCTATGTTTTCGGGGGCACCGACTACTACCTCAGGACATTTTCAGCGCCTGGAAATACCAGTGTCCCGTATTTTGTCCGGATTGAATACGGTACAGGCGATTTCGAATCAGCGCAGCCCAATGTGGCGGGCGCCATCGTGGGGGCGGCCGAGGAAGCGGTGAATGCTTACGATCTTGGGGATCTGGCCCTGGGCGGCAGCCTGACGGTCAGTTCGTATTCCTGGCACAGCAACGACTGGGACTGGTACAAATTTACCGTGCCTGAAGGCGCCGCTCAGAACGCGACGGTCACGTGGGACTACACCACGACCTACAACGCCAGGGGCTGGCACTCATGCCCCGACAACCAGGACGGCATCGAAAACTGGATGTACCTGTTTGAAGGCTCTGATCTTGAGTTTCCCGGTGTCGCCCAGGGATACGTTGACAATGCTCCCGTTCAGACGATGACGTGGCCGGTAGTGGCCGGACAGACTTACCACATCGTCGTGATGTCCCGTGAAGGATTCGATCAGGTCAACCCGTACACGCTCACCGTCGTCGGCTCGATCTGACGCGGCGTGACCATCGTCATCGCAATTCGGTATTGACCCCAGCGGCTTTCCACTTCGCGGCGATTTCCTTGATATCGCGGCTGGTTCCGGTCGAAATGGCGTCCATCGCGGCGGTAACCTTGTACCCGCGGTTCAGAGCCCCGTTGATGGTGTCGTCGACGCAGTAGAAAGCGTCTATTCCGACGATTACGACATGGTCGACGCGGTTGTCGCGCAGCCACCGATCCAGGTCCGGGTTCGAGAACGCGTCTCCCCTGGTCTTTGTGAAGACCGGAATGGCGGTCAGCGAGGGCAGGCGCGCATCCATCCTGCTGCCAGGTTCGTCGGGCGCTGCGAGCCCTCCCATCATGAATCTGAGCACCGGCGACTCGTAGATCGCCCTGATGTAGGCGACCGGTCTGCCCGTGGCCACTGCCTGGGCGACCAGATCGCCGGCGCGCCTTACGGTGTCGTCGGCATTCAGGATGTTCTTGACGCGGCCCGGCCCCGTGAAGTCTTCCTGCAGGTCAACGACCAGCAGCGCGGTCTGCGGGTTGTCGTACCTGCCGATATCCGGACCATCGGTGGGAGCGCCAATCCAGAGGAACCATACGGTCGCCAGTGTGAACAGGACCAGCACTGCGACTGTAATCAAGGCAACAACTGTCTTTCTGGGTTTTGTCATGTATTTTCCAATGTCGGAGTGATGGCGGGTCGCTGTCCGTCGTGTGGCTTCAGTTAGCGACAGGAGGTTCGATCAGGCCGGAGTACATGGCCATGTAGTACGGAAGAAGGAACACTGTCGGGGCGTTCCAGCTGTTGCCGGCGCCACCCTCGCTGCAGTCGTAAGGATTGCCGTTCCACCAGAAGGTCCGAATCTCGTCGTATGGAGGAACCGATGTGAACTGGCGATCCCCGTGCCGATCCTTGGCGGAGTTGAGCTTGTAATCCTTACGGTGGCAGTTGTCCATCGCCCATTCGCGCAGGTCGTCCGGCAGTTCCTGAAGGGTTCTGCGCGCGTTCTCGGCGTCGGGCTGATCGTATCCGCTCAGCGCCGCGACGGCCGCCCACCACGGGTTCCGTTCCGGCCGTTCGTTTTCATACATGAAGGCATAGCCTTCAAGCCAATGGGCCAGCCTCTCCGGGTTGGGCTCGTAGCGCAGCACCGTGGTGTACGCCAGCGTCGCCAGTTCATGATCGGAGTGATTCTGGATGGACGGGTTGACGATCGTTAGCGTGTCATTCGTCGGGATCGCCAGGTTGAAGTACTTGTGCGTCGTGACCAGGTCCTCGTACACGTCGTAGAAGTACTTGTCGCCGGTCATGTGCCAGGCCGAAAGCAGCATGGCAAGCCCCTCGTTCGAGTTCAGCCAGCCACCGCCGAAGTATTCGCCCATGCAGTCTTCGATGCTGTGGCCTGCGTCGGCGCACGCCTCGAGCCCATCGACGGCAATGCCGATCGTGTCCGGCCCGAACTGCCCGAAGGTCGTCATCGTTCCGTCCAGGTCTATCAGGTTCATCGCGTTGTCGGCGATGTATCCCGCCAGAGTGGCGGCGTAGGAGGCCACGAGCTGCCGTTCTTCGTCATCCTTGGCGCAAAGGTCGTAGTAGATCGGGAAGCCGAAGAAATGACCGGCGATCTCGTCGGAACTGGTGTCGGCCTTCCAGACGTATTTCTTGCCGTCCACTTCGATCGGATTCCAGCGGAACATCCCTTCCTTGACGCCGGCGGTGCCGTCGGTCTTTGAAACGCGTTCGCTGCAGCAGACCTTGTAGTCGTAGTAGTTCATGCGGTTATCGACGCAAGGCACCGTGCATGGTTCACCCGGGCCGGGACAGTCGCCGGAACCGCCATTGTTCACGTAGTCGCCTCCGCAGGGGATCCAGTCCGTTTCCTGGCTGATTATCGAACGTGAGATGAAGCCCTTTTCCTTGCCGGCGGCCTCGAAGCTGATCCAGGGATAGTCGATCAGCTTGTACATGTTCTGCATCGCCTTGTGAGCGTAGTCGTAGTACTTCTCTTCGCCGGTCGTCGCGTACGCGAAGCACCAGCCGCCGATCATCATCTGCGTCCAGAGACCGTCGTTGTCCTTGTCACCCAGTCGCATTTCCGACATCGGCTGCCAGGGCGTGTTGGTGTAGCCGTCGCTGCTGAAGAAACCGCCCATGCGCCAGAAGTTATTTACGTAGCTGTCGAAGACCTGTTCTTTTTCGGCAAGGGTGCGCTCCCGGCTGAAGATCCTGGTCAGTCCGAAGGGGCCGCCGAGCCAGAGGTTGCCATTCGCGTCAAGTCCGACGCCGGGGAGCCTTTTGCCGACAAGGTGAGTCGTCTGGGTTTCGGCGTCGTAGACGACCTGGTCAACCATCCAGCGAAGCCCGTAGAAATAGTCTTTCTGGGACAGATCGGTCGAAAGAAGCGTCGCTCCCATCTCATGGCCGATCAGGAAATGATCCTGGTCGCACGCGATTCCAATCACCTCGCCCCATGCCAGTCCACCGATGTCGGCCTTGATCGACGCCATCTGCTGGGCGCTTTCGGCAGCCATGAAACCGGTCGCCGTTCCGACCGCCAGGTGTCCAGGACACATTTTGACGGACCGGACGTCGTCGTCCGGCAAGCCGCTGTTGGCAGTGGTGAAGTGTGTCAGCCCGTCTACGGGGTCGTAGATGTAAAGCCCGTTCGAAGTTCCGACGTAAAGGAGACTGTCGGAAGGAGAGGTCCCGATGTCGCGGATCTCGATTTCCTCGAATCCGGTGATCGCGGTAAGCACGGCGTTCGACTGCCCTAGCGATGCCTCGCGGTCCAGAAGGTAAAGACCGGATTTCGTGCCGAGATAGATTGCGTCGGCCTGAGGCACCACGCCGATGGCAGTGATTTCGACGGAGTCAACGGCCCACGAGTTCAGAGTGAGGTCGTTGAGCGATATCAATATCAAGGAGTGCGCCGTCACGAAGGC
>JAGOFO010000216.1 GCA_017997155.1 Myxococcota bacterium
CCGAGGATCCGCCCGAAGGCTTCGTGAAGGGCACCGGCAACACCTACACCTGTGCCAGAGTCGTTGACGGCGGCGCCGACGGCACGGCCGGTATCGTCCTGACCTGGACGTCCGATACCAACCAGGATTTGGTTCAGGGTTACAAGTACCCGACGGCTGAAGGCCACAACGTGATGGTCTCGGTCGACCTCCTTGACAATGACACCGCGGGCAGAGTTCGCATGGGTCTGGCGTTCCAGGATGTCGACGGCAACTTCATCAGTGGTTCCAGCTCCTGGGCCGCTGACTACTCCATCGACAGCGCGTCCTGGCAGGTGCTCTCTCACTCGGCGGTTGCCCCGGCCGGCGCAGCTACCGCGACCGGTACGCTCCGCATGTACGACTACGGTGCCCCGTATGGAACCTGGGATCCATCCAATCCCCACGCTTCCGTCACCATCGACAACTGGGAAATGGTTTCGGTCGCCCCTTAGTTATCAGATTGCTGTACCATATCTAGCATCACCCCTTCGATAAGGCAGGACTCAATCAATGAGAAATCTCAAGGGCAGAACTGTTCTAGTGACGGGCGGCGCAGCCGGAATCGGGCGTCTGATGTCGCTTGACATGGCTCGTAAGGGCGCGCGCGTGATCATATGGGACATCAACCAAACCAACCTCGACAGGACCGTAGAAGAGATCCGTCAGATCACTCCCGACGCCGGATGGGGCTTTGTGGTTGACGTAGCGGACCGTCAAGGAGTGTACGCGGCGGCGGCCAGGGTCAAGGCCGAGTGCGGTGAAGTCGACGTGCTCGTCAACAACGCAGGCATCGTAAGCGGCAAAGTGTTCCTGGATGTGCCCGACGAACGCATCGAACTGACCATGAAGGTCAATACGCTATCGCTGTTCTGGACCTCAAAGGCGTTCCTTCCCGGGATGCTGGAACGTGACAACGGCCACGTTGTGACCATCGCCTCGGCGGCCGGTCTTGTGGGCGTGGCTGGACTTGGCGACTACTGCGCCAGCAAGTTCGGCGCTGTCGGCTTTGATGAATCGTTGCGTGCCGAACTGAAGAAGCGGCGGTCGCGGGTCAAGACAACGATAGTCTGCCCATTCTACATCGACACCGGCATGTTCAAGGGCGTCAAGACGAAGTCTCAGTTGCTGCTCCCCATCCTGAAAGAGGCAGACGTGGCCGCCAGAATCGTCCGCGCGATCGAAAAGGAACGTCCAAGTCTGCTGATGCCGCCCTTCCTTGGAACAATCGGATTTGCGCGCGCGCTGCCGATCTGCTGTTTCGACAGACTGATGACGCTTCTCGGTGTAAACTCGTCGATGGATGAGTTCAAGGGACACGGAGCCTGAAATCATCGGCAATCGCCACTATGGCAATGCTTTTGGTGGGCATCCGACCAAAAATGGGCTTAAGATATCGCCATGAAAATCAGATTCAACAATATCCCGCTCAAAATCACGGCCGCGCGTCTTTTCCTTAGTCCGGCGCTCGTGCTTCTGTTCTGGCTGGCGATCAAGGGTTCAGGATACGGCCAGACGACCACCGAGTTGATCGTTACGCTCAAACCGGGACTGTTCATTGCGGCACTGGCGATATTCGCGCTGCAGCAGCTCAGCGACATGGTTGACGGGTACCTTGCCCGTAAACACAAGCAGGTGACCGACCTCGGAAAGCTGGCCGATCCCCTTGCCGACACCATATCGAACTTCGGGGCGTACCTGTGCCTTATGTGGGTCGGCCTGATTCCGTTCTGGCTGCTGTTCGTGATGTATGTCCGCGAGGCATCCGTCAGCACGCTGCGAGTGATCGCCGCGTCTAACGGGCTGGTCGTGGCGGCGCGACCTTCGGGAAAGCTGAAGTCACTCAGCCTGGCGGTCGGAGCGGATATCCTTCTGATGACGATGCTGGTGGCTCACTACGTCCCGACATCCGCCTCCGCCACTGCGATCACGGTGCTCGAAACCGTCGCGATGGTGGTTTCATGGTTGGTTGGTGCCATGATGCTTATCTCGCTGGCCGACTACTACTTCGCCGTTACGCGCGCCCGTTCAGTAAAATCACAGTCATGATCTGCTGCCCCTCCGGCAGCTATCGCCCTGATTGAAAATGAAGGATTCCGACATGACGGTCATTACCGGGACAATCTTGGTGGTTCTGTCCTTTGTCTCGATGCTCGCGATCCCCGATTCGGCGGAGGCGGCGGAAGCCAGCATTCTGTCGGAGTCTACCCGGAGCGCCCTCTGGGCTGGCTCTCCAGCCGATACGCCTCTACCGGGTGTTGTCCGCCCCAGTGACTTCAACATGATCTTCACTGGTGGCGTGGAACTTCAGGCGGTCCAGCTTGTCCAGGAAGAAAGGTTCGCCGAGGCCAGGCAGCTGCTTCTGGACAACGCGGCCAGCGTCACGGTGACACGACCCGATGAAACGGCCTTCCTGCTGGCCTGGGCATGCTTCAACAGCGACGACTGGTTGTGTGTCATATCGGTGGTTCCTGAACTGACGGGCCGCCTGTCATTCGTGTCCGATCATCTGGCGCTGATGTATGGGATCGCCATGCGCGAGACCGGACATCTGGACGAGGCTCTTGCCAGCCTCGGACGAATTCCAGACGCTTCACCGCTTTCCGGACAGGCTCTTTCGATGCAGATCGAAATGCTGGTGAAAGCGGATCGGCACAGGGATGCCGAAAAACTGCTGTCTGAATACCTTCAGAAGAACGATCCGGCTGCGGAAATCCTTGAACAGATTGCTGAATCCATGATCGCTTCCGGACGCGACAGCCCTGCGATGAAGCAGTTGATTCGCGAGTTGGAAGGTACCACCGGTTCGCGACGCGGCGGTTTGTCAAGTCTGCTGTCCAGACTGGGTTTCGGTTCGGACACTCCTGGCCGCAACACAATGTTGCAGGCCTGGGCATATCTGAACGCGCACGACAACAAGCGCGCGCTGAAGGCGGCCGAGCCGATGCTCGACAGTGCCGATCGCGCGGCCAGGTGCGAGGCGTCGGAGATCGCGGCGAGGGCCAACACCAAGCTGCGTGTTCACCCCGAGGCGTTCAAGCACTTCAGATTCCTGGTGAACGAATGCCGCCGACATCGTGACATGCCCCCGATACTGTACCTCGGAATCCGCAGCGCCTACCGAAGCAACAACCCGGGGATCGGTGACGAATGGACCAGGCTGCTCGCTGATGAGTATCCCGAGGCATCATACAACGACGATATCGCTGTGATTCGAGCACGCACGGCGATTGATGCCGGTCGGGATGAAGAAGCGATGTCTATCCTCGAGGAGTCTGTCAAGCGCTGGCCCGACGGCGACATGTCGAACGAGTCACGATGGTTGCTCGCCTGGAGTTCCTTCAGAAAGGGCCGGTGGGACGATGCCGCCGCTCGCTTTGCCCTGGCCCAGACGTTGACCGGCGGAGATCAGCTCTACTCTTCGATGTTCATGTACTGGAATGCGCGGGCGCTGCTGAAGTCCGGAGACACGGCTGGCGCGATCGAAGCGTGGCGAAAATGCGCGGTCAACTGGCCAATGACGTACTACGCGATACTTTCGCTGAACCGTCTGGCCGAAGTCCTGAACAAGACCGCGAACGAAGTTCTGGATGACCTTGACAGGGACTTCCCGGAAAGGCGACTGCGCGGACGGCCGTTCCTGACGCTGGGAACAGACGAACAGGGCGGGATTGACAGGACCTCGTCAGGGGCCCGGGCGTTATGGTTCAAAAGGATCGGTCTGGATGAACTCGCCAGAAGCGAAATAGACAATGCCCCAGGCG
>JAGOFO010000217.1 GCA_017997155.1 Myxococcota bacterium
ACGGCCAGGAAATCCTCGTAGAAGTACAGCCAGGGCTCGCCGCGCGACTCGGAACTGCTGCGGATGCGGTCGGGCCGGATGGCCGAGCAAAGATCCTCCAGGGCCGCCAGTTCGCTGCGAACGGCCGCGGCCAGCGCGGGCATCCCAAGCAGCGGCCCGAAGGAGGCGCTGATGACCGGGCTGTGGTCCCGGAGCCAGTCCCGGGCCTCCTCGACGGTGATGCGTCCGTCCTGGTTCCGGTCGGGCTGGCCGTCCAGGGCGGACATGACCAGCCCATACGCGACCACCTGGGAAACGCCGTCCGCGAAGTCGCGGTCCTTGGCCGACGGCTGCACGTACTGCTTCCAGGCGTCCCGGGCCTGGCGGGCGTCCTTAACACCGGAGGCCGGCGACGGAGGACGGTCTTCCAGCAGGTCGAGGATCCGGTCCCGGAGGCTGGCGGTCCGGCGTGCCAGGCGTTCCGCGAGGTCGCGAACACGGGTGACATCCCGCGTCTTCATTTGGCCCAGCGTGCGAAGCAGCGATTCCAGCGCCCGCGGGTTCCATGACTCCGCGTCCTCGTAGGGGAGATCCGCGGCCGCCTTCAGTTCGCCCCTTGCGTACAGCTTCGCCTCCCGGCCGTTGCACAGCACCAGCGAATCCAGATCCAGCAGGCTTTCTCGTTGATTGGCCGTCCAGCCAGCCTTCAAAGTGATATCCAGTTCGTACGAAGGTTTCTTGAGTTCGCAGTATCCGACATGTCTACCGTTCAGCAGGAATGCGAAATCCGGGCGCAGTTCGTCGCGGCGGCTCTCCCGGATGCATTCCAGCCGGCCGATGGCGAAGATTCGAGTGATCCCCCCGAACAGATTGGAGATCGGAGTGGTCAACTGGGCCTCCGGCTCACCGTTAACGCCAGCAGAATCTGCCGCGTGAACCGCATGGTGATACTCCCTGGCAAGAGTCCGGTCGTCCTGAAATTGCATTCGCCGCCTCCACTGTAATTGATGAGCTATTAGCATGTCCGAATTGGGTTGACAACGCCCGCGCAGAGGATCGAGATAAGGCAAATCCGGGAGATAGTGTGTCTGCACGCGGCATTCACCGGATAAACTGGATCCGTTCCTGGTCGGCGGCCCAGCGCAGTTCCTGGACCAGGGCCTCGTTGGAATTAATTTCCTTGATGACGTTGATCAGCCACAGGCGTTCCAGTGAGTCCCATTCATGGTTGGTTGCGCCGGTGTCAATGACGTACCCGCGTTTTTTCCAGACAGGCCACATTTCCTGCTCGGCCCATTCGCGAGCCTGTTCTTTGATTGCCTGGGGCAGGTCGGCCACGCCTTCGGCGCTGCACCCGAATTCAGTGGCAAACGTCAGGTTTTCCTGGTCAACGATTCCCAAGGTAGCGCCCTTGTGAATGACGTGAATTACATTCCCCAGATCTTCCAGAACCCAGGTGTACTTCTTCAGAAGTTCCCGATCTGTTTGATAATCCTTCACAATAACGCAGTCGTCTCCAAAGGCATTCTTGATTGCTGACAGCGCGGATTCGGTGTCTGGTGTCGTCATTCTCTGGGCTCCTGTATTGAGTCGGTTCAACTGGAACTTTATCAGCGCTGGCTTGTTGTCACAAGACGTTGCGCATTGTGAAGCAGTGACCTGCCCCCCCCCTAAACCCTCTCCGCGTCCTCCATCCTGAACAGCGGGGGCGGTGCGAAGATGACGGAGGAGGGGCCGCGGATGGCCTCGTCGCGCTTAAGGTGGGAAAGGTTGATCCAGTTGTTGGGGGTGTTCAGGTCCAGGCCGCAGAGCCGCAGGCATTCGGCGTGGATGAATTCGGGTTCCTGGATTTTGGGCATCAGTTTCCGCCACGTGCGGACGGCTTCGCGGAAGTTGGCGTGCATCGCGACGGGCGCGTCGAAATCGGCGGCAAGGGCGCAGCAGATGATCCCGCGGAGCGCGCCGAGATGGTGCATTTCCGGCGTGGCGCTGCCTGCCTTGATCCGGTCCTGGACCGGTTGATGGGCGCCAAACACATCCATCACCAAGTCGCTGAATGTATCTTTCGTGCACGCGATGGCCGCCCGCTTCAGGCCGGCCCGGGCGCGCATCATGTCGACGACCGGGTCTTCCGGCGCCAGTTCGGCCACCCGGCTAATCATGGCCACGACCTGGGCCGCCTGCCCCAGCGCCAGTTCGCGCCGTTCCCGCAGGTGGTTCAGGCTGCTCTGCCCGGAAATTGCGGCCGCTTCCCCCAGCAGCGCGATCCAGTCGTCGAATTCGTACATTTCGGCGGCCCGGGCGGCGTCGACGGCCCCCTGGAACAGCTCGTCGGCCAGGTCGTGGCCGGTTCCGGCCATCAGCCAGGTGTAACCGGTCAGCGTCAGGGCCGTCGAAAGCTGAGCGTGCGTGTCGAACGATGTCCTGCGCCCGGCAATCTGCGCTTCGGCCAATTCCCGCGCCTGCTTCAGGCTGTTCCTGGCATCGGCCGCCGTCCCGAGCGCGATTTGGGCCGCACCCTGGCGGATCAAGGCGTTGATCAGGTAATACGGGGCCGAATGCCTGGCCGAAAGGACCGTTACCGCGGTCTGGTATGCATTCAGAGCGGCCTTCGGTGCCAGGTCATGCATCCGGGGACGTCGCCCGAAATCGTGTACGCCAGTCCAAGCCGGAAGCCGTTGTACACAGGCCGTTCAGCGGCCCATTCGGGAATTGTGGGCAAAAGCAACGCCAGAAGCCGGTCCACCCCGTCGATCCTGCCTGCTTCCGTCATCGACGCCAGATGGAACAGGGCAACGTCAGTCGCGTCCCCGATGAATTCCGGGTCTTCGGACCTGCTGGCGGCGGTGATCAGCTTTTTCAGTTCGCGCCTGCACGTGACCAGGTCCCCCTGTTCCCACAGGTCCTTCAGTCGCCAGTGAAGCTGCTTGGCCGGGCTGTCGCAAACCGGGCCCATGATGTCCCTGGTCCTCTTTCGCACCTGATGCCCTCCGTGCCGAATGTCATTTTCGTGCGTTGATGATAGCCGTTAAACGGCGGGGAATCTGCAGGCAATAATCGCAAAAAGTAACGTTTCATGTTACTTTCTGTGTGTTTTGCATTTGGTTCCCTGTAATCTGGCACAGGAAGCCATTTGTGACGACAAAACAAATTCGGAACTGGCGATGGATTCGACCTCTGATTACATTGATGGACTTCAAACCGACGGAATAATGGCGTTTTCAACCGAAAAGGCTGTCCATGATCTTGGCGGGTCGGTTCCTGCTGTACGCGCACGGTTGCGTCGGCTTAAGGAGCAGGGGCGGATTGCGGACCCTTACCGGGGGTTCCATGTCATCGTCCCGCCGCAGTATCGGCGTCTGGGCTGCCAGCCGGCCGAAAACTTCGTGCCGCTCCTGATGAAACACCTTCGGGAACCGTACTACGTGTCTCTGTTGAGCGCGGCCGCATTGCACGGGGCGTCGCATCAGGCGCCCATGGCATTCCAGGTGATGGTGGCCAAATCCCGTCGGGGGCTGTCGTGTGGGAAGGTGCGGGTGGACTTCGTGGCGCGGCGGGACATGGACCGGACCTCGGTGGTTGAACGCAATGTGCCCACCGGGATTCTGCGGGTCGCGTCCCCGGAAGCCACTGCCCTTGAGGTTGTCGGTTATCCGGAACACTGCGGTTACCTGGATAACGTCGCCACCGTTCTTGCTGAACTTGCCGAAGGGGGCCTGGACGGAAACGCGCTTGTCGCGGAGGCCCTGCGCGCTCCAACTGCATGGGTCCAGCGCCTGGGGTATCTGTTTACACT
>JAGOFO010000218.1 GCA_017997155.1 Myxococcota bacterium
TCCAGGAACGAGGCGCCGCCGCCGTGCATTCTGCCGCTGCCGGACGTGCCGGCGCGGACCTGGGGCGACCTTGCCGGCAATCCGCTCGAAGCGCCACCAGCGCGGGCGACTGCACCTTATCAGGCCTGTGCCGTCTGTGCGGCTGCGGCGGTTTGTCAGTTCACCGGACGCCATCTGAAACCTTCTATGGAACCGATGCCTCTGACGGCATCGCACGCCAACGATTCAACGAAGACGTGGCTCGACTCCGCCGCCATCTGGGTTCGCCGCAACGAACTGAGGCTGCTCAGAAAGACCCTGGCCGAACGGCATCCGATCTGTCTGAACCCCTGGACGCATCTGGAAACGCACAGTGTGAGGGGAGTCGCGATCTGCTGTGCCACTCACCGTTTCCAGTACGGCACGGTGGATCGATGCGTATCCTGGCACGACGTCTCGCTGAAACAGGCATGGAACAGCGGTGTGATGCAGGGAATCCGGCACCAGATGAAGATTGGGACCCCGCACGTGCACTGCCGACCCGACTGCGTCGTTTTTCACGGCGGCGGACCCGGCGATTCGTGGTTGACGGCGGATCCTCTTACGGACGTTTTTCACCAGAACCTGACCAGGAATCTGCAGGAGATCATCGACGGCGCAGAGGAGCTCGAGTCGATGCCGCAGAACCTGGTGATCGCCCCTTCGTTGCACTGCAACATCGCATGCATCATGTGCCGCTTCCCGGGCGAGGTTCGCGACGCGCCCAGTCCGGAACTGACCAGGATGTCCGACCGGCAGTTCGATGAAGTGATCGAGATGATGCCTTATCTCAGAGTGCTGAACATCACGGGCGGCGAGCCACTGATGGCCGACGGTACCAGGCGGCTGCTTCGCGCTTTCAAAACGGACCGTTACCTGGATGGTGGAATCGCGCTGACAACCAACGGCATCCTGCTGGAACCGTCGCTGATCGCGGACATGAAGCAGTCCAGACTGCTGTCGATTATCGTCTCGGTCAACGCGGCGACCAGGGCGACATATGAACATGTAACCGGAGTGGATGCCTTTGAACGGGTGATGCAGAACATCACCAACCTGATGTCCGCCAGAAATGAAATGCGTCCCCAGCCCCGGGTGGTCATGTCGTTCGTGCTGATGAAGTGCAACTACCGCGAGATCCCGGCCCACATCATGGCCGCGGCGCGCCTCGGGGCAGACATACAGCTGCTGCCGATGGTTGGAAAGATGGGCAATGAAAGCATGTTCATGAACGAGTCGGACCTGCGTGAACTGGATCGGTTCATCACGGCCGAGGTCGCGCCCCTTGTTGCCGGCATGCGCCAGAACTTCCGCCGCGAGGTGGCGACGCTGCGGTCGACCATCCGCCGGCGCCTGATCGATGGCGACTATTCAATGTTCTAGGGCTGTTCCAGTCGCTCGACTTTCATCACGGCACCATTAAGAACCGAATCTGCCGAAGCTACCAGACGGACTCCGTTACCACGCGTCAGAAGAGCCGAAACCAGGGCGCTGAGTGAGTCCGGACTGTCCACCAGCACAACGCGTTCGAAGAAACGCGCGAACAATCCGCCCAGAGCCCGCACATCCGGGGCGCCTTCGTCCGGGGAAGACGGCACGACAAACGCGTAGTCCCCCGCCCTGCAAGCCGCACGAGCATCATCAAGACCACGAAAGACCTTGACGGTAAAACTGGCCGGGCCAGCGGATACGACCAGCCCGACGGCACCCGGATTGGTGTCTACATAGAGTTGCTTGAACTCTTCCGCGGCTGAAATCGCCTGCTCCGAAACAAACAGCATCTCGGTCCCGAAGCGCGTGACCGAATCCTGCGATGCATGACACAGAAGATCGCCTTCCCGAACCAGCAGCCCCGCGTCGAGCGCATCCCGCATCGAATCCCCGAACACGGCTTCCAGTGGCTCCCCGAAGGCGGCTTGAAAGGCTTTGAGGTCCACCGCGCGCTTGCGACACAGACCCCCGACCACGAACAATGACTGAGCGTCCCGCCTTGAAATCTCATGTCCGACAGCGATGGAGGCCTGCCCGTCAAACGGCAGACCTGGATCGTACCTGTCCATGCGGTATCGAAGCCCGCCAAGCACCTGCGATCTGGAGTCGGGACCGATGGCAAGCACTGAAGACGGCTCGTCCGGGACGTCGGAATAGAAGCACAACCTTGCGTCAGGTCCGGAAGACTGCTTCAACGCGGCGGCTTCGTCTGCCAGAAGGTCTCGGTGCGTTGAACTGGAAAGCGAGATCAACTTGATCACGGTGTCGAAGATCATCACCGAGTAACCGGACGAAGCGGCCAGGTCGCCGATATCGAGAGAAACCTCTTTGAGGGGTTTCCGTATCGACCTCTCCAGTATCCCCGAGGGCGTGGTCGGCAGGAGCCGATGAAGCGTAATCTCGGCGGGACGCCGCTCAAATACCCAGCGCAGGCTCTCTTTTATCGAGTCTGGTGGTTCCCCCGGGAGCCCCTGAATCAGGTCGATGTTGATGTGAAAACCGGCGTCGTGCATTATCCTGAAGGTTTCGTCAGTGCGTGCGACCGTCTGGTACCCGCGATTGACGCCGCGCAAAACGTCCGGATGCATGTTCTGGATGCCGAAACTGACACGGTTGAAGCCGGCCTCACGAAAGATGGCGGCCTTGTCTTCCGTTGCCGTAAGGGGATTGCACTCGAAGCTGCGTTCTCCACCCGGCCTGACCCGAAAGCTGGATCTCACCATCCCGAGCAGACGACGCAGGTCTTCGACCTCGAGCACCGTGGGGGTTCCACCGCCGATATACATGGTCGAGAGAGGCCCAGCTTCGACCATTTCTGACCAGAAAGGCAGTTCCCGCCCCAGACGCTCAAACCATGCCCTCACCATAGCCGGTTCGGGCGAAGCAAGGCTGTAATAGACGCAATATGAACAACGATGACTGCAGAACGGCACATGCAGGTAGAAATGCAGCGTGTCGGTCAGACGTCCGGCCGCGGTGTCCGCACGCCAGGTTCGCCAGGTATCCCTTATCTCGCCAAGGCAGAGGCGCCGCTCACGGATCGGCATCCGGACGAAAAAGTACTGATAAGCGCCGATCGCGGCGTCAGGTCCGATCTTCGACGCAATTTCCAGCGATCTTTCCACGCGATTCGAGATCATGTTGAAGAGCCGCCATTGATGATTTTCAGAGCGAGTTGCTCGACAAAATCTACGGAATCGTTCAGGGCGTCATTGTCCAGATTCGCAGGGGTGTCGTCCGGCGTGTGGTAGAACCTGGGTCCGCCGGTCTCGGGGTCGATGCACACGAACGAAATTCCCCTGTATCCAAGCGCCTGAAACGCGGCCATGTCGGTTCCGCCTATGGTGATGTCAAATGGAGAAACATCCCTCCACGGCCCGTAGTCCGGCCTGGATGCGGCAATATCGCGCACGATCCGCACGAGCGAGGGATCCGGTCGCAGCCAGAACATCTCGCCCTCGGCGCCGACGTACCTGAGCTGTCCATTGGACATCCCGTCCATGCACATAAACAGCGTGTTTTCGGGATCCCACTTGTCACGGAACTGCCTGGCCATGTTAATCGCGCCGCCGAGCCCCGCCTCCTCACAACCGGTCATGGCGAAAACCAGTTCGACGTCGTCGGGCTTGGCGTGCCGCAGACGCTCGGCCAGAACCGGAAGCGCCACGGAGCCGGTCAGGTTGTCGTTCGCGCCAGGCACCTGCACATTGCGCAGGAAAACGTCCATGTTCAGTAAGAAACCGAAGGCGGCGGGCAGGGTCATG
>JAGOFO010000219.1 GCA_017997155.1 Myxococcota bacterium
GTCCTATGCAGGACCGCCCCAACTATGGGTGGGCATGACTCTCATTTCAAACTGTCCTAACAAGGGGGGCAGGTCAAAGCCGCCATCTGAAGAGACCCCGGTTTCGCCGAATCCGACATCCGCGGAAATCACTACATTTGAAAGCGCCAACGGGGCGTTCTCGGAATCGGCAACCGGAATATTCAGAATGAATGGGGTTGGACCAGCATCAAATCTATTCGAATAGGAGACCGGACAACCGAAATTGGCCCCAAATTATTGTGCGAATACTAGGAGGAAGCACCATGAAAATGCTAACGAAACTCGTGTTTGGCAAAATTCGAACGGCATTCCTGTCCACGTTGCTCATCGTGGTGGGTGTGGCAGCGTGCTCAAAACCAGTCGGCCCGAATGACGTGCTTCAAGACGAAGTACGAAACGATCACGGGAGCGCAGACACCGAAATCGTCGATTCCGCGGTAACGGATAATGCGGCAGGACTTGACTCCGAGACGGTGGTTGAAGACGCAGTCGTCGACATGGGTCAGGAAGACACAGTCGTCGATGCCGGCCGGATAGAAGTGATTTTGTCGGTGGAAAGACTGGATTTTGACTGGGTAAGGGTCGACACGGCCGTGGAGTCGGAAATCACTCTTGAAAACGCCTCCGACGCGGCAATAACTATCAGTGTTTCACATCAGCCCGACTGGGACGCGGGGCTTTCGGTCGAGCTTGACGGGGCAAATCCCGTGGCGGTTGGAAGCAGCCTGATCATAAAAGTGAGATGGCAACCAGTAAGCGAAGACGTGAAGATCCGAAGTATTGGGAAACTGAAGATTGTCGACGGGAACTCCACCGTGCTTGGCACAGTCCCTGTCACCGGTGGAGCGGCCGTTCCAAAATTCAGGATCATTCCTACGGTTGTGGATTTCAATTTCCAGCTTCCGGTCGAGGATATGACTCGCGATGTGACGATCCACAACAACGGCATGTTCGCTTTTTCGTTGACTGGAATGTCCATCGACTGCTCGGGCTATCCGTATTTGGAATGTCAGCGCGAGTCTTGCCCGGTCAGTGTCGAATTGCAGGACGTTTCTTTTTCGGACGGCCCCATACTACTTGACCCCGACGAGTTCATTTCGGGAACGGTCTATTTGGACGTGCTGTCGGGACCGGTCTGCCCGAACGGGGACGTTGTAGTAAAGCTCGAAACCGACATCCGCACCGACCCCTATGAGTTTTATGTGGACATCAACTGAACTCGGGGCTGGCCGCCTTGTCAGGCTGGGCCACGATTCATTAACCTTGATTTTGTGTACGATGTTCCGGCGGTGCCGGGATGCAACCAGGGTACGATGGTCGTGAACTTCAAGACCGATATCAGACAGGACGACTTCTCTGTCAACGTCCAGGTGAACTGACAAGGATTGCGGCTGGATCTGACGCAAACGCAGCGGAATCGACGCGTACAAGCGCGCTGGGGGGGTCAGCCGGCGTCGTCCACGCCGACGTCCAGGGGGGCCGAGACGACGTTGCCGTCGGCGTCCACGCCTGTGACCTGTTCAAGCCTGACCCGCGCGGCTTCCAGCTTGGCCCGGGCCTGACGGAACGACGCCATTCCTTCCTCGAACATCTTCAATGACTGCTCGAGTTGCAGGTCTTCATGCTCAAGCTTCTGCAGAATCGCGTCAATGCCGGCCAGCAGTTGCTCAAAGGACTTTTCTTCCATCAACGCCCCCTTTCGTCAGCGCCTGCGCCGCCGCCCGGCCGGAGCCCCGCCCCGCGACCTTCCACCCTGGCCATGGCCCGAATCACCCTGCCCGGCCGACCCTTCGCCCTGTGCGCCGTCTTCACCGTCTTGACCGTGGTCACGCGCGCAACCGGAATCGGGCCGAACGATCGGCGCCGACGCCAGGTAGGAATCGACCAGCAACGCGATAAGCTGCTCGGCTTCGGGATCGGTCAATATGTCTTTCGCGATCGCCGTGAACTCGTCGGGGATGACCGGCTGACAGTCCAGACGTTCCTTCAACTCGCGGATTCTTCTGATCGAAAGCATCTTCAACGTCTCCTCGCGGCCTGGCAGTTCGGCGCGCTCGAGCTTGATTCCGTACCTGTATTCAATCCTGCGGACATTGTGCAGGTCACGCGCGGACAGCAGCGACACGGCACGCCCGCGTCGGTCCACGCGCCCGGTGCGCCCGGTTCGGTGGATGTACTGCTGGGTATCGTCCGGCAGATCGAAGTGAATCACGCACGGCAGGAACGAGATGTCTATGCCGCGCGCCGCGATGTCGGTGGCCACAAGGATGTTCTGTCGGCCGTCCCGCATCCGCTGGATCACTTCCTCACGCTGATGCTGAGGCAGATCGCTGTTCAACAGGGCCGCGTCGTAACCGCGCCGACGCAGATACGCGGTCACGGACTCGGTCGTTTTGCGCGTGTTGCAGAAGATGATGGCCGCGGCGGGGTCCTCGGATTCAAGCACCGAAACCAGCGACCTGATTCTGGGGCCGTCGTCCGTGTACAGGTACGCGACGTTCTCGATGCGATCGACGTCGATGCGGTCGCCGGAAAGGTTCACCTTCACCGGGTCGACCATCATGTCCGATATCAGGTTCTCGAGCCCCGGCTCGATGGTGGCCGAGAACAGGAACATCTGGTCGATGTCGCGGATCGACTTCAGGATCGACCTGACGTCCTCGTAGAACCCGGCCGACAGCATTTCGTCGGCCTCATCAAGGACCGCGCACTTGATGCCGCCCAGCTTCAAGGTTCCGCGCCTGGCGTGATCAAGGATTCGTCCCGGCGTTCCGACCACGATGTCGACGCCCTGGGCCAGCGCGGTAAGCTGCGCCGAGAAGCCGGTGCCGCCGTAGACGCAGGCGCTTCGGATGCCGCCGGGAGTACCGAGCTTCTCGACAACCGAGTAAACCTGAAGCGCCAGTTCGCGTGTCGGCCCGAGAATTAAAACCTGGGGCGTGCTGGCCGCCCGCGGCTGAACCCGTGCGACGATCGGAAGGACGAACGCCAGCGTCTTGCCGGAGCCGGTCCTGGATTGCACGACCAGATCGCGGCCCTCCATCGCGGGCCCGAAGCACTCCTGCTGAACTTCCATCGCGCTTTCAAAGCCCTGAGCCTTCAAGGCGTCGTGAAGCCATGCAGGTAAATCAAATGAATCGAACGAATTGCCCATGTGAACTTCATTTCCGAGACCAAATGCCGACAGCAAGATAACCGATCGGCCGCGCGGCCGCAATGATCGGGGTCGGGGTCAGGATCAGGGACAGGGTCTGGGACAGGTTCCGGCGTAGGGGCGAACCGTTTGCACAAGGGGCGAATGTGATTCGCCCCTACACGGACCGGCTACAGATCCGGCGTAGGGGCGAATGTTAATTCGCCCTTCCTGACGGCGAACCGCCTGCGCCAGGGGCGAATGTGATTCGCCCCTACACGGACCGGCTACAGATCCGGCGTAGGGGCGAATGTCAATTCGCCCTTCCTGACGGCGAATGTAATTCGCCGCTACGAGAACAGGGACAGGGTTGACCGGAAACATGCGGAAATCCAACGAAAGATGGAATTCATTCGTTGCTCGCGCACGCGATCTTTGTGTATCATTCGTGGCCATTATTCCGGGGTGCCCCGTCAATGACGCCAATCAATGTGACCAAGCTGATGGCGACGACTGCCGCAGGGCTTTTCCTGCTGCTCTCGGTGCCGGTCCTGGCCAGTGACCGCGACGAACGCATGGTGCTGAACAAGGTGACGACCGAGCTGAAGACCACCTCAA
>JAGOFO010000040.1 GCA_017997155.1 Myxococcota bacterium
GAGGTAGCATGAGACTATACCATGTCGTTGACTACGGACCTTTTCAGGTCCAGACTTGTGTCAAGCCGGAAGGGGGACAGTACATTTGTTGACGCCTTTGCGGATGTCTTCGATGGACTTGCGGTCCCGGCCTCGGCCTGCTTCCGCGCAAATACTGTCTGCGCCTCAAGTTAAACTCAACTCACCTCCAGAGCTGGTCCGGTTTTCGGGGAGCAGATCAGGAACACAAAATGAGGGCTTGACTAAATTCATGAATTTGACTTTGAGTTCAAGTTGGTTTATTTAGTCAAGCATGAGAAGCCCTTCTGAACATCCACCGGTGCAGCAAGTGGCGCAACGTCTTGCCAGCCTGCTGGGCATGAAAACCGAAATGCTTCGCGTCGAAGCCGGTCACAATACTGGTTGCCCGGATGCAATCATTTCATTTGAATCATTCAGATTTGCCGTCCGGTGGAAAGAATCGGGGTCTGCCGGATCAGTAGCAAAGGCAATAGAACGGGTCTGTGAACAGGTAGCAAAGCAAGTCAATGCGATCCCATTGCTGGTGGTCCCCTACATGGGTGATGCTGGTCGAAAATTGTGTTTCGATGCAGACATCCCATGGATTGATCTATCAGGAAACGCCCGGATTTTCGCATCCGGTTTGAGGATACTGGTCGAGGGCAAACCCAACCTGTACAAAAATCGGGGACGTCCCTCCTCTGTCTTCGCCCCGAAAAGTTCACGAATTCCGCGATGGTTGCTCATGCATCCTGACCAGTCGATGACCCAACGCGAGATTGCCAGGGCCACTGACACCGACGAAGGTTACACAAGCAAAATCACCCGCAGGCTCATGCAGGACGGTTTGATAGTCCAGGACGAAACCGGGGCAATAAAAGCACGGGATAACAATCTCTTGCTTGATGCCTGGAAAGAGGTTTACGACTTTTCAAAGCATCACATTGTTCAGGGGCACATTGCCGCCCGTTCCGGTGACGCATTGTTGCGACAACTCTCCGATTCCTTGAAAGAAATGTTGGTGGGCTACGCCGCAACCGGTCTGGCTGCTTCCTGGCTCATGGACCGTTTCGCTGCATTCAGGACCACAACAGTGTATCTGGCCGAGGAGCCTTCACCCGAACTGCTGGCCTCGTTGTCTTTCTCAGAAGAGACACGAGGCGCTAACGTCTGGCTGGTTGTTCCAAACGACCAAGGTGTCTTTCAAGGGGCATCCGAGATTGACGGGATCATGTGTGTCCATCCTGTCCAGGCGTATCTTGACTTGTCGGCACATCCCGAACGCGCAGCCGAGGCCGCAAAGAGTCTTCGGGCCTCTCACCTGAGATGGGATTCCAATGCCTGAAAAATCAGCTTGTGCGACTGATTACAATAGCGACCAGCTTGATCTGGTCCGCAGTACGTGCCTTTATGTCGCGACCAAGCTCGGTGACCTTATGGACCATCTGGTGGTCATCGGGGGGCTGGTTCCATCCTTGCTCATCAATCAGGACGAATTGCCCGATGGCATGGATGCCCATGTTGGCACGATGGATCTTGATGTGGGCCTTTCTCTTGCCCTGCTGGATGAAAATCGGTACCAGGATCTTTCCGCCAGGTTACGCCAAGCTGGATTCGTGCAGGACGTGAACGACGATGGAAATCCAACCCGGCAACGCTGGAAAATAGAGCAACCCCGAAAAATCACGATCGATTTTTTGATCGAGCCGACGTTCCCCGGTGACAAGGGTGGCACGCTGCGGCACATTGAATCTGATTTTGCAGCGGTCATTGCCCCTGGTCTGCACCTGGCCTTTCGTGACCGCGAACAGATAAAGCTTGAGGGGCTGACCATTAAGGAAGAGAGGGCCGCGAGAAATATATGGGTAAGCGGGCCCGGGGCCTTCGTCGTTTTGAAATCAATAGCTTTCCACAATCGTGGCGAGAACAAGGACGCCTACGATCTTTACTACGTTTTACAGAACTACGGCGAGAGGGTCGACGACGTTGCCGCGCGACTTGTCCCCCTGCTTGATGATTCCTGCACGCAGGAAGCGCTCAAGTATTTGCGTGAGGATTTTCTGGATATCGATGGCATCGGTCCACGTCGGGCTGCCGAGTTCATGAGGGGTGGTCAAGACTTTACGATTCAGGCTGATGTGGTCGGCTTTGTCAGAAAGCTTCTGCAACTCTGCGGTTGGTGAGTCGATTTTGCCCCCTTCCCCGATTCTGACCATGGAAACGGCGCTTTAAGTGTTTGATTTTGTTCGGCTGGTTTTCTGATTCGCAATCAGTGCGGCCTTGCCCTTTCGGCCCGTTACGTGGCCGGCTTTCAGTACATCTCGCAGCCAAGGTTGTTGACGAACATCTCGGTGGGGGTCGGATCGGTCGACAGCTTGCAGAAACCCTTCATCAGGATGGACCTGTCGTGGGTGTCGGCGCCCTGTGGCTGGCTGAGGGGCTTGCACTGGAATTGTCCCCAGACCACGAAGTCGTGATCCTCGTGCAGGCCGACGCAGAACAGTTCGCAGCTGTTTCCCCAGCAGCCAACATTCATGCCTGCGATGCCGTTTTTGATGGTAATCGTGGCGTCGTCAATCGAGTCGCCCATACCAGGCGCGATCGGTCCCATCCAATTGAAGTCCGTGTGAAGGATGCCGTAGGATCAGGCCTCGCCATTGTTTTGCACGGTCGCGGGACATGCTGAAGATCATCGATATGACTTTTGTCCATGCCGGTGCCGCCGAGGCGCTGTTTTCCGGTGTTACCGTGCACTTCGCGCAGGGATGGACAGGGATCGTCGGGATGAACGGAGCCGGCAAGACCACGCTGCTGCGGCTGGCCTGCGGTCTGCTTGAACCGGCCCTTGGGCGTGTCGAGATGTCCGGCCGCGCGGTTTACTGTCCTCAGAGGACGGATGATCCGCCCCCTGATCTCTCCCGATTCCTCGCCTCCGACGATCGCGAGGCGCACCGTCTCAAGGTCGATCTC
This sequence comes from Myxococcota bacterium, assembly GCA_017997155.1. GTDB lineage: Bacteria > Myxococcota_A > UBA9042 > DTJE01 > DTJE01 > JAGOFO01. The sequence continues at coordinate 2,971 of JAGOFO010000040.1, forward strand.
GATATTGCCGACGACTGGTTCGGGCGCTGGGCCACGCTCAGCCACGGGGAACGCAAGCGCGCGCAGATCGGTGTGGCGCTGTGGAGCGATCCGGACATTCTGGCAATCGACGAACCGACCAATCACATCGACACCGACGCCAGACGCCTGCTTGCGCGGGCGTTGGGCGGGTTCCGGGGGACCGGTCTTCTCGTCACCCACGACAGGGCTCTTCTGGATACGCTCTGCGCGCGGTGTGCCTTTGTGGAACCGCCGGGAATCGTAGTTCGTCCAGGCGGTTATACGGTTGCTTCGCAACAGGCCGCCGCCGAGCGGGAGCGGGACCGTCACGCGCTGGAGGTAGTGTCGCGGGCCAGGGCGAGGCTGAACGGGGAGATGTCGCGGCGTCTCGCGGATGCCGGCAGGGCGGATCGCAAGTGCTCGAAGCGTGGCCTTGCCCCCGGGGATCATGACGGCAGGGAGCGCATCAACCTGGCACGGCTGTCGGGCAAGGATGGCAGGGCTGGCAGGCTTGCCGCGCAACTCGGGGGCAGGCTTGAGCGCCTTGGCGAGGAGGCGGCGCGGATCCAGGTGCGCAAGGAATACCGCACCGGTGTCTGGCTTGATACCGCACCGGCCCGCAGGAATGAGCTTTTTTCCATCCCGGCGGGCGAGATCGAACTTGGCCCGGGCAGGTTGCTGCGGCACCTGTCCCTGTCGATGGGCCCATCGGATCGGGTCGGGGTGACCGGAAGAAACGGCGCCGGCAAGAGTACCCTGATTCAGCGTATCGTCGGTGCGGCCGATCTGCCGCCCGGCCGTGTCCTGTATCTGCCGCAGGAGATCACGGCCACCGAGTCGGCCAGATTGATTTCCGATGTTCGGGCCCTGTCGCGCGAGGAACTCGGTCGGGTGATGACGATAGTCAGTCGCCTCGGGTCGCGTCCGCCCCGGCTGATGGAGACGAGCGAGCCGAGCCCTGGCGAGATGCGCAAGATCCTGCTGGCGCTGGGAATTCTGCGTTCACCCTGGCTGATCGTGATGGATGAGCCGACCAACCATCTGGACCTGCCGGCCATCGAGTGCCTCGAGGACGCGCTTGGCGATTGTCCGTGCGGGCTGCTGCTGGTCAGTCATGACGAGGTCTTTCTGCGGCACCTGGTCGGTTCCCTGTGGAATATCGTGGATGGCGTCCTTGAAAAGGTGCCTTGCCGAGGCTGATCTGCTCCCCGAAAAATGGTCCAGAAAATGGGGAGCAGGCCAGACAATCGAGTCGTCCCGCACCGGAAAATCAGAAGTTGAAGTTTGTCTAATCTTGGTTAAACTAATCGTAAGTTGACAAAGGTATTACAGATGCCTTTTTACAATCGAATCGAAGAGTTGAAGTTCCTTGAAGGTCAGACGGGTTCCGACCGTGCGGCGATGATTGTCTTGTACGGGCGTCGACGGACCGGCAAGACATCGCTCCTGCGTCATTTTGCGCAGGACAGGCGGTCGCTGTTCTTTGTGGCTGATCAGACTTCGGTCAGCGACCAGCTTGCCGCCTTTTCCCGGGTTGCCCTGGCGGCGCTGGGCGAACCGGGTTTGGAAGGCACGGTATTTTCTTCGTGGGAAGCAGCCTTGCGTTTTGTCGGTTCCAGGGCAGTTGCCGAACCGCTCTTCATGGTGCTGGACGAATTCGGGTATCTCTGCGCATCGGATCCTTCGTTACCGTCCGTTCTGCAACGGCTGTGGGATTCCGGGTTGAAGGATTCGCGTCTGCACATCGTGTTGTGTGGATCGTACGTGTCGTTCATGGAACGCGAGGTTCTGGGCGCCAAAAATCCACTGTATGGCAGGCGGACCGGTGAATGGCTGGTACAGCCGTTTCGTTTTCGGGGCGCGACAGCGTTCTTTCCCGGGTATTCCCCTGACGACCAGGTGGCCGCGTATGGGATTCTGGGTGGCATTCCCGCCTATCTGGAGCGCTTCAGCCCAACGCTGACCATTCGCGACAACATCCTGGCCGAGATCCTGTCGAAAGGCGCTCCGCTCTATTCCGAACCCCGCTTCCTGCTGATGGAGGAACTGCGCGATCCGCATGTTTACTATTCCGTTTGCCACGCGGTCGCCTTTGGCCGCACCACGCCGAATGAAATCGCTCAGGCGGCCGGGCTGGCGGACCGCAGTGTGGCCGGCCGATACATGGATACTCTTCGCGAAATGCGTGTACTTGAACGGATGACGCCGGTGACCGAACGCAATCCCGAACGCACGCGCCGCGGCCGTTACCGCCTTTGTGACCCATTTTTCCGGTTCTGGTTCCGGTTCGTGCTGCCGAACCGCAGCGCACTGGAAGCGGGTGATCCGATCCAGGTCATGGATTCGAGGGTGGCGCCGTACCTCGACCAGCACGTGTCCAGCGCCTTTGAGGACATCTGCCGTCAGCATGTTGAAGATATGAACAGATCCGGTGTTCTTCCCGCCAGATACGACCGGGTTGGCTCATGGTGGCGGTCGGATGCCGAGGTCGATGTCGTGGCGGTTGCCGACGAAGGCGCCCTGCTGATGGGAGAATGCAAGTGGAGCATAAATCCGGTCGGCACGGATGTGCTGGACCTTCTTATCAGCCGTCGTGACGCGGTTGTGTCCGATCTTCCCCAGGCTCCCCGCATTGTAACCTACGCAATCTGGTCCAGATCAGGGTTCACAAAGGAGATGCGGCGTCGCGCCGCTTCCGAGGGCGTTTTGCTGTTCGGACTGGGCGACATTCTGGCCTGAACCGTCATGGCGTGATTTCCACCAGTCGTGAAACACATGTCCAGAATGAAATTTCGTGAATGTGGCGACATTGAGCGGCGGGTCGATCGTGCCCGCCTACTTGTTGTACAGCCAGGCCTCGGCGACACGCATGGCGTCACCAGCGGAACTGGCCTTGCCGCAGTGGCTCCAGCCGGCATAGGACACGTACACGTCACGGGACGATGAATCCCACTTGACCTCGTAGGACTTGTTGGAGCCGGACTTCACCCGGCCGATGAGTTGCGCTGACACGGTGACACCTCCATGATTTGTCGATAAGCAAAACCTTTAAGGTCAAGCTGGTCAAGCGACCGGCGGAACGCGTTTCAGGCGTCCGCGAACATGTCACTTGCGAAGTTCCTTGATGGCTTTGAAGGCGGCCCACTGGCCCTTTGTCAGGCCGGACATCGAAGCCAGCGAGTTTCTGAATCGCAGGCACGCCGGTGGAAGCCATTTCGCGGAGTCGTCACCATAGAAGAATGTGTTGAGCTGAGGCACCTTCACGAACTTGTAGCCGTACGAGGCGCCGTAGACGTTGTAAATCCAGGGGAGTTCAGCCTTGGACAGGCGGCCATCGATGAGGGCCGCTTCGATCTCGGGAACGTTGTCGACGGTGAACGAATCGTCGCAGATCCTGCCGATGAAACCGGCCACCGTGTCCGGATGGTCGGGGCAGAAGGACGGGTCGGTGCATGACAGCCCACCGTCGCCGCCCTTTGCGGGGGCCGCGTCCTTCGCGCCGGGGGCCGTCACAATGACCGATCCGGATGTCGGACCGCCATCGCCGACCCGGAAGCACCAGGCCTTCGAGGAGGTATAGGTGACCGGCGTCGTTTCCATGAAGTTGCGGACTTCGCCCTCGATCTTGCGGATGTAGCAGTAGATTGCACCGATGTTGCCCTGGAATGAGCGCACGATGGTGCCACCGTCAATCACCTGTCTGTCGTCGACCGCCTCGGTGTACTTCAGCAGGCGGGGTTTCTTCTCCCAGTCGGGATTGAACATGTCGGAGTCGGGATAGTACGTCTCGACCGCGACTTCGCGCCTGGGCACGCTGACCAGGACAGGAGCCTCACCCGACCGGTCGAAGATTGTCACGAACGGGCCCGGAACGGTCGGTATCGCGTCGGTGTTCTTGATCGAATACGTGCTGACCTTTCGCGGAAAGGACAGAAGGCCGATTTCTTCCTGAATTACTTTGTCCTTTCTTAACAGGGCGATCTCCTGGACCTGGGAATAGTCTTCGGCGCCCTGGTAAAGGACGCCGCTCTGCCGGGGAAGACGCACCGCCACGACGTTACCGATTTCGGCTTCTTCCTGTTCGGGAATGACCAATTCGTTTACACGGGCCAGGTAGCCGTCCAGGACAATCTTCAGCGAATGATTTCCGGCGAGTCCGGCTATCTCGAACTTGCCGTCCGCCTGGCTCTGTGCCGTCTTGCCGAGGTCGATGACTTCTACGGTAGCATTTGCCAGCGGCACGCCGAAGTTGTCCACGGCGACGCCGCGCAACGTCTGGTAGCGGACCATCCTGACCTCGCCCATCTTGTATCCGGAGTCGTCGGCCAGGTTCAATTCCTGCTGGAAGCCGACGTAGCCGTCCTTGTTCAGGACCAGCTTGAACAGGCCCGGCGCGTATTCCAGTCGGAACGCGCCCTTGGCGTTCGATGTCGTCTGGTAGCCCGAGTTTTCAATGCCGATCGACACGCCGGCAACCGGTTGGCCGAAATTGTCGATGATCTGACCCTGGATCTTGCCCTTGCATCCCGGCAGCATCATCACGACGACGCAGACGCATAGAAAATAAGCCCACTTATGGATTGAAGCAGTCATTGGAGACTCCCCGATGTGATTGATTCGGTGGATTTATTTAGCAGTTAAACCAAAACGCGTCAACAGCGAAGGCGGTGGTGAATCATTCGTGTTCGCCGACCGTGAAACCGTGTTCCAGCAGAACCCTGACCAGGGTCTGCCACTTCATCGGCGGGTCAAGCAGGTCAAGCATCTTCAGGCGGCATTCCGAAACGTCCACATCGACACCGACGGTCCCTTTTGCCGACCCGAGTTCATACAGTTCAACCCGATATCCGGCGCCATCCTCGAAGATTTCGGGGTAATCGAGCTGCATCAGCGGCAAGACCGGCAGACCGTCGACCGACGTCGTTGACGGGCATCTGGTGGAGACCAGCAACGCGAGAGTCCGCTGTTGTCCGGCCCTGAAAACGGTGTCGACGCGCACCGATTCGGGTGCGGTCGCGTCGGTCTGGTCTCCGTTCGCGCCGAAACCCATCCTGGCCGGGTCGTTGGAGGCTGACGACGGCAATTCGAGCAGCGCCCTGGCCGCAACCATCATGTCTCCCATCAGGGGGCGGGGTTTCCAGAGCCAGGGCCGCGGCAGATCCTTCTGAACCCGATCCCGGTAAGTCACCGTCGCCTTCTGCTCGTGATATTTCAGCCTGGAGTCGTACGCGAGCACCTCGAGTCCATCGTGCGAGAACATCTGCGCCGGCGCGCTGTCCTCGAACGGGTCTTCGAACGCTTCGTCTGAGTCGCGCCTGGGAAGGAAAACGATTTCCAGGGATTCACGGCCATCGTCTTCATCCTCGGGAGGCAGGAAGAACATCGGGTAAAGCGGGGCCGACACGGTCACCTGATGAAGATGATGGATGTTTTCGCGGTACTCCTGTCTGTCGGACATGCCGGCGTCCTCGAGAAAGGCCATCAGCGGTTCGCCGATACGAGCCTTCGGGTTGAAGACGTCAAGCAGGCTCCATGCGCATCCGTCGTTGTGGAAGCACCACGCCCCCACGTAGACGATCGACGTCGAAATCACCAGGGCCATCGTCAGTCGCCGGCGGACGAAGGCATGGCGTTCGGTGGCTTCGGACAGGAGATGCGTCGCGAGCAGGACGATGGCCAGCCAGATTCCAGGCAGCGCGAAGGTGAAGTAGGTGCCGTCCATCATTCCCAGCAGGACCGGCACCAGCAGCACCATCGAATGCATGGCGAACGTCGCCCCGGTCACCGCGTGAGGAGTCTCCGCGGCCCGCTGGACCAGTTTGTGTCTGTGCAGAGTCGTCCGGGTCGCCAGCAGCAGCGCAAGTGCGATGACGGGCAGTGCCAGGAATGCCACGATGGTCGTGGTCGACGCGGGCTGCCCGCCGGGACCGGCCAGCGGCTTGCTGGCACAGAGGTCGGCCAGGGCCATGAATATGGTGAAGACTTGTGGCAGCAGGAAGAGAAGGCTGGAGCGGATCCAGCCCTTCACCGGCATGGTTGGCCTTCCAAACAGGATGAGCAGGGCTGGAATGGTCGCAAGCCACACAATGTTTACGGCGTAGAACTGCGCCATGAGCCCGGCGCACAGGAACGCCAGGGGGATGTGTCGCCATGTGTTGTCGCGGATCGCGTCGGTCATGATCCAGACAATCAGGATGCCCAGCGGAATCCCGAACACGACGTGGGCCGACGAGGACATCATGAATGCCATGTGCAGCGGCACGGTCAGGATGAACAGCAGTGAAGCGGTCGTACTGAAGCGGCGTCGCAGGAATGCCGCCCCGGTGAACTGGGTGGCGAGCAGGGTTACGAGCGGGGCGATGGCGAAGGCTGCGTGATTCTCGAAGACCTGGGCGAACAAGCCGATCCACATGGTGGCAAACGGGCCGATGAACAACTGCCACATGTGGATGTACGTGCCTTGAATCGGGAAATACTGGCCATCTGCCAGGCTGATGACCCTGGCCAGTTCTCCGACGTCATCCGGGTCGATCCAGGCAGAGAACATCGAATAGACGTCGGCGAAGATGATCAGCGTCGAGAAGATCAGGGAGATGGCCAGGGCGACTATCTCGGGCACGGTGATTCGCTTTTTCGGCTGATCCCGCAGGAAGGACACGAACATCCATATCAGCAGGATAAGCGGAGCCAGGGCGATCGGCAGCAGCGCCCAGCTGAACGGACTCGGGTCCGAAGAGCGCAGGGCGGCGTTTGCCTGCAGCAGCATGCCGCGCAGCCCTGACGCCCCGGCCATCTGATCAGCCACGGCGGAAGATGCCGTTACAGTTGTCGGGAGAATCGAAATCGCGATGGCTGCCAGCGAAAAGAACCGGGGGCCGATGGTTTTCAGGCGTAACAAAAAGACTCCAGTGAACGTGTCGGGATCCGGGTCAGCCTCCGGACTGGCATTGACCGTAGACCTGGGGTTCCCGGCATGCCGAGCATGCGGCGCTTTCGGCCTCGGCGTTGGCCCCGGAGTTCAGGATGCAGCCCTCCGCGCAGCTCGAGTCGCTGCCGCACTGCAATGCGCAGAACATCAGGCACGGGCAACCCTTGATCCAGCAGTTGTAATCGCTCACGCAGTCCGCCTTGCTGATGGTCCAGCCGACGATATGGCCGCCCCTGGCCGCGCACTGGGCGATGACGTCCTGGACGACGGCCTCGCACGCTTCCTGGCCTTCGTTCGGAATCGAGCATGTCCCACCGGTCATCTTCGGGCACTTGCCCCATGTGCAGTCTTCCTGACAGGTCTTGGTGCCGCCTTCGATGCAGTTCAGGGTCAGGCCGGGGGTGCATGCGTAGTAGTCGATGCATGCCGGCTGCCCGCCCTCCTGGTATCCGGACTGGATCTCGCCGTTCATCAGCCGATCATTGGCCGCCTGGACCAGGTTCTGGTAGGCCTCCTCGCGATCAGCGGCCTTCTGGCGTTCGGACGATGCGCGGTTGAGTGCCGCCGATACACACCCGGAAACGTCCCCGGTGATGCATTGCAGGATGTCGATTCCGCTCAGAAGTTTGTCGGCGCGTTCAAGGGGCGCGTTCAGCCACGATTCCTCGGGGGTCAACATCTTCGCGCTGGACACGACTACGCCGGAACATGGCAGCAGCATCGCGCCCCAACTGGCCGCCGTAGCCAGTCCGCAGGTCGCGATCGAAAGTCCCAGGCCTGCAACCTTCAGCAATTCCGCCTGGGTTCGTTCCTTTGACGGGCAGTTCGGCAGGCAGGTTGCCGCCGAGGCTACGACGCCGGCCTCTGTCTCGACCTGGGGTTCCGGTTCCCGAACCTGGACCCCGCGAAGGATCTCGATGTATTCGGTCGGTCCGTAGATGCGGGCGACGTCCGCGACGGTTCCGTCCTGGTTCCAGTTCGCGAACAGGATGATGTAATCGCCCAGCACAACCTTCGACGGAAGGCCGGTTCCGGGATCCAGATCCACGACGATGCTGCTGCCGTTGCCATCCATCCAGACGGCGCCCGTCACGGCGGTCGGTTCAAGGGAGTCGTTGCGCGCGACCACCGGCAGAAGCTGTTCACCGTCACTGGAGACGAGCATGGCGCCGAAAGTCTCGTCGTCCAGGCTCACCGCCGCCAGTTCGGTGGGTTCGTCCACGCCGCATGATACCAGCGCGAAAACCAGAACCATCAGGGTCATCAGCAAACAAAGCCCGCGTTCGGATATCCGCTTCCGCAACTCGCACCTTCCACGCATGATCAACCTCCGAAGATGTATAACTGCAAGGGCTTGCAGCCGAAAACGTCCGCGCGGGCCTCATTGTCGAGCCGTCTTGCCCCGCTGTCAACGCGACCGCCCTCGAAAGGCCCGAATCGTCTCGGATTATTCGTTGTTTTCGACAATGCTCTGATGTCGCAGGATAGAGGAAGGACGTGGTAATCTATTGCCCGCCGGCCGACACCTGACAACGTTGACGCCACGGGGGAACAGGAACACCATCGGCGGTCGGCCGACAACCCTGGCATACCGAGGCCCCCGATGAAGAAGATCGTCTGGATTTCGATTGCGGCGGTGACGGCGGCGGCCCTGCTGGGCGTAATCGGTTGGCGTGTGGCCGACGCGCTGGCGGACCGCGCCGAGGCCGAGCGCGAGGTGACACCGCCGGTGCCCCGTGTGTTGGTACAGCCGGTCGTGATTCGCGATGTTGCGCAGTATGTGACCATCAACGGCACCATCAAACCGCGGAATGAAGTCCCGGTGTTTACCAAGGTACCCGGTCGAGTCGAGGAGCTTCTTGTGGATGTGGGCGACGATGTCGAGGCCGGACAGGTTCTTGCGATCATCGAACACCGTGAAATAGAGCTTCAGGCGGATCAGGCCATGGCCGGCGTTCAGGTGGCCGAGGCGCAGGTCGAACGCGCCCGGATCGGACTTGATGCGGCCACGTCCGCGTACGACAGGCTGTCCGCCCTGCGTAAGGACGATGCGATCCCGCAGTCCGAGTTCGAGAAGATCGAGTTCGGGTTGCGTGATGCGAAGGCGTCGATGTCCGCGGCCGAATCCGGGTTGGCAACGGCTGCCGCAGCGGCCGCTCTCGCCGCGCAGATGGTCGAGAACGCCCGCGTGACGACCCCGATCGAGGGTACCGTTACCCACCGCTTTGTGAATCTCGGATCGCCGGCCGGTCAGACGATGCCGCTTTTCCAGGTTCAGGATCTGGCTGTGCTCAGGCTTGAATCGAATGCGGCGGCGGCTGATTTCGCAAGACTTCAGACCGGCCAGTCGGCAGTCGTAACGGCATCGGACGTGCCGGGCGCCGAGTTTGACGGAGAGGTTCTGACCCTCAGTCCCAGTCTTAATCCGATGACCAGGCAGGCGGGAGTGGTCGTCACCATCGACAACGACGACGGCAGGCTGCTGCCGAACATGTTCGCTTCGGCCCGAGTCGAGGTCTCGCGCGAGGACGGCGTGCCGGCGATACCGAAGAAGGCACTGGTGACGCGGCCGGACGGTGTCGTCGTGTTTGTTGTCCGCGAGGGTCGGGCGGTCATCGTCAAGCCGGAACTCGGGACCATGGACGCGGACTATGTCGTGGTGGTGTCGGGCCTGGCCGAGGGCGACTGGGTTGTGGTCTCGGGCATGAACGACCTTAAAGACGGTGACCAGGTCGAGTTCAAGATCGCGGACACGGCGGAGGCCGGACCGGAACAGGTCGAGGGTGCCGATGGCGTCGGTCAGGATCATCCGGATGCCCAGGTCGCTTCCGACGCTCCCCGCGACGTTGTCGAACCTGCCGCGGAGACAGCCCCATGAAGATCTCCGATGTCGCAATCAACCGGCCGGTCCTGACCGGCATGGTGGCACTCGCCCTGCTGGTGCTTGGCGGGCTGGCGTTCTTCCGCCTGCCACTTTCCCTTTTTCCCGAGGTCTCGTTCCCGATCGTGGCGGTGGTTGTTCCCTATCCGGGCGCCAGTCCCGAAGAGGTCGAGACCCAGGTCACCCGCCCGATCGAGGACATCCTTTCCGGCGTCAACGATGTGGACAACGTCCGCAGTTTTTCGCGCGATTCCGTGTCCCAGGTAGTCGTCACGTTCAAGATGACGGCGAGTCCGCAGCAGGCCTCGAACGATGTCAGGGATCGCCTTGCCATGATTCGCGGTGAACTGCCCCCGGACATCATGGATCCGATAATCTCGCGATTCGACCCGGCCTCGTCGCCCATCCTGGCATATGCGGTATCGGGCACTGGCACATCGGCCGAGACACGTCGTATCGTGGCCGACATCGTCAGCCCGGCAATTCAGCGCGTCGATGGCGTCGGCAGCGTGACCATTCAGGGTGGCGATGAACGCGAGATTCGCGTCGAAGTTGATCGTGCCAAACTGGATGCGGCCGGAATCGGGCTGACACAGCTCGCGCAGCTTGTGGGCGCCGAGGGCATCGATGTTCCTGGTGGCCGCGTCACCACCGGCGACACCGAGACCGGGGTCAAGGCAGTCGGTCGTTACCAGTCCGTGTCCGACATCGGGGATGTCGTGCTGATGGGTCTTCCCAACGGCGCGCAGCTTCACGTCCGAGACGTCGCCGAGGTCGTCGACGGAGTCAAGGAGGCCAGGACACTGACCCGCGTGGACGGTCAGCCAGGCGTCTCCTTCGTGGTCCAGAAGCAGGCGTCGGCCAATACGGTCGACGTCGTCGGCAAGGTCGAAAAGACGATCGCGGATCTGGGCCCGCAGCTCCCGCAGGGCATGGTCATCAAGAACGTTCTGGACAACTCGACATTCATCGAGAACACCTATTTCGAACTGCGTCAGGCACTGATACTGGGCGCCGTTTTCGCGGTTCTGGTCATCTTCCTTTTCATGCTCGACTGGCGTTCGACCGTCATCTCGGCTATCGCGCTTCCGATTTCGGTCATCGCCACGTTTTTTGTGATCTGGCAGCTCGGTTTCTCGCTCAATCTGGTCTCGATGATTTCGATGTCGCTGGCGATCGGGTTGTTAATCGACGACTCGGTCGTCGTGCGGGAAAACATCTTCCGACACATGGAACGGGGCGAGGACGCCTTTACGGCGGCCCGCCGGGGCACGCACGAAATCGCGGCGGCTGTTATCGCGACGACGCTCACTATCGTGGCGGTCTTCGCGCCAATCGCCTTTACCGCCGGTCTGGTTGGCAAGTTCTTGAAGGAATTCGGGATTACGGTATCGGCTGCCGTGCTTGTCTCGCTTGTTGTTTCACTGACTGTCGACCCGATGCTGTCCGCGCGTCTGGTGCAGAACATCCCGCCCGATTATCACGAGCGGCGGCGCAGGCACCCGGTACTGGGAATCCTGGTTCGCGGGTATGACGCGCTCGACGAGGTCTACCGGAAGGCGCTTGTATGGGCGCTCGCACACAAAAAGACCGTCGTTTTCGGCGCGCTCGCGGTGTTTCTGGCCAGCCTCGCTTTGACCCAGGTGATGGGCTTCCAGTTCATCCCGCGCGGCGACCAGTCGTCGTTCTCGATCAATCTTCAGCTTCCGGCCGGAACCGCCCTTCAGGAGACCGATCGGGTTACCAGGCAGGTCGAGGAAATGGTTCGCGCCGAACCTGAGGTCCTGACGATCTCGACCACCGTCGGTCCCGGTGAGGAGGTTCACAAGGCGACCATCAACGTCGTCACGACTCCCGCCGAGGATCGTGACAGGGCCGTTTCCGACATCATGGAATCGTTGCGTCCGAAGTTATCTGCAATTCCCGGCGTCACGGCCAGCCTGGCGGACGCCGGGCCTCTGGGCCAGTCCGATTCGCTCATGGAGGCGCCGTTCACGATCCGCATTCATGGCGCCCAGTACGATGAACTCGCACGCGTGTCGGGCGAGGTTTTCGACGTGGTTCGCGGCACCGCGGGCATCCGGGACGCAGCGATTTCTTTCAAGCCCGGCATGAAGGAAAACCGTCTGGTCGTGGATCGGACGCGTTCGGGCGACCTCGGCGTGACCTTCGCGCAGGCAGCGATGACGCTTCGCCTTGCGTTGACCGGCGCTCCAGTGGCGAAGTTCTCGGATGGAACCCATGACATCGATGTTCGCGTTGTGCTGCGTTCGGAAGACAGGGCAGGGTTGGCCTCCGCACTGGCGTTGAAGGTTCCTACGAATCGCGGGGCAATGGCGGCCGCCATGGGTTCTCCGATGGCGCCCCCGGCTCCGCCTCCGATGGTGGCCATGGGCGACATCGTCAGGATCGAGGAATCCGAGATGCCGTCCACTATCGAGCGCTCGAACCGCGAGCGATACGTCACGATCACCGCGAACCTCGCGGGCCGTTCGCTCGGTGAGGTGATGAAGGACCTGCAGCCGAAGCTGGACGGTATCGAGATAAAAGACGGATACCGCATGGAATTCGCGGGCGACGCCGAACTGATGAAGGACACCTACACGAACATGGCGCTGGCCATGATCATCGGCGTCCTGTTCATCTACTTCGTCCTGGCTTCGCAGTTCGAGTCCCTGGTGCATCCCCTCACGATCATGCTTTCACTGCCTCTGGCCCTGATCGGCGCGGTGGTCTTCCTTTTCATCTTCGGCATCCGTCTGGACGTGATCGCCCTGATCGGGGTGATTCTGCTGATGGGGTTGGTGACAAAGAACTCGATTCTGCTGGTTGATTACACGAACCAGCTTCGAGAACGGGGGATGGGGATCGTCGAGGCGGTGCTTGAGGCCGGTCCCACCAGGCTTCGTCCGATCCTGATGACCTCGGCCGCCATGGTGCTGGGCATGCTGCCCACAGCGATGGCCACCGGCGCTGGTCACGAGTTCCGCGTCCCGATGTCGATATCGGTCATCGGCGGCGTCATTTCGTCGACCTTCCTGACCCTGGTCGTCGTTCCCGTCGTCTACATCTGGCTGGACCGATTCACCATCAAGGGTCGGCGCGAGCGTGCCGTTGCCGCGGCCGCGGCATACAGGCGGGAAGTCCCGACCGGCGATATCCAGGAATGAATTTCTAGAACAACCCCGTGATGTGACCGTCGTTGTCGATGTCCATGTTCTCGGCCGCCGGGCGTTTCGGTAGTCCAGGCATCGTCATGATCTGGCCGGTCAGGGCCACGATGAAACCGGCTCCGACCGACGGGCGGATTTCACGCACGGTGATTTTGAACCCGACAGGTCTTCCGAGCTTTGTCGGATCGTCGCTTAACGAGTATTGAGTCTTGGCCATGCAGATCGGCATTTTGTCCAGACCGGCGGCCTCGAGTTCCTTGATTGTCTTCATCGCCGCGTCAGTGTATTCGACGCCGTCAGCCCCGTAGACCTCCCGCGCGATGGTGCCGATCTTTTCAGGAATCGGCTGATTGTGGTCATAAAGCACTCTGCATCCGGCCGGCATTGAGGCCGCCTTCCAGACTTCGTTCGCCAGTTCGATACTGCCTTCGCCGCCCTTCGCCCATGCCTCGGACACGGCAACCCTGGCGCCAAGTCGCTCGCATTCCCGCCTGACAAACGCCAGTTCCTCGTCTGTGTCGGTCGGGAAGGCGTTGATGCAGACCACCGAGGGAATTCCGAACCTGCCGGCGTTTTCGATGTGCTTCGTCAGGTTGGCCGAACCCGCGGCCAGCGCGTTCATGTCGATCTCGGTCAGGCGATTCTTCGGCATGCCGCCGTGCATCTTCAAGGCACGCACCGAAGCGACAATCACGACAGCGTTCGGTCGCAGACCGGCGAACCGGCACTTTATGTTGATAAACTTTTCAGCGCCCAGATCCGCGCCGAAACCCGCCTCGGTAACCACGACATCGGCCAGCTTCAGTGCGAACTTCGTCGCCATCACGCTGTTGCATCCGTGTGCGATGTTTGCGAACGGGCCGCCGTGGACAAACGCCGGAGTTCCTTCAAGCGTCTGAACGATGTTCGGCTTGATGGCGTCCTTGAACAGCATCGCCATCGCGCCGCCCACCTTCAGTTCGCCGGCACGCACCGGTCGGCCGTCCCTGGTGTAGGCCACGATGATCCGTTCGATCCTTTCCTTCAGATCCTGAAGGTCCGACGCCAGGCACAGGATAGCCATCAGCTCGGACGCGACCGTGATATCGAAACCGCTTTCACGCGGAACCCCGTTAGCCTTGCCGCCAAGCCCGCACACGATGTTGCGCAGGGCGCGGTCGTTCATGTCCATCACACGCCGCCAGACAACCCGGCGCACGTCGATATCCAGTTCGTTGCCCTGGTGGATGTGGTTGTCGATGATGGCTGCCAGCAGGTTGTGCGCGGTCGTTACGGCGTGGAAGTCCCCGGTGAAGTGAAGGTTGATGTCCTCCATCGGGACTACCTGGGCGTAACCGCCTCCGGCCGCGCCTCCCTTCATGCCGAAGCATGGCCCTAATGAAGGCTCGCGCAGGGCCACGGCGGACTTCATGCCCAGTCGGCGAAACGCGTCCGCCAGGCCGATGCTCATGGTGGTTTTGCCCTCGCCCGCGGCCGTGGGGTTGATTGCCGTGACCAGGACCAGTTTGCCGTTGGGCCTTTCCCGGATGCGGTCCCACAACTTCAGGGACAGCTTGGCCTTGTCGTGGCCGTACGGTTCCAGTTCGTCCTGCGCGATTCCAAGCGCGGCGGCGACATCCCGGATGGGAAGGACGACTGCTTCCTGGGCGATTTCGACGTCGGACTTCATGATTGCACTCCAGCGGGACCGCCGCATCTTGCGACGATCCGTTCAGACGGCGGGAAGTACCCGGAACCTCCGGGACAATGTAAAGAATAGGTCCTTCAGACCGGCGCGCAAGACCCGAACCGCGGAATGGCCCGGATTTGTGTGATAACATCTGCGGCAGCTCGCGAGGTTTCCGATCGTGGCGAAGGTTCTGCTGGTCAAGCCCAGGTTTCTGGGCACGGAGTTCATGTCGATCACCCATCCGATCGGCCTGATGTACAT
>JAGOFO010000220.1 GCA_017997155.1 Myxococcota bacterium
CGCTGACGGTGGTGTACCTTTCCTGGTCAAGTCTGGTGATATCGGTCGGGCCGAGCCTGGTCTCGATGTCGGCGACGTTGTCCAGCGGAACGATCCCGCCGGTTGTGGTGACGATCGGCATCTTGCGAAGGTTGTCCAGGTCGTTCCTGAACTTCTCGTCAAAGCGCATCTTGATGTCGTACTCGTCGCCGCCGTCCGAGAACATCGCGACGGTCTTTCCCTGGAAGGCGACCGAGATCGCCTGACTGAGCGTACCGCTGGACAGACCGAGTTCGGCCAGCTTGCGCCGGTCAAAGTCGACCTCCATCTGAGGTTTCTGGTCCGCCATCGAGAAAGTGGTCTCACCGACCTCGGGGAGAGCGGCCAGCTTGGTTTTCAATTCCAGACCGACCCGGCGCTGCTGATCAAGATCGAAACCGAGGATCTGCAGTTCGATGTCACCGGAGGCTCTGAATGGTCCCGCCCGGCCCATCGTGAACGTGACGCCGGGGTATTCCTTCAGCGCGTCGCGCAGAAGGTCCTCGTACTGGGCCAGCGACGTCTCGCGGTTGTCTGAGGAAATCAGCGGAACCCTTATTTTACCGGCGTGGGTTCCCTTGGACACGATCGCGGTGAACCCCTCGCCGAGACCGACGTCGAGCGCTATCAGCTTCCGATCCTTTTCGGGAACGATCTGGGCTACACGCCCGCGGACCTCGTCCAGGATTCGATAGGTCTCATCCAGATTCGTGCCGACCGGGGCCTCGACAGAGATGACCATGAAACCGTCATCACCCTCGGTCATGAACTCGGTGGGCATCAGCTTGTACATCACGCCCGTAACGATCAGCAGGGCGACCACCGACGACACGACCACCAGGCGGTGTCCGAGGACCCAGTCGAGGGCACGTCCATATCCTCGATAAAGCCAGCCGAGCGTCTTTTCCTGCAACCGCTCTGATCTTTTCAGGTGCTTATCGGCACCCTCACCAAGAAGCCTTGAAGATGCAAGGGGGATGAACGTCAACGCGACCAGTATCGACACGGTCAGCGAGAAGCAGATCGTGATTGCCATGTCGTTGAAGAGAACGCCGGCGATGCCGGGAACGAACAGAACCGGCAGGAAGACGACCAGCGTGGTCAAGGTGGACGCCATGACCGCCAGGCCGATGGTCGATGCACCCTTGATCGACGCATTCCACGGCGATTCACCTTTCTGTCTGAAGAAGAAGATGTTCTCCATGACGATGATCGAATTGTCGACCAGCATGCCGACCGCCAGGGCCAGACCGGCCAGCGAAAGCACGTTCAAGGTCATTCCAGCCTGCTGCATGAGCCCGAAGGTCGCCACGACCGAGATCGGTATGGCCATGGCGACGATCAGCGACGCCCTGAAGCTGAAAAGGAAGAAAAGCAGAACGAAGAAGGTGATGACGACGCCCTGGATCGCGGAACTGGACAGGTTGCCGATCGAGCTGTTGATGAAGTCGGACTGGTTGAAGATTGTCTTGAACTGAAGGTCTCGTCCGGTGTTCGCGGCCGCCGATTCGAGAACCTTCATCACCTTTTCGGCCGCCTGAACCGTGTTGGCGCCGGACTGCTTCCTGATGATCAGCCAGACCGAGGACTGACCATCGGTCTCGAGGACACGCCTGGACTCCGCGAAACCATCGACGATCGAGGCGACCTCTTTCAAACGGATCGGTTGCATCGCGCCCATGGCGGTCGGCCTGGCGCCGACAACGACCTCGCCGATCTCCTCGACCGATTTGTACTTGCCGTTGGTCTTGATCTCGAACTCAAGGATGCCCTGCTCGATGTAGCCACCGGACTGCTGATTGTTCCCGGCGTAAACGGCGCCCATCACCGCGGTCACGTCGAGCTTGTACGCTTCGATCTTGCGCGGGTCGAGCACAATCTGGATCTCACGGACCAGTCCGCCGGACGCCTCGGCCGCCGCCACGCCATCGATTCGCTCGACAAGCGGGGCGACCTCTTCGTCCGCGATATAGCGGAGCACGTCGAGAGGATAGGGCCCGGAAACCGTCGTCATCACGATCGGCTGCATGGACGGGTCGAACGCGAAAATCATCGGAGCATCGGAGTCCTCGGGAAGATATCCCTCGATCATGTCGATCGCGCGACGGATATCTGTCTCGGCCTGCTCCATGTCCGTGCCCCAGTCGAATTCGACGACGACCAGTGAGACACCCTGCTTGGAATCCGATGTTATGGACTCGACCCCGTCGACGGCCGCGACCGCGCTCTCCAGAGGCTTGGTGACGAGCGTCTCGATATCCTCGGGGTTCGCGCCCTCGTACTGAACAATCGTGATGACGACCGGGAAGGAGATATCAGGATACAGGTCGAGACCCAGTCGCATCAGCGAGAAGATCCCGAACCCGACGATAACTATGTACAGCATCAGAAAGGTAACACCCCTTCTGACAGATACTTCGGAAAGCTTCATGTTAGTTTCTCCAGAGGCCTGAAATCAGGCACGCACACACAAAACTCACTCAGCCGCCGGCGCCGGAGCCGCGCCGTCCGGGGCCGACCCGGTGCCCGCGTTCGCACCAACCGTGGCCTGGCTCTTCTTGTCCTTGCCTGCAGTGTCCTCGACCACCCGGACTTTGTCACCGTCCGTCAGACCATGATGCCCACGGACGATGATCGTCTCACCCTCGGTCAGACCTTCGAGGATCTCCCAGCGGCTGCCCTGCCTGGAACCAAGCTTCACGGTACGCTCGTGCGCCACGCCGTCCGCGTCGACCACGAACGCCCGGCGAAGGTTTTCGCCTTCCTTCTGAACCGCAAGAAGCTTGTTATCGAGCAGAAGCGCGCTCTCGGGCGCGACGGCAACGTTCTCGCGACTCCCAACCTCGAGCATGGCAACGCCGTACATTCCGGGCTTCATCAGACGCAGGCCGTCCTCGCCGCGCGGGTTTGGAAGCGTCACCTCGACCGTGTTCGTCCTGGTGGCCGCCTCGACATAGGGGAACACCCTGGAGACCGTGCCGACAAACGTCCGATCAGGGTAAGCGTCCAGCCGCAGCTCGACACTCTGACCGACCTTGACCATCGAAATGTCCTTCTCGACCAGCTTCAGTTCCATCTTCAGCGGATCGGTGACGAGCAGCGTGCCGAGCGGAAGCTGCGGGGTCGCGATGTCCCCGGGTTCGTATGCCTTTGACGACAGCACGCCATCAACCGGCGCCTTGACCACCGCATGCCCGGCGTTGACGGCAAGCTGCCGCCTTCCGGCAAGCAACGCCTGCCGCTGGGCCACGGTCGCCTCGTACTGTGCGGACAATCCATCGACCGCCTGCTGGGTCGCGACACCCTTGTCCTGAAGATCCCTTGCCCTTGCAAGCTCTGACTTCAGGTTCGCGATCTGGACATCAAGCGCCGTGACCTGCGCGTCGATCTGGGCAAGGCCCTGCTTGATTCCGTCCGTCTTCATCACGGCCACCACCTGACCCTTGACGATCTCGTCGCCCGACGCCCACGGGTAGGACAGGACCGTGTCAGTGATCAGGGAAAGCAGACGGATGCTCGCCGATGGGGCCAGGTCCGCGCCATAGGTAAGCACGGTCCTTACCTCGGCAGTCCCGACCTCTTCAACAGTGACGGGGACGTCCTTAGTTCCCTCTTCTTCCGCCTTTTTCGCTTCCTTGCCCGAACATCCCGCGATCCCGATCGCCAGAACGAACGTGGCAACCCATAAGACTCTGTTTTTGTGCATATTGAACC
>JAGOFO010000221.1 GCA_017997155.1 Myxococcota bacterium
TCCACGGGCTCGCCGTCCGGCCGGATCAACATGATGTTCTCGGCCGGGAATCCCTCGCGCTGAAGGTTGTTCAGGATGATTCTGCCCGGGTTCAGGCCCTTCGACGACGCCCCCATGATGGCGACGGTCTTCGGCTTCAGCAGGCGGTTCACCTTGTCCAGTTCGCAGGAACGCTCGACGACCGTCTCACGCGAGAAACGCATGAACGCGTCAACCGCGACCAGCCGGCCATTCGACACGAAGAACGGATTGATCTCGAAGTCCTTGACCAGCCAACCGGTCTCGGGGTCGTTCGAGAAATCGACCGCCAGCATGCGGAAGAACTCGAAGACCTTCAACAGTTCGGCGTCGTCCAGTTGCCTGCTGCCACCGCGCGTCAGCCCGGCCAGCTTGCGATAAACGAACGATTTCTTGAACTTGGCCAGCATCTGCGCCGCGTCGAGGACGATCGGGGACGCCAGCACCATGCCCTGCCCGTCCTTGAACCGCACCGCCAGTTCCTCGGCCTCGAGACCGCCGAAACCGAACGCCAGCATCGGTCCCATGTCGGGCGAGAAGCGCATCCCGGCAAAAAGCTGGGACGACAGGTCGGTGCCGACCGGAACCTTCTCGCAGACCATCAGGGC
Organism: Myxococcota bacterium; assembly: GCA_017997155.1. Taxonomy (GTDB): domain Bacteria; phylum Myxococcota_A; class UBA9042; order DTJE01; family DTJE01; genus JAGOFO01. The sequence continues at coordinate 627 of JAGOFO010000221.1, forward strand.
GCGAATCGTGCGGGCCAGTTCCTCGCCGCCGCGCTCGCGCACGGTCGCGACGATCCCGCGACACGCTTCCGCGATCGCCGCCGGATTGTTCAAAACCACCCTGACGCCGCCCATCTCGGTCTTGTGGGTGATTTCGGGCGAAACGACCTTGACCACGACCTTCTCACCAGGAATCTCGACCGAATCGCGCATCGCCACGATCGACGCCTCATCGGGCGCGACCGTGAAAAACGCCGGCACGGGCACGCCGCCGTCACGCAGCATCGCGTAGAGTTCCGGTTCAAGCAACGTGTTCCGGCCCTCGGCCGCGGCCGCCGAACAAAGCCTCGCGGCAGTATCCTTCATCGACATGAAATCACCTCGAACTGTTGGAGCCAGATTGTTACGACAGTTCCGCCACCAGTTCGTCGAGCGTGATCAGGCCTTCCCTGGGCCTGTCAAACGCCGCGGCGACCCTGGGTCCCTGCAGCAGCGCCTTGACCTGCGGCACCCGCGCCTCGTCGAGCGAGTCGGGACGCACCATGGCCAGCGCGCGGCAGGCGACCGTTCCCGGCAGCCCCGCCTCAAGCAACAGACGCGTGAAACGGCCGACACGGTAGCCGTTCTCAAGGACCTTCATGTTCGCGGCCACCATCTCGGGGCCCTTCTTCCCGAACAGCTTTTCGACGATGGGACCATAGTCGGACAGGTCAAACGGCATGAACGCGGTCGCGGCGCCGGCCATCGCCATGTTCTCGGCCTTGGGAACGCCCGCCTCGGTCGCGATGGCACCGGCGTCCAGGGCGACCGGACGCGGCAGCGAGTAAAGCGCGTTCACGACAACGTCCCTTTCGGGGTAATCAGGAATGTTCACGACCGGAGCGACGCTGGACACGACGACACCGTTATCGGCCAGCATGTAAAGGTACCTGTGGACTTCAAGCGGCTCGACAGACAGAACCATGTCCGCGTGCCCTTCCGGAATCAGGTCGCTGATGATTTCGCGATCGGAAATCCGCATGTGCGAGTAAACGGCGCCGCCACGCTGGGCCATGCCGTGAACCTCGGCCTGCTTGAACCTGAACCCGCGGTTGATCGCCGCGTTGTCCAGCAGATATGCAATCGTCAGGATTCCCTGACCACCGACACCGGCAAGAATGACGTCATACTTCATGGCTTTACCCCCTCGCTTTGCGGGCGGCCTGGATGCAGACGCGCCGGGCTATGATTACGGACAGTCCGTTGTGCTCGATCTCGGCCTTGACCACGGCCATGTTCTCTTCGTGCTTCCTGGGCAGCGGAGTGATGATCTTGATGTGGTCCTCGGGCACGCCCAGACCCTTCACGACGTTGTACAACGCGTCGCCGGTCGCCATCGTCAACTGCGTGCCGGTCATCGCCACGGTCGAGTTGTCCAGGATGAACAGGGTCATGTTCGCGTTGTCACGGGCCGCGCCGACCAGACCGGTCATGCCGGAGTGCATGAAGGTCGAATCGCCAATGGTTGCGACAACCGGGAACAGGCCCGCCGCGGACGCGCCCTTGGCCATCGTGATGCTGGCGCCCATGTCCACGCAACTGTGAACGCCATTGAACGGCTCGTAGAAACCGAGGGTGTAGCAGCCGATATCGGCGAACGCGCGCTTGACCGGGTAGTCCTTCAGCGTTTCGCGGATCAGGTTGTACGTGTCCGCGTGCGAGCAGCCCTGACAGAGCTTGGGCGGACGGCCGGGGACGTTTTCCAGCGTCGACTTCACGCCGCCGGACGGCTGAATCCCGAACACCTGCTTGGCGATGGCCGGAGTCAGTTCGCCGGTCCGCGGCACGGTGCCGTCGGCGCGGGCGTGCAGCGGCTTGCCGATCCCGTTGATACCGGTGATGGCTTCCTCGATCAGGGGGTAACCTTCCTCGAACACGTAGACGACATCGACCGCGTCCACAAGCTTCTTAATCAGCGCCATTGGCAGCGGGTAGCGACGAATCGAGAGCATCGCGTAAGGCACCTGGCCGTCCCAGATCTCGCGGACGTAGTTGCTGGCGACGCCGTTGGCGATGATGCCGATCTTTGTATCGCGCCCTTCCAGTTCGAGCGTGTTGAACCGCGACGCCTCGGAATCCGCGATGATTTCGGGCTGCATCGCCGCGACCTTGGCCCAGCGCTTGCGGGCGACACCGGGAAGCAGCGTGAAGTGGGTCGGGTCAGTGACGGGATCAAGCTTGTTCTGCGGACGCGGTTCGCCCAGCAGGACATCGGCGCGGCTGTGCGCCAGCCTGGTGACCATGCGCATCACGACCGGCAGTTCCAGCTTTTCGGACAGGTCGAAAGCCTCGCGCACCATGTCGTAGCATTCCTGCTGATTCCTGGGTTCGTAACACGGCACGCCCGCGAACTTCGCGTAGAACCGGGAGTCCTGTTCGTTCTGCGACGAATGCATGCCCGGGTCGTCCGCGACCATCAGCACCAGACCGCCATGAACGCCGGTCACGCCGGAATTCACGAAAGCGTCGGCGGCCACGTTCAGGCCGACATGCTTCATGCTGACGATCGAGCGCTTGCCGGCGAAAGACATGCCGAGCGCTTCTTCGTACGCCACCTTTTCGTTGGCCGACCACCGCGCGATTACGCCCCACTTTTCGGCGTGCGCCTCGACATACTCGAACATCTCCGTTGATGGAGTGCCCGGGTACCCGAAGGCACCACTAATCCCGGCGTGCAGCGCGCCAAGCGCCACCGCCTCGTCCCCGAGCAGGATTTCACGAACGTCCATCGAACCACCTCTTTAGTCAAGCTGAACCCATCGAAAACAAACGATGTTTTCAGGCGTTTAACAATTAGTCGTCGATTCCGGAGAAGTTGCCGGTCATCTCGGCCGTCTGGGTGCCACGGACCCAGCTTCCGGTGTACACGCCCGAACCGAGTTCGTCGGCGATTCCATCACAGCTTGAGTCGGTGTACGAGCCCGTTCCCGCCAGTTCAAGATGACTTGGGACCAGGATGGCGTCGGCCGCGGCGTTGACATTTGCCATGGCCGCGTCGATGGCGGAGGCGCAGACCTCTTCGGTGACTGCAGGGGCGATCGACGCGAGTTCCGCCGAAATCGCGGCGCAGTCGATCCAGCG
>JAGOFO010000041.1 GCA_017997155.1 Myxococcota bacterium
ACGCCGGCTTGCCCTTGATATAGACGTAGATGACGCTGCTGTACCAGCCCTCGGAGTAACCCGGCTTGCTGAAGAATCTTGCTTTTTTGTTGTTCAGACCCTTGCGCAGATAATCGACGGCCTCGTTGCCACGGGAACGGTCTTCCATCATCGCCCGGAGCAGCGCGTCGTAGTCCCTTTTTGCAAGATCGAACGACCGCTTCGGTCCCAGTTGATCCTGCAGCAACAGCGTGGCCATTCCCTCGGCGATATCCCTGAGGTCGGTGCACACGGACGAATGGCAGGGGCGCTTGGCCTTGCCCCTGGAAGCCGGTATCACCTTGGTTTTTTTCCCCTGCTTCAAGGTGATCTTCGGCGCCACACGCAGGGAGTTGTCCTGCCCCATTGCGGTCCAGTCGCCCTGCTGGTACGCCTTCATCAGCGATGTGTTGGATATGCCGTACCTGGGGATCAGAACCCGGGTGTGCAGACGATCGAAACCGGCGAGTTGGACTAGACGGTCGTACGCGATGTTGTCGCTTTTGATGATGGCGTCCTCGACCAGTTTTCTGACTGTTGTCGAGTACGGCTTCTCTCCGTCGAAAGTGACCCTGGCATCGATATTGAAGCCAAGCGCCTTGACACGGTTCAAGGCACCTACCGCCGCGAAGAATTTGATCGAGGACGCGGCGTTCCAGTTCCGGTCGGTGGAGGTGCCGTTATAGTCGAACGCCTGTCTGGCGACGACATGGTTCCTGGTCCTGTCGAACTTGACCTTGATTACGACAGCCTTGAAATTCGGGGGCGCCACGAAGCCTTCGCTCTTCATCAGGCGTGGCAGGGCTTTCTCGTTCGCCTTCGAACGGGCCGGGGCGGATCGCGGCGGAACCGCCACACAGACAAAGGCCAGCACCAGGATTACGAACAGGGCCGGGAAACAGGTTTTGCCTTGAATCGACATTTCCAACCGACCAGCAGTATCGGGTGCCACGACAGTGCCCAAAGTGGCCTGTCAATCCGGATGGAAGGATAGCTGTCTGGCGGCGAATCCGCAAATCGCGGCCGTGCGATCGCGTCCTAGGGGGCGAACCATTTGTCCGGAGTTTTCTTCAGCAGGATCAGCTCGACTCGCCGATTGCGGGACAGCGCCCTCTGGGAGCCACCACCCTGCAACGGCCTGCGCTCACCGTATGAAAGAACGATAATGCGTTCCTCGGGCACTCCGTATTCGACAATGGTCCGGGCGACCGCCTCGGCCCTGCGCCTGGCCAGTTCTTCGTTGTAGTCGGAGGCTCCGCGCGAGTCCGCATGACCCTCGATCCGCAGAACGCTGTCCGGCGACGCCAGCATCCCACGCGCGATCTCACTCAAGAACGGCAGCATTTCGTCGGACGGCTCGCTCTCGTTGGTCGCGAAATACAGTGCGCTGCTCGGGATCTCGCGGTTCAGGACCCTGAAGAGGCTCTGCATCTCACCTTCGGCCGCCAGCACAGGCAACCCGTTAACCGCGGACATCGCGGCGCCCCCCTTCTCGATGAACCCCAGCCCGAGCGGGAAGAAGCGCAGGCCGGAATCCTCGGAACACTGAACATCCCTGGACGATGAAGCGCACAACAGTTCCGGGGTCGTCTTGAAGACCTGAAGAGTACGACCGCCGGCAACCGGGTCCAGCACACGATTCCAGCTCAACCCGTCGCTGATGCTTCGATAGACGGCGCCATCGGCGCCACTCAACAGAAGGATCCGGTCGTGGGAGTCTATGCGCATCAGACTTGAAGGCCCGGCAAGCGCCGCTGCCGACAACCCCGTTACCTTACTGGACACCCAGACCGCCGGATCGTCTGTCGAACACATCATTCGGTCGGCGGCGACCAGGACGCAGACCTTGCCCGGACTGACGTCTTCAAGACGAATCGTCACCGGATACGCCATCATCCGGCCGCCAGCTCCGAATGCCGGCTCGGCCGGGATGGAAAAGGCCGACGCCACATTCTGGAAGTCCGATACCAGCCGGTACTCGGTTATCAGGGACTTGTCGGCCCCGAAACCTGTCACCCAGAAACGATCCGCGCCGTCCCAGGAGAATCCAAGCAGTCTTTCGAGTCCGAACTGCAGGGCATGCATCTGCCGACGCTCGATGTCCCACAGTGAGAGAGCGCCGTCGGCGGTCTGCACCAGAGCCCATCCCCTGCCCGTTCGCACATCGACGATCGGCGACGGCAGGTTCACGTCCAGACGCTCCCAATCCTTCCCGCAGGACTTCGACACATAGATCGAATCGGACGAGAACATCATGAACTCGGGGCAGTCACGCGAGTCCGACAAGGTGTACAGAGCCTTGATTTCCCCCTTGGGCGTCCTGCCGAACGAACTCCAGCGGTGAATCGGCCTGACCACCACCTGCAACGCGGAATCCTTCTTCATCATGGCGGTCGGCCTGTACCTGATCACGTACTGCCTGGACAGAAGCTCGGCGATCTCCATCAACGCATCGACGTAAGGCTGCGGACTTGTCTCGTCGTCGGGAACCTGCAGGATCTGGCCCTGCAGGCTGGAAGCCATCCGATCGTACGAGGATGCGCCGCCGATGTTCCCGCGGGTGACCAGGAAGAACGGCCTCACCTGCGACCGATCCAGTTCCGTTATGAGCTTCTTGGTCTCGGCGCTTTCACCCCACACGATCGGTTCACCGCACCCCGAGTACATCCCGTTCGCAATCCTGTCGAACACATTGTCGCGGACACAGTTCTGCAGCTGGTACCGGCTGGTACATTTCTTCAGCACGCCGGTTGCCTCGCTCCCCAGGAACCCGATACAGCGCCCCTCGCATCTGGCCCAGTCCTGCCCGATCGCCCTCAACTGACCACGGGAATCATCCAGACGGCATTTGTCGCGACACGTGATCCAGGATCTGACCCTTGAGCATCTGTCGTCGCTTTTTACCTTCAGCGCATTCCGCCCGCCGATGTTGGTCTGGAACGGCTCGTCGGACAGGAAAATAACAACCTTTTCGCCACGCCCGGCCCTGAGCATGACCAGCGAGTCAAGCATGGCCATCACCCCGTCCTCTCCGCTGCCGCCACCCGTCGTATTGTTCAGGTTGGACATCCAGTTCATGAACTTGCGGTAGTCCGGAGTAGCGCTGTTCCGGTCGATTACCTGGTCTGAGAACGACACCAGCCCAAGCCGGGCCTCACGACCGCGGAAGGCGAAATGGTTGGCGAAGAACGATACCGCCTGCCTGACGGCCTCGCGTTCGGTCTCCATGCTGCCCGACATGTCGATTGCGAAGACGATGTCCAGCGGTCGATCCTCCTCCATGCCCCAGAAACCGACGATCTCGGCGTTCTGCGAGCCGCGGAAGAGTCTGAACGCGTCCTTTGTGAGGCCAGAAACACGCTCGCCTCTGGCATTCCTGACGTCCACATATACATCGACGTCGCCGTTCGGCTGCCGAATCGTTCTGGTCACTCGGCCATAAAGCCCGAAAGCGTAAGGATTCCGGAGTTCCATGTGCCACAGGTAACGCTGCTCCGCCTGTGACGCGTACCTGCTCAACGGGAACCATCTGCTGAAGCGCAACCACTCATCCGCGTCGTCCACGTCGTTCACATATTTCCAGAACGCCGCCTCGGCCTGGCCCGCCAGCTTCAAACCCTCTGGTTCGCCCGCGAACAGTCGATGCGCCAGATAGAGCATCGACCCGCTCTTCTGGTTCCGCGCAAACGTGGCGACCGCCTGTCGAATCGATTTCCCCCTTTCGAGGAACGTCGGCAACGGTTCAGCCCGCAAAAGAATGGACTCCACTCCACCGGGTGCCAGCACGATCCGGTTGTCGACCAGGTTTCTGATCGCATCAACGGACACGATCGCCATCCCATCCTCGAACCGTGCCGGCCAGTCGCCCCGCGTGTACACCGAACGCAGATTCCCAAGGCCATCGAAGTCGCCTTTCTTCACGGCTTGATCAAGTTCCAGTCCCGCCTCGGCATCGTATGCCGCCGGCTCCATTTCGACCGCCTCGGGCCACGTCCCGTAATACGCCCTGAAGTTTCGGAATCCGGCAGCCGTTCCTGTCTTTTCTGCCTTTTCAAATGCCAGCCTGCATTCCTGCTGACGTAGATCCGCCAGAAGCGAGGCAGCCTCGGGCCATTCCTCGAATTCGACCCGGAAACTGCGAAGCGCGTCGTCGGTGCCCTCGGCCATGGCCTTGTCATACTCGCGGTTAACCAATAGCTGCCGCGCCCTGGACACGCTTGGTGCGGCATCGGGCCGCTGACCGTAGTCGCCGATGAACTGACGCAAGGCGGCGGTTCCCGACTTCGTCTCGGACTCCTTCAGGACCAGTTCGGCCTCACGCGCGAGAGCTTGTCCCCGCTCTCTTGCGTTCGGGTATTTCGACTGGAATTCCTGGTAGGACTGAATCGTGTTTCGACGGGTAGTGTCATCGCGATAGAAGGCGGACGCCTCGGCCAGCAGCGCGTCATTCAGGAACCCGCTGGCACCGCTCATTCCGGTATATTTCCGTCTGAAGTGACGGTAGGCATCAACGTTGTCGACGCCCTTCGCCATAAGCAGTTCCGCCTCGCAGACGAGCAGGCCGATTACCCCGGCCTCCTGCCTGTATTTCGCCTTCCCCGCATGTCCATCGAGCCACTTCTGACCCTTCTCGGCGGCCTTGACGTGCCTGCCGTCATCTATCATCTCCCTCAAGGACGACGACAGACTCGCACACCCGCTTCCGGCCACTACCGCAATAGCAACAACTACAAACAGACACCTCAGGTTCGGACTATTCAAGGTACCCCCCGAATGGTTTCAGGCACATCGCCGTGTATTTGCCGGTACTCTATCCCCCATCTGTCACTTTTGCAACTAGACCTTACACTGCGGGATCATGGGGCTGAAACGGGGATTTCGCCGCGATCTTCGCGTCACCTTCCGAACACGAAGCGGTAGTAATCTTCCTCGACGATCAGCGTGGATGCCTTCCGTCGATTCTTCACGTCGTTGATCGTCGCCTTGATGTACCCGGCCGTCTGATCGGGGGTCATCGAGGCGCCGGGCGCGGGTGTGAACTTCGTGGAGAACGAGTTGTACAACCCGCGATCGGTCAGCCAGCTTCTGGACGAGAACACCACCAGTCCCTCGGTGTCGGAAAGGATGTCCCGGCCCGCCAGCATCCTGGAGTCGTATTCCAGCCCGAGCAGGTTGGAAACGGTCGGAAGAATATCGACCTGGCCACAGACCTTCTTAACCCTGACAGGATGCTCCATCGAGCCGGACCAGATCACCAGCGAACTGCGGTAAAGGTCGAAATCGACGTCCGATTCGTTCAGGTTCTTTATCTTCTCGCCACCGAACTTCCTGCCGGCCAGTTCCTCAATCACCGGGACATCGAAATACGGGATGTGATCGGGCACCATCACGATTACCGTGTCCTTCAGCTTCCCGGCCTGCTGCAGCCTTTCCAGCAGGTACTTCATCGCCTTTTCGACTTCGAGGTTCGCGGCCAGATAGGCCTTGGTCATTTCGCTGTATGGAAGCGCCTCGACCGCGGGCCTGTTCCGAATCGACATGGACTGACCGGTGAAATTCGTAGGCATGTGGGCGCTGATGGTCAGATAGTAGACGTGGAACGGTTTCGAGCCGCCAATGTAGTCGTCGATCGATTTTTCGATCATGAACTTGTCGGACTGCGGCCAGACGCTCCTGCCGGATTTGTTCATCTCCAGTTCCAGGCCATGCCCGCCGTATCGCCAGTCCAGCCCGAGCCGCGGATGGGACTTGGCCCGCCCGTACATGTCGCTGTTGTTGTGATATCCAAAGCTGGCGTAGCCCTTGCGCTTGAGCTGGTTGCCAAGCGTGAAGTACATCGTCAGATTTGCCGCGCCGACCTGCTTCATGCTGATCGGGTTGCCGGCCTTCGGGTACAGGCCGGTCAGATTCTGCATCTCGCCGCCGGAGGTGCTGGTGTAGTGCAACGGAGTATAGAAGTTTTCGAAGACGAATCCTTCGTTCACCAACTTGTACAGCGTCGGCGTCAGCCTGGGGTCAATCAGGTATCCGGTAAAGCCCTCGAGCGTGAAGAAGATGACATTCTTGCCCTTGAAAAGTCCGGTATAGGCGTTCTTCGCGGTGGGAGTCACCGACTTGAAGTACTCGTTGAGCCACAGAACGTCCTTGTTGGTCGTTTTCTTCGACAGTTCGTCGAAGTCGACGTTCATCCGATTGAACGAGCCGGCCGTGGCGGCCGTCACCGCCGGCACCGCCTGCGCCGTCGGAACGCCTCCCTGTAATGACGCCAGCATCACTGGATGATCGTCCACCGAAGGAGCCTCGACCTGGGCCGGCACGGCAGGCTCGGCAGGCTCGGCAGGCTCGGGCGGCGCGGGCGGTTCGGGCTCTTCTGCCGCCTGTTCCTCGACCTTTTCCGCGGGCGGCTGATCGGGTTCATCGGCCCCGCCTGCCGGCACGTATGCGAACCTGGAGTAGCCCGGCTTGCGCGAGGAACGCGACGTTTTATCTTCCCCGGTCGAAGCGACCGCATCCAGGTCTTCGTCGTCGATGGAGGACGAGTTGAACAACATGTAATGCGCGTCAACCGCGATCATCTTCAGAAGCCCGAGCTGTATCACCTGTTCGTCCACGTTTTCGTTGGACGCCGCCAGTTCCCGCGGTGTCAGGTCACCAGACCAGGGCAGGTACATCGTCACTGCGCCGACCAGATGGAACACGAGCGCCGACGCCAGCACCAGCACATACCACGCGGGCTGACGACGGCCTTCGCGAACGAAGCGGCGCCCGAACAGGGCCAGGAAGACCAGGGGCAGCAGCATCAGCAGAAATCCGGGCAGGCAACGCAGGATGCCGGACAGGATCGCCTCGTTGTAATCACCGCCGCCAAGGTTGTCGAAAAACAGTCCGGCGCTGCTGAATACCTGGAAAAACTGCGTCATCGTGGTCTTGGCGACCAGTTGAATCAAGTATCCCAGGATTACGGCGACGGTCAGCACCCAGGTCACGACCAGTCTGGGAATCCTTGCGGGAATGGCCATCACCAGTGAAAACAGCATGCCGGTCGCCAGGGTCAGCGGCAGCCAGGTGATCAGATGAAGACTCATCGTGCCGGTGAAAAGATGCAGGATCAATTCGAGCCAGACAAGGGCGACCGGAAAGAACAACAGCCCGGTAAACGACCACCCGTCCCTGCCCGCCGTCTCCCGCCAGTCGGTGTTTCTGACGAAATCCCTGCCCCATGAAACCAGGCTGACCGCCATTTCACTGACCCGATCCCGATAGTCCATCGCCTGCACTCCAACTCAGTCAAAATTCGTCGAAACCAGATTTACGTCCACCCACAGGGGCAAGTGATCCGACGCCATGCGGACGGCCGGTTCATCCTTTTCGGTCACCACGGCCGTGCCGGCGACGGTGTAAGCACCGCCCAGATTGCCAAGCACATAGTCCAGCGTCCGCTCGGGCTTGTCCGTCCTGAAAGTGAACGCCTGCGAACTGAGGATCCGCCACGCGCCGGCCAGAGTCTGGAACATCGCTGCCGAGGCATCCGGCTCGTTCAAGTCGCCGCAGAAAAACACAGGCAGATCATTTGGCGCCCTTTCGCCATCAACGCGGGTCAATGCTTCAAGACGCTCGTTGACCCTGCCGGCGGACGCCACGCGGTCGTCGGCCGTCAGCGACAGGTGGGTGTTGATAACGACAAATCCGTCGAAAGTCAGAACCTGCATCGTCCTGGCCTCTTCCTTGCCGGGAAGCGGCTGGCTGTCGACACTCGTCGCCGCCGCTTTAGACAACGTCCCCACCCCGTACTGACCGCCCTGGAAATCGATAGCGCGGGCAAAATATCCATGCATTCCGGTCAGCCGTGCCAACTCGGCCAGCCCGTCCCGACGATCGGAACGCTTCGTCTTGACGTCGATCTCCTGCAGACAGACGACGTCCGGGTCGAGGCCCTTGATGATCCCGGCGATGCGTTCATAGTCGACGCGGCCGTCCAGCCCGAGCGAATGCCTGACGTTGTATGTGAGAATCCTGACCTTGCGCGCCGCCAGGACTGCCGGTTTGTTTTCCGCGACGGCCGCAACCGCTGCCACGCCTTTGTCCGATTCAATGGATTCAACGGCGACGGGTTCACCGGCAACCGGTGTCCGTTCAGCGCCCGCGGCGCCTTCACCGACCTTAGTCGCGCCGGTCACCGCCCGATCGCCATCGGAAACCACCGGATGCCCGTTCTGAACGCATGCCGACAGACCCGTCAGCGCCACCACAAAACCAGCGAAAATCAATGACTTGAACACGTTTCGCCTCTTCATCCGGTGAGCTTTCCCCAAACCACGCACCATCGTGGAAGTCTAGCCCCAAACCGAGCCGACAGGAAAAGTCGTGCATGCATGTTTACAGTACGAGGAATTATGATATCCACGTCGAAAGCGCGGTGTGTCCAATGAACAATCACCTTCAGGATCTTCTGGAAGTCATCACGGTCGGGCTTCCTTTCTGTGTGTTCAAACTGGTGACTGGCAAGCTGCTCTTCTTCGACATTGACCTTCCCGTACCTGGCGGGATACTGCTTGTGCTGGGCTTTCTGGACTTGATCATCAACCTGGTCAACGTCGGGTTCCTTCTGATCAAGCGAAGACGCGGCGCCGGGATCTGCACCATGACATTCCTGGTCGGGCTGTTCGAAGGTCGCAGCGGACGGCCCTCGGCCCGCCTGACAGAAGTGGCCGCGGCGGTGGACGTGATCCTGTCCTTCATCCTGGTTGTTGTCATGATCAACGCCGGTTTGCTGGCTAGGCTGCCCCGCACCGAGATTCTGATGTGGAACATAGCGGTTTCATTCAACGTTATTGGCGCGGGGTATGCACAACTGTCCAGGGCAATCAGAAATCTGAACGACGCGAATGGACACGATGCGCCTGCAAATCAGTGACGCCTGGAACAGGCTCAGGAAACAACCGGGAATGTGACGGCCGGACCAAGGCGGATATCGAGTTCGTCGTACCCGTAGAACATCTCTCCGTCGATGACCGGGTCCAGAAGCTCGCCTCCGGCCGCCTTCACCTGCAGAGACTTACCGGGGAACTCGTGCCACTGTTTGCCGAAGATCGGCTTGCCGACAACGTAACAGGTCCACTTCCAGGCGCATTCGTGCATCGGCAGGGTACCGACCACGATGTGAAGCTGGCCCGGCTGACGGGCGTACTCGAACAGCTTCATCGTGCCGAAATCGATCTCGACCGAGCTGACGTGCAGGCCTTGATACCTGCCGTAATCAAAGTGTCGTCCGTCCGCGACGACATCGGCCGGCGTTCCGGACAGGATATGAGTTCCCATATCCCTGATACTCGCCGGCACACGCGAACCCACCCTGGACGGCAGCCTGTTCGCGATATACCCGATGCTGGCCTTCGCGCTGATATCTATGATTCCCATCGGATTGCGTTCCGGGAGCTCGTAGTACTTGCTAAAAACCTCTGACCAATGCCGCCGACCGCGACAGCGAACCCGTTACGCTCGAACGACCACGTCCCCGGCGGATCCTGCGGCAAGCGACCACGCACCAGAACGGTATCCAGAGACACCGTTTTCAGATCTTCCAGATGGGTCGCCTGGTCAGCCAGAAGCGACACAATCTTGCCGGTTCCAGCCTTGATCCCGGCGGTACGCGCCACGAAATCGATCGTACCCCCGTTGGACGGCACCACCAGTGGAAACGGCTGGCCTTCCTTCCACAAACCTTTCTGCCGAAGAACCTCGCGCCCCTCGTTCAACATCCAGTGCAGCGTCCCGTCGCCGCCATCCGCGACCCAGCAATCACAACCGCTGTCAATGAAGCTCTCCAGCGCGGGACGAATCTCGGACAGTTCATGGGTCTGACACACCACGCAACAGGCACTTGGCAGGTCAGGAAGGGTCTGCGCCCTTCCCAGGTTCTTTCTTGAATTCAGATTCGTGAGAACCCCGACTTTCATCGCCCGTCACAGCCCCCAAATCGCAGAGTCTGCAATGCCAACCGCATAGTTCCAGCTCAAGTGAACTCCTGTCAAATGGTACGCTGAACCTGAACCTTGTCAACGCCGACCGCAGTATCTGAAGCCCGGCCACTTCCCCTCGCGTTTTAAAGTGACATAATGGGCGCTTGTTCTTTCGCGAGGGGCTGCATGCACTCCTACCTGGAACCTTCGAAACCGCTGTGGGATCTTGACCGTTTCTTTGTCATGTCGGCCCAGCTCAACTGGATGCTGACGTCCGACTCCACCGAGGACTGCCTGCCGGTCATAACGGCTGGCAAGCAGATATCCGACCATGACCGCGATGTTCTATCTCACATGATTCTGTATCTGGACAAGGCCTACGATGGCCAGCGCCGGATGCTGGGATCCCTGGCCGTTCTGCATCCGCTTCGGGCGGCGGCGCTGCTGGTTCGCGCGCGCGGCGAGGTGAACCTGCTCGACGTGATGACCGAACTGCTGCACGACAAGGAAGAGGACCTGGAAAGCACCCCCGAACTGGACGCGCTGTTTGGCAACCTGCTGACCCAGATCGACCCGGACTCTGCCTGGTACCTGAACGAACGGATCTACTGGCTGACCCGCACGCCGACGGAGTCCTATCACGACTACATCGTCAGGGTGCTCAAGCAGTCGGAACGCACACCCGAGTTGCTCAGGGCCAAGCTGGCCGACCAGCTCGACAACGTGCTGGACCTGCGTATCGGCACCGTGGATCCGCTGCCCGTCGAGGACTTCTTCGAGATCACCTTCAACATGCTTTTCCGGAAGGGATACCAAGGGTTCTGCCCGACGACAACGCACTCCACGCCCCGCAAGATGAATGGCGCGCAACGACTCTACCGCCTGCACAAGGCCGCGACGATCCTGACCACGATCCGGGCGACCTGCACGAAGATGGACGACACGGCACTGCGCCTGTTCGAGGCGGTCGCGCACGCCGGCGCCTGCGAGGCCCAACGTATCCTGCTGCATCTGTGGGGTTACCACCTGAAGGACATCGACCAGCAGCGGCGCCTGATGCACAGCGTGATGGAGTACTCGCACCGGGGTGGCATCGACAGGGTGACCAATCCATCGACCAATCACCCGCTGGACGGCATCTTCCGGACCTTCTTCGCGCCTGCCGACAAGAAGAAACGCTTACTCCAGCTCGACGCGCTGTACGAAAACAAGGAATTGATGGTTCAGGCGGCCATCGCCTTCGTGATCCTCTTCGGACGGTACATCGACGAACCGCGTTTCTGCCTTGCCGATATCGACACCGAGAACGGCCAGCCCTGAGTCAGTGAAACTGCGACGAACCCGCATCGTGCGACACGAAACTACTGCCAGACAACATCGGTGGGAATGCCGGCCTTCGTGACCGAATCGCCAGATCCAAGCTGACCCGATCCGCCAGAACCCCAGCATTTGACACCGCCGGGAATCATCAACGCGCAGGTGTGGTACAGGCCACCATTAATCTGCCAGGCACCGTCAGACAATCCCAGAACCTTGACCGGCGTGAACCGGAATTCAGTCGAATTGTCACCAAGCTGTCCGTCCCCGTTGTATCCCCAGCAGAACGACAGACCATCCTTTTGAATGGCACAGCTCATCTGACCGTGAGCGTCCACATGCACGACATCATTCAAGCCGAGGGCTATCATCGGCATTCCGGGAAGATCATCACGTCCGTTTCCACATTCACCGGCACCGGCATGCCCCCAGCACCCCACCTTTCCGGAATCGAGCAGAACCAGGGTATGCACCCTGCCGACGCTGAGTTGTTTCGCGTCAGTGACTCCGGGCACCTCGACAGGTAAAGCGCTGTTGACTCCCGATCCATTCCCAAGTTCGTTATCGCCGTTCACCCCCCAGCAGAAGACATGACCGCTCTGGGCGAGCGCGCACACATGCCCGTTCTCCGACGAAATGCTTGAAAGCGGTGGCAGTCCCGAAACGAGTACCGGTGTCGCGCTGTCATCGAAGGATCCATTCCCAAGCTGACCTTCGGCGCCGCCGCCCCAGCATCGGACTTCGCCGGACGCCAGCAGGGCGCAGGAATGGGAAGTGCCGCAGGCCAGCGCGGTCACCTGACCGTCGATTCCAGTGACCGGGACCGGATCCGAACTGTCCACGGTCAGACCGTTTCCCAACTGGCCACTTTCGTTGAGCCCCCAGCACTTGATGCCGCCATCCTCAATGGCCGCGCAGGTGTGATACTTTCCGGCGGATATCGCGGTGACGGTGCCCTCCAGCCCCGCCACGAGCGTGGGTGAGAACAACTTCGTGGTTTCGGAACCAGCACCGACCTGACCATGATCGTTCAACCCCCAGCAGTAGACCAGCCCTTCGCTGGTCAGCACACAGTTGTGCTTGGCTCCGGAGCTCATGGCCGTCAGCACTGGCGGCATGGTCATTGACGTTCCCGCACAGATCCCTGCTTCATCGCAGATATCTGCAAAGGTGTCGACCTGGCCATCCGTGCAGGCGAACCCCGATCCCGCCGGCACCGATTCGGTTCTGTTGATCGATGGAGCGCAGACACCGCAGATTCCCTGAGAGGTGGCAACACCTTCACGATGGCACCATCCATCAATCGCGCAGGTCTCATCGAGCGCCAGGCATTCGCTCTCTTCCATCTGAACCGAATCGGCGCTTGTTCCATGAAGGGAGAAAACATAGCGGTTCCCGTCGCTGGCACTCAGTTCAAAATCACATTCCAGAAGAGCGGGACGATAATCGACAAGAGCGGAATCGTAGGTCAGATCGAATTCAGCGCACTGATTGAATCCCAGGCTGTATCCAAGCAGACTCAGAAGACCGGCCTCGGTACTGATATCGACAGGAGTACCGTCAATAACGCAGTTTCCATAACTGAGCGTTTCGCAGGCACCGTCAAAGACGGTACCCTGCGAAAAGTCGATGGCAAGATCCGTATGGCACCTGTTGCACACACTGACGTGCCGCGTCAGGCTTCGACCCTGCAACAACGTCCCGAAATCAATTTCGTTGCCGACAGATACTTCCGCGCATGACGAAGGATCGCCGCCGTCGATTTCCTGGTCGCTGTCTGTCAGCAGATCGCCGTCCCCGGTGTCCGGAAGGATGTCAGGATGATTCAGATCACCAGTGCCGGGATCGGAATAGCCGTCGTTTAGTCCCTCGCCGGATTCGCCGTCCCGGACTTCGGCATCCGGATCGGACTCCGCGTCCACGTATGAATCGAGCTGTGACGCGTCGAGTTCCGAAGCGTCGTCAACCACGTCAAGGACATCCGTGTTGCCGCCGTCGCCGCCACAGCCAATCAGCAGAAGCGCTGTTCCAATCACCGGTAGCATATAGCAACCCACTGTCTTCATTTATGCATCTCCTCGGATAGTTACAAAATTCCCCAGCCATACACCAGAATATCTGACATGCCGATATACTGCCAGACAGTTTCGAAATTAGATACAGCGAATACTGAATACTGATCAAAGTCTGAACTGACACATTTCATCGTACAGACTACGTTCCAGGCCCACCGCCGGCCACCCGATTCCGGCCACCGGTTTTCCCCTTGCCCGAAATGGCGTTCGGGCCTATAAATCGCACTGACACTCTGCTTTTTCCGCTGGATTCACGTGCGGCCAGGCGGCCGTACCATCACGGAGGCATTCACTTGTCGGACGCAGTTCATCCCCCGGAGACCTCGGTGGCACCCTTCAGATCCTTCTGGTCAAGGATTCTTCTGGTCAGGGGGATCGTCTGGGCAGCGCCATTACTTGTCTATTACCTGATTCAGTCACTGGTCATCAAGGCACTCGAGCTTTCCCATCTGCAGGCAGGCATTGGCCCGGGGAACATCGCACTTGCGTGGCTGCCTGATCTGCAGGTAGCCACCTTCCTTTTCATCATCTTCGCATTCATCTTCTCGCTGGCCGGAAGACGCCTCAGGATCGTCGGATATGTGGTGTTCGTGATCACGATGGTCTGTGCCATCGTTCTCAACGCGGCGAGCTGGGCGTACTTCGACGCAACAGGCTCCAATCTGTCCTGGAGCACCATCGACTACTGGCTCAACAACTTCCAGGCGACCAATCAGATCGTTTCGGCCGGACACAAGGGCGCATCACTGTACTTGATGTTCGGCCAGTTGATCCTGGTCGGTATTCTGGCCGCACTCCCGATGATCAGGCCGGTCGCGCGTTTCCTGGAAGCACATCCATCACTCAAACCGCGAATGGCCGTAACAATCCTTGCCGCGGGCATCGTCATCTGGGCCGGTCTGTTCGCGGTACCGACGCTGGACGGCCTTTCAATGGCATTGTGCCGGTCATTTCCAGCCGATATCGCCTCGGACTTCATAGCGGACAAGATCCTGGCCCAGGAAGAGGTCGAGATAACAGAACGGGAGCGATTGGACTCTTCCCTGGAGTTCAAGACGGATCCCGACGCTTCACGACTGAACGTCGTGTTCATCCTGTTTGAATCGCTGCGATGGAACACGTCGGATGCCTACACGCCGGGACTCGGGACCACTCCGTTCCTTGAAGAACTGGCCCGCGACGGAATGCTCGTCGAGAACCACTACTCCATCGTGCCCCACACCACCAAGGCGGTCATGGCGGCAAACTGCGCCATCTATCCCTACCTGGACACCGAACCTAAGGAAGCGGCCCCTGGAATCCTGCCGCGGCGCTGCCTGGCGCACATCCTGAAAAACGCGGGTTACAGCACGGCGTTCTTCCAACCGGCGGGCAATTTCGAAAAACGGGATCTTCTGGTCTCGAACATGGGCTACGACGTCTACAGGGGCCACGACGACATGCCCCAGGAAGGCTTCGAGGAGACCAACTATTTCGGCCGCGAAGAAAGAATGATGATCGAGCCCAGCATGCGCTGGGTCGACTCCGTCAGGGATAAAGGGCCTTTCCTGCTGACCTATCTGACACTCAGCACGCACCACAACTACGTGTCGCCACAGTCTTTTCCATACGTCGACTACGACGTCGAGGACACCGATCTGCGAAACTACATGAACGCGGTCCGATACACCGACCAGTTCATCCGCGAGGTCTTCGACGAATTCAAGAAAAGGGGACTCCTGGAAAACACGCTGTTCGTGATCGTTGGTGACCACGGTGAGGCTTTTGGCGAGCACGGCCGCCGGCAGCACGACCTGATTCTGTGGGAAGAGGGACTGCACTCGTTCTCGCTGCTCTACTCGCCCGGGCATCTGCCGGGCGGCACACGCGTCACCGGCGCCAGATCACATCTGGATCTGATTCCGACCATCACGGACGTCCTCGGCCTGAAGCTGGTAAAGGGCGATCTGCTTGGATCCAGCATGCTGAAGCCGGTTCCGGAGGATCGGGCCCTGTTTTTCGGATGCTGGTTCAAGCGCCGTTGCCTGGGCATGCGCGAAGGCTCGATCAAGACCATCTATCACTACGACCAGATGCCGATGGAGGTCTACGACAACAGCACGGACCCGTACGACAAGGTGAACCTGGCGATGACCGGTCCGTACGACGCCGCCTTCCTTGATGCCAGAAAACAACAGATGCTGCGCTTCGAGAAGGTCACGAACCAGCAATACAGGGAATGGGAGCAGAACCTGGTCGGCGATGCTGTCAGCGACAGCAGGCCGGAGGTCGGAACGCCCCTTTCGGCACGCTTCGCCGACGACATAGAGCTTGTTGGCGTGGATGTGGTTCCGAAGTCCCTTCAGGCCGGTCAGGATGTCCGGTTGCGTTACGTATTCAAGGCAATTGGCGATCTCCCGGAAAGCGCCAACCTGTTCGTGCATGTGGTCCACAAGGATGGAACCCTGAATGCGGACCATGTTCCCGTACAGGGCGCTCTGCCACTTCATCAGTGGGAATCCGGCAAGTACATCACCGACGAGCATGTCGTCCACATTCCCGGGAACTGGTCCGGGGGCAAGGCGAGGGTGCTGATCGGTTTCTGGGACAGGAAGACGGGCAAGCGTTTCAAGATATCGGGAACCACGGCGAGGATCGATGACGAAAGGCTCGAAGTGGGCGTTGTGGACGTCTCCGCCGGCGACAGATCGACCAGCCCGACCATCGGGGCGCTGCGCGAGAGAATCAAGGATCACATCAGTTTCGAAAAACCTGACTTCGAGCAGCCGGTGGGCGCCGTTTTCGGTGATGCCGTCGAGTTGGCCGGGGTAACCCTGTCCCGCACGGACGTGCACCTCGCGGGCACGGTGGAAATGACCTATGTGTTCAAGTCCCTGAAGGACAAACCCGGCGACTGGAACCTGACGGTTCAACTCATCCGGGAAGACGGCGTCGCGATCGACGGCGACCACGCGCCGATAGGGGGCCTCTACCAAACGCGGAACTGGCGTTCAGGCGAGTATGTCATCGACCGGCACCGCATCCATATCGACATGCACCTGTGCAAGCCCGGAACCTATACCGCATGGCTGGGCTTCAAGAGAGCCGGCAAACCGGTCCCAGTCACCATGGACCAGTCTGCGCCGGGCGATTTCCAGGTCGATTCCCTTCAGCGCGTCAAACTTGGCACCGTCATAATCCGTCCCGGTGAAAAGAAATAGACATGGTGCCTACCCTTTAGGACGCTTACGCAGACGGTATTCATCGAGCAGCGGGAGCATGCGGGACGCGATGTCCGGAAGGGAGCCCATCAGGTTTTCTGTTTCGCCCGGGTCCGATTCAGAATCATAAAGTTCATAAGTGCCGGACTTCACGTTGTAAATCATGCGCCACCCCTCCCAGTCAAGGACGGCGCAGGGATACTGCTGTTTGTGCCCTTCGCTGAAGGCCCAGCCCAGCCCGGATGCCTTCTCGCGCGAGTCGGGGTTGAAGAACCCTGAAAGGTCGCGTCCCGTGATTCTGTTGCGCTCCGTATCCAGCCCGAACAGCGACGCCATCGTCGGCACCAGGTCGACCGACTGGAAATAGTGGTCGATACTACGGGATTCCTTCATCCACGGGACATGAAAGACCATCGGAATACGGGTGTCGTGCGCATAGCATGTAGAGTGTTTCAGCGTACGTCTGTGTTCGCCGAGAGCCTCGCCGTGGTCGCCCATCAGCACCAGTACGGTGTTGTCGGACAAACCATGCTTCTCAAGCAGACCCGTCAGCACGCCGACACATCGATCCATCTTGAAAACCGCTGAGTTATACAACCCGACCTTGTCCTTACCCAGCCGCTTGTCCTTCTTGCCCAGTTTGATTGGGGTATGTGTGTCGTACAGATGAAACCACGCAAACAGAGGCTGATCGCCTTGCCTGGCGGAAAGATACCTCTGGAATACACCGATTATCCTGTGGCAATCACCGCGCGGTCTTTCATGGGTGTCGAAACCCGGCACGTTGTCAGGCGCGAACCGCCAGTTCGAGTGGAAGAAAGCGGCGGTCTCGTACCCCTGAGCCTTGAACAACTCCGCGGCCGTCGGCCACTGCGGCCTGGGTCCTTTTTCGCTCTTCTTGAAGCCGAGTTCTCCGACCGGAACGTTCCAGCTGCCCACCGAAACGGAACGGAGGGAGCCCAGCGTGTGAGTATAGTTGGTGACCCCCCTGAATCTGACGCTCT
>JAGOFO010000222.1 GCA_017997155.1 Myxococcota bacterium
AGACGGTCACCGAGGCCGTCATCACGGTTCCGGCCTATTTCGATGACGCTCAGCGCCAGGCCACGCGTGACGCCGGCAGGATCGCCGGGCTCGAGGTCAAGCGAATCATCAACGAGCCGACGGCCGCGGCCCTTGCCTATGGCCTTTCCAAACGCTCCAGCGGCCGTGTCGCGGTATACGACCTCGGCGGTGGAACGTTCGATATCTCGATCATGGAACTGGGAGACGGCGTCTTCCAGGTCAGGACGACGCACGGTGACACCTTCCTGGGCGGCGAGGATGTCGATTCCAAGATCGTCGACATGCTGGCTGCCGAGTTCATGCGTCTGCATGGAATCGACCTTCGCAAGGACGTCGTGGCGCTTCAACGTCTGCGCGACGCGTCCGAGAAGGCGAAGATCGACCTTTCCGCCTCGCGTGAGGTCGATATCAACCTGCCGTTCATCTACGCGGATGAGGCAGGCCCCAAGCACCTTCAGATCCGCCTTACCCGGACCCAGCTCGAGGCCCTTGTCGAGGATCTGATCCAGCGCACGCTGGAGCACTGTTCACAGGCTCTTGCGGACGCGGGGCTGAAGGCGTCCGATCTGGACGAAGTCCTGCTTGTCGGCGGAATGACGAAGATGCCGCTCGTTCAGCAGCGGGTCACCAGCTTCTTCGGAGCGCAGGCCAGCCGCAACGTCAATCCCGATGAGGCGGTTGCCGTCGGTGCCGCGATTCAGGCCGGCATTATCCAGGGCGACGTCGGTGATGTCGTCCTTCTCGACGTCGTTCCATTGTCGCTCGGTATCGAGACCCAGGGCGGCATGTTCACGCGCCTTATCGAGCGCAACACCGCCATCCCGTGTTCCACGACCGAGGTGTTCACCACGGCCGAGGACTACCAGCCGATGGTCAACATTCATGTTCTTCAGGGCGAACGACCGATGGCACGCGACAACAAATCGCTGGCCAGGTTCGAACTGATCGGCATTCCACCGGCACGGCGCGGCATCCCAAAGGTCGAGGTCAGTTTTGAGGTCGACGTTAACGGTATTCTCAGCGTCTCGGCACGGGATCTCGGCACCGGAAACGTCCAGAACGTCCGAGTCCGCCCGACGTCCGGGCTGGGCGAGCGTGACATCGAGAGAATCATAACCGAGGCCGATGAGCGGGCCCGCGAGGACGAGCGCCGTCAGGAACTCGCCAATCTGAAGAACCGCGCTGATGGCCTGATGTACACGACCGAGCGTTCCCTGGAAGAGTTCATGAACTACCTGACCGACGACGAGGTCGCGGCGATCAACGCCGATCTCGAGGCTTGTCGCAGGACCAGGAACGGAAGCGAGGCGTCCGCCATTATTCAGGCGATAAAGAACCTCGAGAAGTCCTCGTACCGGATCGCCGAACTGATGTATCGCGACTCCAATGTCTGAGTCGATCCCGCAGGGGGGTGACATGTACGCCCCACAGAAGCTTCGAAGTCACTGCCTGTTCCCGTCGTATCCGACATCTCTGCGTGTCCTTGCGACAATGGTCTGTGTCGCCGCTGTCGCCCTGGCCAACCACCCGGGTGCGGATTCGTCGCCCGGCAAGCAGGACGGTCCTCAGCCATGTCCGGCCGAAGGCTGTCAATCCGACGGCTTGCTGGTGGCTCTTGCCTTGCCGTTGAGTGGCGCCCACGCCGCCGTTGGGCGCCTGGTCCTGGAACCTGTCAGCCGTTCCCTTGCCTCGCTTGAACGTGTTCGGATTGTTCAGATCGATACCGGAGGAACCGTAACCGGCGCCGAGAAGGCGGTCCTGGAGGCGGTCGAGGCCGGAGCCGGCCTGATCGTCGGTGGAGTGGGTGATCGCGAGGCTGCCGCGTTGTCGACTGCCGCCGGAAAGGCCGGGATTCCGCTGCTCACGATGGGCCGATCGGTGATGTCAGGTTCGACGACTGTTCAGTCTGTGGTTTCCAGAAGGCGCATGAATCAGGAGCTTGTCGGCGAATTGCTGCGTCAGGGGCCGGCCGACTGCGCCTGGATTGTCTACATGAACGGCGCTTTCGGCGAAGCCGAGAGGGATGCGTTTGCGTGGGCGGCGTCTTCAAAGGGTATCAAGGTTGCGGGCAGCAGTCGGATGCGTTCTGCTGGTGACGACGAAGTGGCGTTCGCGGGCGCCGTGACAACCGCGGTCGGGCAGTTCCGGTCGTCCGGGGCGTGCTCAAACGAGGTTTTGCACCTGATACTGGACGTCCCGGACGCGGCCAGGCTGGTGGACTATCTCCTGTTTTCCGGGTATTTCGAAAAAGAGTCGGGCTCCGTCAGGGTCAGCGGCACCGGTCTTTTCAACTCGCCGGGGTTGGCTGCTCAGCACGGCGCTTCTCTGCGCAACGCGGTCTTCGTGGATGTGAACCCGGACGTTTCGTCCCGGTCGTCCAGGAACGACCTGTTTATGGCGGAAGTCGACGACCTTGCCACCGTTTCAGCCCAGGTCGCCGCCTGGCTGGCGGCAGGCAAGGGAGAAGACCTTTCGGGAATACCGGTGATCGTCGGCCGGACGGGGCGTCTTAAGATCGAAAACGGTGGTGTCATCGGGCAGGCGATCAGGGTGTTCCGGATGACCGGGCGGGGGGTTGAGGTGTTGCCTCTGCCCGAGGCGCCTGGAGCGGTCGACGCGGAACCTGCCGGTGACGGCGTGGTGGGCACTGCGCTGGAATGATGGTGTGCTTTGAACGAATTTGAGCTTATCTCCGCGCTCAGGGCAATGTTTGACACCGCGTGCCCCGCATTCACCGATGGTCGACTTCCCGTGCCGAACGGTGACGACGCGGCTGTGCTGGCCCCCTTGTCTGGTCGGGCCGTGGTCACGACCGACGCGCTGGTCGAGGACGTTCACTTCTCCTTCCGGCTTGGCTCACCCGCGGACGCCGGATACCGTTCAGTTACCGTGAATCTCTCCGACCTGGCCGCGATGGCAGCCACTCCTCTGGGAATCCTTGTTTCCCTGGCGATACCACGTGAGATGAACGATGATGTCGTGCTGTCGATCGGCCGCGGGATCGCTCAGGCCGCCGGTGAATTCCAGTGCCCGGTAGTTGGTGGAAATATCACTGGAACTTCCGACAGGCTGGTCATCTCGATCACTGCTATCGGCGACCAGGTTTCGCGTCCGCCGCTGCTGCGCTCCGGCGCGTGCGTCGGCGACCAGGTCTGGGTCAGTGGATTCATTGGCGAGGGCGCCCTCGGACTCAGGTTGCTCCTTGAGCATCCCGGGCTGGAACCTGCCTATCCCGAGCTTGCCCGGGCCTACAGGCGTCCGTTCCCCCGTCTGGATCTCCTGCCGGTGATGGCTTCGACGGTGGTGCATGCCGGAATCGACATCTCAGATGGTCTTCTGGCCGACGTGGGACATATTGCCGATCAGTCCGGTCTGTGCGCCGAGATCGACGCGGAACTGGTACCGGTCAGTCCACACGCGATCGCATTCTGTCGCGCGGTTTCCATGGACGATGTGACGAGCGTGATTCTTGGAGGTGGCGACGACTACCAGATCGTTCTGGCGGCGCCCGCCGAATCCGGAGATGCCCTGGCACGGGCCGGGTTGACCTGTATTGGAAATATGGTCAGCGGTTCAGGCGTCAGGTTGAGTCACTCGAACAACGCCCTTCCGAACTCTACCGGGTGGCTTCACAG
>JAGOFO010000223.1 GCA_017997155.1 Myxococcota bacterium
GATTCCGAGGAGAACCTGGGGCGCCTGTTCGGCCTGCTGAACATGTACCGCGAGCGCTATCCGGCGGCCTTCGCGCGTGATGAGGCGCTGGTCAAGCGCCTGAACGATCTGAAGGGTATCGCCGGCAAGAAGAACCGTTCAGCGGCCGGGATGTCCCAGGTCACCGAGTTGCTGAACCAGGGCAAGTACGCCGAGGCCAGGGCCGTCCTGGACAGCATGATGATGGCGTCCGCGCAGGACGTCGAGGCACTGTACTACTACGGCAAGATCGCGATGGGCACCGGCAAGCCGGAAGAGGCTCAGAAGTACTTCGAGATTGCGTTGATCCGCAATCCGGGAATGATCTCGCCGAAGTACTTCCTTGCCGAGGCGCTGGTCGCCCAGGATCGCCTGCTCGAGGCGAAGGCCCACCTGTCCGAAATCATGGGCAAGGACCCCAGACACCTTCCTTCCAGGGTCCTGGCCGCGAATATCGCCATCAAGGAAAACAATTTCGACGAGGCGCGCAAGCTGGCCGGCGAGGTGATCACGAACGGCACGCCCGGGGTGGACACCAACGACATTTTCGAGGCCCACCGCATCCTGGCAAAGGTAAACGAGGCCGGCGGCGACGATGATGCGCGGCTGAACGAGTTGAAGTCGGCGCTGTCTCTCAAGCCCGCGGACGAGTCGACCGTGATCGAGGTCGGTCGAATGATGATGGCGAAAGACCGGCGATCGGGTCTGGTCGACGTGCTCAAGCCGTGCCGTGAGGCGGGCTGCGCCAGCGAGGACTTCCTGCTGGTCTTCGCCTCGGCTGCATACCTTGAGGAAGAACTGGAGCTGGCCGAGGCGGCGATTGCCGAGGGTGTCCAGAAGTATCCGCAGTCTCCGAGATTCCCGGTGCTTGTCGGCCGGTACCACTTGACAATGAACCACTTCAGGGCGGCCGAGGACTCTTTGAAGAAGGCGATCGAACTGGATCCGGCGTTCATCGAGGCGTACGAGCTTCTGGCGAAAGCACTGAAGATGGAGGGCAAATACCCTGAGGCGATACAGACGCTTGCCCGGGGAATGGGCGTCTTCGGCGAGAAGGGATACCTGATGGTGCTGATGGCGGATATTCAGATGGACATGAAGGACGTCGTCGGCGCCGAGGGTTCGCTGCGAAAGGCTGTTCAGCTTGAACCTGATAATGATTCCGCGCAGATGCGGCTTGGCATGGTTGTCAAGCAGCAGGGAAGGAACGACGAGGCCGCAGCCATCCTGAACGTTCTGGAGAAGAAGAGGGCGCTTGATTTCGACGGCACTGTCGCCCTGGCAGACGCTTATCTCGAGGTCGGAGAGTCTTCGCGGGCTAAGGCCATCCTCGAGAAGCTGGTCGCCGACAACCCGGACAGCCCCGAGGCGGCGAACGCGCTGGGCAGGGCACTGGGGCAATGCAAGGAGTACGACAAGGCCAAGGACGTGCTGGTAAAGGTCCGCATCCGGTTCCCGGCCAACCCCTGGGCAAACCTCTACCTGGGCGATGTGTACATGGCGCTGAAGGATTTCCAGCAGGCGGTCTCCTATTACACCGACGCTGTGAAGCTGGATGGCGAGAACTACGGCTTCAGACTGTCGCTGGCCCGAGCATACCTGGCTCTCGACACCGTTGACGGTGAGACTGAGGCTCGCAAGCAGCTTGACGTCATCATAGCCGCATACTCCGCCGACGAGGTTCCCCAGGATCAGCGTGTCGCCGAGGTCTATCTGCTGCGTGGCAGGATCCACTTCGGGCGCGAGAAATATCCGCAGGCGATGAAGGACTTCCAGGACGCCCTGTCGCTGGCTCCCTCAAGGCGCGACATCATGGTCGAGTTCGGGAAATCCCTTTACGAGATGGGCCGTTATGACGACTCGGTTCCGTATTTCAAGCAGGTGATTGAGGGCGACGCGCAGAATCCCGACGCGAACTACTTCCTGGGCCGTGTTTACCTGCGCCAGGGAGAGCAGGGCCGTTCGATCGACTATCTGGTAGCGTCGGTCAAGCGCAACCCGTCCAGGTTCCCCGAGGCCCACCGTCTGCTGGGGATGATCTACCGCGATCGCGGTCTTGAGACTCTTGCACGCGACTCGTTCAAGGCTTACCTGCGTTACGTCCCGGATCGAAAGTCAAGCGAGGCGATCGAGGTCCAGCGCATGCTGGAACGTGATTCCTACTGAACCTCGACCGGGTTTTCGCCCCATCCACAGTTTCCTTTCAACAGCAGTCCGCGCAGGGCGGTGATGACGTCGTCGGACGGGTCGATCGAGGCCCGCAGCGAACTGCCGCGCAGCCTCATCATGCCGACGCCACGAACATACAGGTGAAATTCGATTGGCGTGGGGCCCGGGTTTGCCTGGGCAACGGACAGGATGGAATCGCACAGATCTGCCAGCGCCCTGCGGGTGTCGATCCTGACGACCACCGCCCGTGCAAGGCGCCTTCTGGCCTCGGTGATCGGCTGAAGCGCGTCGGCCAGGATGCGGTACTTCACTTCTTCGGTGTCCTGGTTTTTGTCGACGGCGATTCTGCCGTTCACCAGCAGCGGTTCGGAGACGCCCTTCACCTTGTCCCAGCGATCGATGACGCGAGCGTAAATCGCGCATTCGATCAGGCCGGTTCCGTCGTCCAGGGTCACGAACGCCATCCGTTCACCCTTCTTCGAAAGCTTCTCGGTCACGCCCAGAACCATGCCGGCCATCAGGACCGACTGTCCCTTCATTTCCTCGTCGAGGTTCATCACCTGGACCACGTCGAAGTTGGTCAAGTCATCCCGGTACGAATCGATCGGATGCCCGGTGACGTAGTATCCGAGGGCGTCGCGTTCATACGCCAGCATTTCACGTGAGGGCCACTCGTCCAGGGGCGGCGGTCCCTGGTCAACGGACTCCGACGAGTCGATGTCCTCGAACAGGCCGAACTGGCCGGCCTCGCGATCCTCGCGACGCCTGGATGCAGAGTCGATAAGCGTGGCGAGCCCTTCGAAGAGCGCGCGCCGCGTGTGTCCAAACCCGTCGAAGGCTCCGGACTTGATAAGGCTTTCGATGACGCGCCTGTTCACCTTCCTGGTGTCGATGCGCGAAAGGAAGTTCTCGACACTGGTGAACGGACCTTCCTGTCTGGCCTGGATGACCAGTTCAATTGCCGAGTCGCCCACGCCCTTGACCGCGGTCATGCCGAAGCGGATGGCGGCCTCGGTCGTTCCATCTGGTCTGGTGATGTCCTCGACAGAGAAGTCAGACCCGGACGTGTTCACGTCAGGTGGAAGAACCTTGATGCCCATCTCGTGCGCTTCGTGTATGAAACGCATCACGTCGTCCTGCTGGGACTTCTTCGCGTACAGGACCGCGCAGATGAACTCAACCGGGTAGTGCGTCTTCATGTACGCCATCTGATAGGAGATGTATGCGTACGCGACGCTGTGACTCTTGTTGAAGCCGTACTCGGCGAATTTGGCCAGTTTGTCGAAAAGTTCCGTCGAGACATCGCGCGGGATGCCGTTGCCGATGCAGCCGTCGATGAACGGCTGTTTCTGTTTGGCGATGGCGGCAGCGTCTTTCTTGCCCATGCCCTTGCGCAGAATGTCCGCCTGTCCCAGGCTGAAACCGCCCAGGCGGGCCGCGATCAGCATGACCTGTTCCTGGTACAGAAC
>JAGOFO010000224.1 GCA_017997155.1 Myxococcota bacterium
AACCAGAATCATCCGGCATGCACGTCGCGGCCGTAAGCAAGAAGTACAGGGACAAGGTTCAAAATCACGCTCAAAGGAACCGGACGGAATTACGTGCGGGAGGGCGCTTTCTGTCAAGCCAAAAATCAGTTTTCCGGGGGTCAAGTGGGGTGATTGGCGGATTGTGAGGAATCCGTTAAAAAAGTGTAGTCATTTTCTTGGCATCCGACGATCAGCGGTGATATTCAAGCCGCACCATGTGGTTGAAGCACATCGTCACTGTCGTGTTGTTCTCGTTGGGGTCGGTCGCGGCCGCAGGGATGTACTGCGCCAGCGCGATGACCGGTGAGGACGAGGAATATCAGGCGCTTCTGGAGGAGCATGCAGCCCTTCAGAAGAGGACCGACCGGCTGCTGGACGACGTGACCAGTCTGGAAGTCGATCAGCTCGCGCTGCGCAGCAACGATGTCGAGGTTCGCGAGAGCATCATCTGGCAGGTGCTTGAACTGGCCCGCCCTGATGACATCATCATCCAGTTCAAGAACTGACGCGTTCCGAAACCCGCGGAATCAAGCCATGAATCGATTCTGAGCACCACGTGTATCCGGGGATTCGGCTCAGACCAGTGGATTGCTGTCGGCCGCTATCTGCTCGCGCAGGGTCCGGCATACGGACACCGTGTTCGCGTGGATCAGGCCGTTGGTGACGACCACGCCGTCAACCTTCAGTGTCCGCGAGTTGATGAAGATGCTTCCACCCCGCGAGTCGGAAACCTCGCCACCGGCCTCTTCGACCAGCAGCATGCCGGCGGCGATATCCCAGTCGTGCCTGGGGTTGACCGTGAAGGTCGCATCGCCTTCCCCGCACGAGACAAGGCACATTTTGTAGGCGATCGAGCCAACCGGCCTGACCATGATTTCGGATTTCACGCGGTCGAGCATTCCTTTGACACTTTCGTGGATCGAGACCAGGTAAAGCGCGTTGCCGGGGTCTCCGTTGGCGGACACATGGATGCGGTGGCCGTTGCGGAAGGCGCCCCGGCCGGCCAGCGCCGTGAAGAGCTCGCCCGAGAACGGATTGTAGATGCACCCCCAGACGACGCCGGGGCCCCGTTCGTAAAGCGCCACACTGACGCACGCCTCTGGGCGGCCGTGCAGCACGTTGCGGGTGCCGTCGATCGGGTCAACGATGAAACAGAACCTGGCGTCTGCCCGGCCGGGCGGGGGCATCCGTTCCTCGGAGACCCAGAGCGCGTCAGTGGGAAACGCCTGAAAAAGACTGTCCTGAAGGATCTCGTCGACCTCGATGTCCAGGTTCGTGTGGGGATTCTCGTCGGCCGCGTCCGTTCCAGCCAGGGCGGCTATGCGGGCAGCTTCACGTCTGAGGTAATCGCCAGCGTGAACAACGGCGTCCTGCATACGTTCGAGCGTGGCGGAGGCAAGTTCGTCAAGTCTCGTGTCGGTGCCCGGCATGGTGACCTTCCAGGTTATGGCGCTTCGCCTGAAGCCAATGATAATGCGTTTACGCGCGCGATGATCATTATTCGCCAAATGCGCGTCATTTCGTTTTTGCTGTCGAATGCTTGTCCGAATTGGCTTGAATTTGGTATCGCGTCCTCTATGATTTGCCGGTTGTTTCCTCTGCGGAGGCCGTCTTGCGACCGTCTTTTGAGTTCCGTTCGATCCATTCGATCAGTAAAACGCGCCTGGCCCCGACCAGTCGTGCGTCGCTGGCCGTGCTGTTTGTCACCGTTATGATGTCGTTGCCCGTTTCGGCGACAACGGTGCTGAATCGATCAGTTCCCGAGATGACCGGCGTTTCGGGGCTGGTGCTGTCCGGCGTTGTCGTCTCGGTCGAGCCCAACCGGAGTGCGCCCGGATATCCGCTGGCAACCAGGGTGACGGTGGCCGTGGATCGTGTCTACAAGGGATTCGCCAGCGGGCCGACCATCAGGTTCATGGTCCCGGGCGGCGTCAGGGATGGCAAGGCGATGTTCATCCCGGGGATGCCGTCGTTCATCGAAGGCGAAGAGGTAGTGCTGTTCCTTGAAAGGACTCCAGGCGGCTGGATCCCTTCGGGGCTGAAGAACGGCAAGTATGTGGTCAACGAGGACGCGAACGGCCGGCGGCTGGTTTGGCGCGAGGCCGTTGATCTGACGCGCGTGGCCCGCGACAGGTCGTTGACGCGGGAGGCCGCCGCGGAGTCCGACGTGATGACGCTGGACGAACTGGAGGCGTTGATCAAAACGGGGCTGGAATGCGAAGTCGATGAACCGTCGGTCGTGTCCGGACAGGAAGGGGGTGCCAGATGAAAGCGCGCCGCATCCTGACCGGGATCCTGACCGTTGTCGCGTTGAGCTTGCCGATGCAGACCCTGGCCTTTTCAATCCAGAATCCCTACTTCGATTATTCGTTCAAGTACGTGTCCCGCTGGCCGGTGTCGGATCTCACCTACTACATCGACAGCCGTGCCGTCGACGGGTCCGGCATAACCGCGACCGAGTCCCAGAACATCATGAAGGCCACTTTCAAGGCGTGGCAGGACATCGATTGCAGTGCATTGACCTTTACGATGCTGGGCAACTCGTCCAGCCAGGACGTGCTGCCGATCACTATGAAGGAAAACGGCAAGAATGAACTGGTCTGGGTGTCGGGTTCGACCGAGTGCCAGAAGTGGCAGTTCGGCGAGTCGGCGCTGGGTGTGACCCTGCCGATGCAGGATTACTCCACGGGGCAGATCACCGAGGCGGACATCGCTTTCAACAACTGCAACTATCGCGGGAAGTGGGTCGAGGACGCGTCCAGAATGTCCGACTGGGACGACATCAGCTTCACCGGCGTGTCGGTTCACGAGATCGGACACTTTTTCGGCCAGCAGCATTCCTGGCTGGAAGACGCGGAGAGGGGCAGTTGGGACGACCCGAATCAGCCGACCATGGCGCCGTACATCTCCCCGTACGGCTATTCCGACAGCCTGGAGGACGACGACAAGAGGGGCGCGTGCTTCCTGTACCCGGATCCTGATTATTACGCGGGAAACAAGGGGTTCTACAAGTGCACGCGCGACTCGGAGTGCCCCAGGATGGTTTCCCGTGACGACAACGGGAACGAGGTGTACGACTACAAGAACTTCACCGGCGGCCGCCTGAAGTGCAGCGGCGGCTATTGCATGGGCGTTTACGGCAGTTCGCCCGGCGCCTCGCTGCTGGGCGTTTTCTGCACCAGCGGCATCCAGTGCAATGGCGGGTACTGCATGGATCTGGGGGACGGATATGACCGCTGCACCAAGGTGTGCAACGTCGGAAACGACACGTGTGCGTCGGGTTATCACTGCGAGGACACCGGCAACGGGCAGTTCTGCATGCAGGGGCAGGTAAGCGGCACTATTGGAGCCAGGTGCACGTTGAACAGCGACTGTGACAGCAAACTCTGCTTCACGGCGTTGGACGAAACGCGAACCTGCCGCAAAAAGTGCTATACCGATTCGGGCTGCGCTTCGGACGAGTACTGCTGGCTGAAAGGCTCATATGGCGGATGTTTCAAGAAGCCGGTTCAGGATCTGAAGGTCGGCGACGCATGCACCGGCAACGACCAGTGCGAGTCCGGTCTGTGCAAGGCCGGCACCGATATGGCGTTCAAATGCAGACAGGCGTGTCAGGCCGCCGGAAC
>JAGOFO010000225.1 GCA_017997155.1 Myxococcota bacterium
GGACGGACCAGCCACGCGCCGGGGCCTTCTACGACGTCGAGATCGCTGGTCGGGGTGTATTCCGACTATGGCACGACCTTCTTTCGGACCAGTGGACCATCGAAGGAATCTGGGACTGAACAAATGTACCGCATGACGGGATAATGGTATCCATATGCTCAACGACTACGTGGAATTGCGCGCTTCCAGCGCCTATTCTTTCCTGCGGGCCGCCTCGAATCCCGAGGACCTGGTCGAGACGGCGGCCGGCTTGGGTCTGGGCGCCATGGCGCTGGCCGACGCGGACGGGGTCTATGGCATTCCACGCTTCGTCAAGGCCTGCCGCCAGTCCGGTATCAGGCCGATCTGCGGCGCGCGGATCAAAATCCAGACAGGTTCCACACATGAAGCGGGCGGGACAGATATTCAAGGGGACGACGCCACGTGCGACGGCCGCGTGCGGATCCAACGGTCTGCGGACTCGCGATCTCCCGAGTTGCTTCTTCTGTGCCGCGATCGCGCTGGATGGCAGAATCTGTGCGAGTTGATCACCGCCACCCATTCTGGCCTGGACCAAGGACAAGCTCTGGCCGACCTGACGATGCTTGAACGCTACGCCAACGGACTGGTCGCCATCGCTGGCGGAGGCGATGGTCCGATCCTCAATGCCGCGAACGCGGGTGGACGGGATGCCGGCAGACAGGTTCTCGACAAGCTGATCGGGATCTTCGGTACCGAAAACACATTCATCGATCTTCAGCGGCACGGTTCGCCGGCCCAGGAAAGGGCCAACCGCTATCTGATGGATCTTGGGGAAGCCGCAGGGATCGGCATGATCGCGACGAACGACGTGCGTTACGCCACAGCGGATCGCAGCCGGGTCATGGATGTGCTTCTCGCGATCGGATCCCACACGACGCTTGATTCGGCAGGCAACGTGCTGCCTGGAAACCACCGACGCTTCCTGCGTCATCCCGACCAGATGCGCCGCTGTTTCGCTGATCTGCCCGGTATCATCCAGCGGACAGCCGCGCTTGCGGAATCACTGACATTCGACCTTCACGACACCGGGTACAGATTCCCGGAATACCCGACAGCTCCCGGCCAGAGCGGCATCGAACTGCTGCGACAACTGGTAGGCGAAGGCGTGCGCTGGCGCTATGGCGATCCGACACCGGCGGTGACCCGCCAGATATCTCATGAACTTGAAATAATCGGCCGACTGGAACTGGCGGGTTATTTTCTGTTGGTCAACGACATCTCCCGATTCTGCAGGGACAACGGCATTCTGGCCCAGGGTCGTGGTTCGGCGGCCAACTCGGCAGTCTGCTACGCACTCGGGATCACGGCGGTCGATCCGATTGCGATGGGCCTGCTGTTCGAGCGTTTTCTGTCCGAGGAACGCGGCGAGTGGCCTGACATCGATCTCGATCTGCCATCCGGCGACCAGCGCGAGACGGTCATCCAGCACGTCTACGAAAAGTACGGGCATCAACATGTCGGAATGACCTGCGCGACCATCACCTTCCGTGGCCGGAACGCGGCCAGACAAGTCGGTTCAGCGCTTGGGCTCGACCCCGAACGCCTCGCCAGGCTGTGCCGCCTGATCAGGCACTACGATTTCCATGACAGCGACGACAACATGTCCCGGCACCTGAACGATGCCGGGCTGGATCCGAACGACACACGGGTCGCGCATTTTGTCGACGTGTGGCACGAGATCCAGGATTTACCGCGTCACATAGGCCAGCACAACGGGGGGCTGGTGATCTCGGGAACCAGGCTGGACCGGGTCGTGCCGATTCAACCGGCCGCAATGCCAAACCGCTTCATCATCCAGTGGGACAAGGACGACATAGCCGACATGCGCATCATAAAAGTCGACCTTCTCGGGCTGGGCATGCTGGCCGCGATCTCGCAGACGCTCGACCTGGTTGAACAGCACCAGGGCGTGCGGGTGGACCTGGCCCATCTTCCGCAGGACGACCAGACCGTGTGGGACATGCTCGGCAGGGCAGACACGGTTGGCGTCTTCCAGATCGAGTCGCGGGCGCAGATGGCGACACTTCCCAGGATGCGTCCCAGGTGCTTTTACGATCTGGTGGTCGAAGTCGCCATCATCAGGCCCGGCCCTATCGTCGGGAAGATGGTTCATCCATACCTGAACAGGCGGACCGGCCGTGAAAAGGTCACCTACTCGGCACCCTGCCTGGAACCAATACTGAAACGCACCCTGGGCATACCCCTGTTTCAGGAACAGCTCATGCGGATGGTTATGGCCGCTGCCGGCTTCACGGCGGGCGAGGCCGAGGAACTGCGTCGCGCGATGGGGTCGCGTCGATCACGCCGCGCGATGGATCGCCTGGTGGAACGGATGCACACCGGCATGGCGGCAAACGGAATCGACAGACCGGCCCGGGATCAAATCGTCAAATCGATCATTTCGTTCGCGTTGTACGGCTTTCCGGAAAGTCACGCCGCATCGTTCGCGCTTATCGCTTACGCCAGCGCATGGCTGAAGTGTCATCACCAGGCCGCGTTCGTCACGGCGCTGCTGAACTGCTGGCCCATGGGGTTCTATTCCCCCTGTACGCTTGTACAGGACGCGCGCCGTCATGGCGTACGCATCCTTCCCATCAACATAAACAAATCCGAATGGTTATGCACATTGACAGACGACCAGGGCAACGAATCGGATGTTTCTGCGGATACAGGTCCAGCCGTACGGCTTGGAATGCGATACATCAACGGTCTGGGCCAGTCGGCTGCTCTTCGCATAGTCAGGGAACGCGATTTGAACGGTCCGTACGCTGACATAACGGCTGTCGGCGAACGCACCGGGCTCGGTCGGGCCGAACTGCTCCTGCTGGCTGATGCTGGTGCCGCGCCAGGCACGGACAACCGTCGCGATGCCGTATGGCAGGCGATGGCCTTCGACTCCACCGCCAGGCTGCTGCACCGTTCCAGTCAGTCGGATGACTATGAACCGGATTCAATGGCGACACCGGACGACGCGTCCGCGCAATGTCCCGACCAGTCGCAGGTCAAAACGCTGCCGGGCAGACAGACCTGTTTTGATGACATGCTTGATGATTTCCGTACGACGGGCCTGACCGTTGGCCGGCACCCGATGGCCTTCGCCCGGACAGAACTATCCGTCCTGACGGCCCGTGACCTCGCCTCGATGCCCGACGGCGCGCGCGCTTCGGTTGCCGGGATGGTAATCGTCCGCCAGCGGCCGCCAACGGCACGGGGCTTCTATTTCGCCACCATCGAGGACGAAACGGGCCACGCCGCAGTTGCCGTGCGCCCCGATGTGTTCGCTAAAAGCCGTGTTCTTCTATCCACCTGCCGTTTTCTTGTTTTCTCCGGTGTCGTTCAGAACAGGGACGGCGTGGTCAGTCTTCTTGCCGACCGCTTTCGCCCGCTGGACATCCCGGTACAGGCGATCTCCCGCAGCTTTCATTAGATTCCGTCACCTCCCCGCGGTTTCCACGACCGGCCGTTCCAGCCGGCGTCAGGATCATGTCCTCGTAGCGGCGAATCACATTCGCCGTCCGGGAAGGGCGAATTGTCATTCGCCCCTACGCCGGAAACCGTTCCCTGTCCCTGTAGCGGCGAATCACATTCGCCGTCCGGGAAGGGCGAATTGTCATTCGCC
>JAGOFO010000226.1 GCA_017997155.1 Myxococcota bacterium
TGGACATCAACGCACTCACCCTGAACCAGCTTTTCACGCAAACCGCCATCGATGCGGCTTCCGACGACAACTGGCAGGCTATCGCCCCCTGGGACTGCTTCTATCGCGAAAACGCCCTTTCAACCACCTCGGTGCAGCCTTCGCGATTCACGCCGACCCTGATGGTTTACGGGGAGATCGACGACCTGGTCGATACGGCGTCGCAGCGGCCCGACTTCGAAACCCTGTGTGGCATGGGTTATCGACTCGATTACCTGGAGTGTGTCGGCGCGGGGCACTCACAGGCCGCGCTCTGGTCACTTCCCGAACAGTTCCAGTGGATTCGCGATCGTCTGGCTGGCGTGCCACTGCCTGAAAGTGAGTTGTGCCAGGTCCAGCTGCCGGTGCAGTGTTCCGCCACGCCTGTCGAGTGACTCGATGATGTTGCCCCGCAGAGAACCGGTTCCCGGATCATCTTCGAACAATTACTGTTCAATTCCTCAATTTCCGCATTGACATCCACGCAAGCTCCCCGACAATTCCGCCCAGTTACGACCCTCGCCGACATCAGGGAAAGGAGCTGGATTTGGAAACGTTTATCCACTCATGCCCGTCGCCGCTGCCCTGGAACAGGACTGGATACATATTGCTCGAAGACGGCACTGTGTTCCCGGGCTTTCCGTTCGGATGGCGCGGCGTACGGCTGGGCGAGGCGGTCTTCTCGACCGGCATGGCCGGCTACCAGGAGGCTCTGTCGGACCCATCCTACTGCGGTCAAATCCTGGCGCTGACGGTTCCGCATGTCGGCAACTACGGTGTCAATCCCGAAGACATCGAAAGCCGAAGGCTGCACCTGGCCGGCTTCGTCGTGACCAGTTACAGCAGACTCCACAGCAACTGGCGCGCGCGCGGAACATTGCAGGATATGCTGCGGGCGAACGGGGTTCCGGGACTTGAAGGGGTCGACACCAGGGCGCTGGTTCTGCACCTCCGCTCCCGGGGCACGATGAAGGCCGCGATCGTCACCGATGGCTCTCCGGCGGATCAGATTGCGGACAGGCTGGCATCCTTTGAAGGAATCGACCACATCGACCTGACCAGACAGGTAACCGTGGATGCGCCGGAACCATTCGACCTGACGCCCGAGGAGACACCTCCCATGCCCGTTCGCTGCTGTAGTCGACGGCTTCGGGTTGCGGCGATCGATTTCGGCATGAAACGCAACATCGTGCGGAATCTGGCCTGGCGTGGCTGTCAGGTGACGGTATTCCCTTCGGGAACCGACGCGCGGGAAATACTCGACTCTAATCCGGACGGAGTGTTCCTGTCTAACGGCCCCGGAAACCCCGCAATGGTCCTGGCCGGGATTTCCACAGTCTCCCGGCTTCTTCGCGAGCCGGATCTTCCGATATTCGGGATCTGTCTGGGACACCAGATTCTGGCGCTCGCGCTTGGCGCTCGAACCATGAAACTGGCTTTCGGCCACCGTGGCACAAACCATCCGGTTCAGGAAGTCAAAACCGGGCGAGTCTGGATCACCAGCCAGAATCATGGCTTCGCCGTCAATCCAGATGGCCTGCCGGACTGCCTTGAGGTCACTCATCTGTCCCTTCATGACCGGACGATCGAGGGTCTGAGGCTGCGGGATCGCCCTGTGTTCTCGGTACAGTTTCACCCCGAGGCCAGTCCCGGTCCACGCGACGCGCTTGTCCTTTTCGACCGGTTCATGGAGTCGATGGAGACCCGACGCGACGCTGAGAAACCTCGAAACGCCCGGACAAGCGATGGACGCTGCACTAACGGAGGCAACATCTGATGCCGAAAGACCCCTCACTCAAGACAGTGTTGGTGCTGGGTTCAGGCCCAATCGTCATCGGACAGGCGTGCGAGTTCGACTACTCCGGCGTTCAGGCGGTTCGGGCGCTTAAGGAAGAAGGCATCAGGGTCGTTCTGCTCAACCCCAACCCGGCGACGGTGATGACCGAGGTCGACACGGCCGACGCGACCTACATCGAGCCGCTGCGCCCATGGGTGGTGCGCAGGATCCTTGAACGCGAGAACGTGGATGGGGTCCTGACGACGCTGGGGGGCCAGACCGCTCTGAACCTGGCAATCGAATGCCACGAACGCGGACTCTGGTCGGAGTTCAACGTCAGACTGCTGGGAGCCGGGATCGAGTCGATACGTCTGGCCGAGGATCGCGAGGAGTTCAGGAAGGCCATGGAGTCCATTGGACTGCCCTGCTCGCGCGGATATCTGGCCAGGTCGCTTGAAGAGGGGCTTAAGGCTGTCCACGAGATAGGTCTGCCTGTCATCCTCAGACCGTCATTCACACTTGGCGGCGAAGGCGGCGGCATCGCGGAAACATTGGAAGAGGCTGGCGCCATCATCGAGGCGGGCCTCAGGGCCAGTCCAGTCGGCTCGATCCAGATCGAGGAGTCACTGATCGGATGGAAGGAGTTCGAGCTTGAGGTCATCCGGGACAAGGCCGACAACGGCATCATGGTCTGCTCGATCGAGAATGTCGATCCCATGGGCGTCCACACCGGAGACTCCGTCACAGTCGCGCCGGCACAGACACTGACCGACAAGGAAATCCAGACCCTGCGGGACTGGTCCCTGAAGATCCTTAGGCGGATCGGCGTGGAATGCGGCGGGTCCAATGTTCAATTCGCGCTTCATCCCGAGACCGGTCGACTGATCGTGGTCGAAATGAATCCACGGGTCAGCCGATCGTCGGCCCTGGCGTCCAAGGCGACCGGTTACCCGATCGCGAGGGTGGCGACCCTGCTGGCGATCGGATACACGCTGGAGGAGCTGCCGAACCGTATCACCAGGACGACCGTGGCCGCCTTCGAGCCATCCCTGGACTACGTCTGCGTAAAGATTCCGCGTTGGGCCTTCGAGAAATTCCCGGGACTGAACCAGCGCCTCACGACAAGGATGCAGTCGATCGGCGAGGCCATGGCGTTGGGTAGAACCTTCACCGAGGCGCTTGGAAAAGCCATCCGCAGTATCGAGAAGGGTCGACCGCGCCTTCTCGGCCTGTTCGAGTCGATGCCCGACGAAGAACTTGCCTCCCGCCTGACCGACACTTCGCCCGACCGCCTGCTGTTGATCGCGGAGGCTCTCAGGCGCGGATGGCCACGAACGGCCCTGTCCCGTGTCACGGGCTGGGATCCGTGGTTCCTGTCGCAGGTCAGATTGATGGTCGGAACGATGACCAGGGTCGCCAGCTTCAGGAATGGTGTCCTGCCGGCCTCCCTCTACTCTCTGGCCAAGTCACACGGCCTCGGCGACGCCGAAATCCAGGCCGCCATCGCCCCCGAAAAAATCAACCTGGGTGGGTCAAAACAGCCCGAAAAAATCAACCTGGGTGGGTGCGGCCGGGAAAGATTTGAGCCGGGATTCAGGGGAGTTGACACCTGTGCGGGCGAGTTCGAGGCAGCCTCTCCCTATTTCTACAGCGCCCACGGCACGGTCAGCGAAGGGTCCGGTCTTGGCGACAAGGCGGTTATAATCCTCGGAAGCGGCCCGAACCGGATCGGCCAGGGCCTTGAGTTTGACACCTGCTGCGTTTCAGCCGTCGCCGGTCTTCGCGACGAGGGGCTGCATCCAATCCTGTAC
>JAGOFO010000227.1 GCA_017997155.1 Myxococcota bacterium
TTCCGAGGTCACGCAGGCGGCGGAGGGTCTCGATCAGGCGTCCGTTGTCCCTCGGATGAAGGCCTATGGACGGTTCATCCAGAATATAAGTGACGCCGGTCAGTTCGCTGCCGAGCTGACTGGCCAGACGGATGCGCTGCGCCTCTCCGCCGGACAGCGTGGCGCCACCGCGTGCAAGATCCAGATACCCGAGGCCGAGGTTGGCCAGCAGGCCCAGGCGGGACAGGATCTCGCGGGTGAGATCGTTGTACACGCCGGACAGGGCGTCGGCGGGGCGGACTTCTTTCAGCACGCTGATAAGACGGTCAATCGGCATGGCGGACAGCTCCGCGATACCCCGTCCGCCGACGGTTACAGCCAGGGCCTCCTTTCGGAGGCGCTGTCCGTCGCATTCCTCGCACGGACTGTCTGTCAGGAATTTCTGGTAATAGGTGCGCATGTCGTCTGACTGCGTCTCGCGCAGACGCCGCAGGAGCACGTTGGCCACGCCCTCGAAGCGAACGGCGTAGGAACCGTTAAAGCTTCTGGACTTCCATTCGACGGGGATGCGACCGGTGTCTCCGTAGAGAATCAGGTCCCGATGCTGTTGCGGCAGGTCCTTGAACGGCGCGTCGAGGTCGATCTTGTGGTGTCGTGCCAGACCCTGGATGATTTCCGCGGTGAGTCCGTTGTCCTCAAGGGCGGTGCCCCACGGCTCGACGGCGCCATCCGCGATGGACAGGGTCGGGTCGGGAACCACCTTGGAGATGTCGATAGTAAGCGACGTGCCGAGTCCGTTGCAGGAAGGACACGCGCCGGTGGGATTGTTGAACGAGAAAAGCTGCGGCGAGAGATCCGGAAAGGAGACGCCGCATTCCTCGCACGCGAGGTGTTCTGAGAAGATCCGTTCCGGACCTTCGGTTGGCAAAGCGATAACGCGACCCCTGCCTGCTTTCAGCGCCGTTTCGATCGAGTCCGTCAGGCGCGCCGACGTCCCGTCCCTGACGACCGCCCGGTCCACCACCACGTCGATATTGTGCTTCCGATTCTTGTCGAGCGCGGGAACCTCCTCGATTCTCATCGTCGCGCCGTCGACCCTGACCCTGACGAATCCCTCGGCCTCAAGTGATTTGAACATCTCCCGGAATTCGCCCTTCCGGTCGCGCACCAGCGGGGCCATTATCGTGATCCTGCCGTCACCCGTTGAGGCCATCGAGACGATGTCCCTGAGAATCTGCGCCGGTTCCTGTCTGGACACGACCCTGCCGCAGATGTGACAGTGCTGAACACCGGTTCGCGCGAAAAGCACCCTGAGATAATCGTGGATCTCGGTGATGGTTCCCACGGTCGAGCGGGGGTTCGCGGATGCGCTTTTCTGTTCGATGGCGATGGTTGGCGTCAGACCGCTGATGGCGTCGTAGCGAGGTTTGTCCATCTGGCCGAGAAAAAGCCTGGCGTAAGACGACAGGGATTCGATGTATCTTCTCTGGCCTTCGGCGAACACGGTGTCGAACGCAAGGGACGTCTTGCCCGAGCCGCTCACGCCGGAAAAGACGACAAGCTTCATCTTGGGGATTGATACGTTCACGTTCTTCAGGTTGTGTTCCCTGGCTCCCGTGACGACTATCTGATCACTGCTCATGAGGTCCTCCGGCCGCTCCCGGAATTATAGGCACTGTCGCCGGACACGCCAGAGGCGTCGTGATAACCGGGTGGAAAGGTTAACGCTGGCAGGCGGAAAAATCGGAGTTGTATTGCGTTGCTCACAACAATGAAGGAATGTTACCATTATGGGGTTACAGGTTTCCGGAGGACCCTGATGGAATTGCGTTATGCCGGCCTGACCGACGTGGGCCGCAAACGGGATCATAATGAAGACAACCTGTCTTTGATGCCGGAAAACAAGGTCTTCGTTGTGTGTGATGGCATGGGCGGCCATGCCTGCGGCGAGGTCGCTTCGCAGATCGCGATCGATGAAATCGCCTTTTTCTTCAAGCATTCCACCGCATCCGGTGACGCAACGTGGCCCTATAAGCCGGACACCAGGCTCTCGATGCCCGAAAACAGGCTCGCGTCCGGTATCAAGTGGGCGAATTTCAAGGTCTTTGAGATGGCGTCCACGTCCGCCGAGAAGAAAGGAATGGGCACGACGTGCGTGGCGGTTCATCTGGAAGGTGACGTCGCCTCGATCGCCCATGTCGGTGATTCCCGGTGTTATCGGATCAGGGATCGCGCCATTGCGCAGATGACCACGGATCATTCGTTGCTGGAACAGTACAAGCAGCTTGCCAGGATTTCCGACGAGGAGATCAAGAATTTTCCATACAAAAATATTATAGTTCGTGCACTTGGGATGAAGGAGACGGTTGTCGTGGATACCCGCCTTGAGCAGACAAGGCCCGGCGATTGTTTCCTTCTCTGTTGTGATGGTCTTTCAGGCGAGCTTGACGATGACGAGATCCTCGACACCGTCCTTGAGTTCAAGTCGGATCTTGATCGTTGCTGCAACGAGCTTGTATCCAGGGCCAATACCAAGGGTGGACGGGACAACATCACGGTGGTGCTTGTCGAAGTGATTTAGCCGTTTTAGCGGCTGGAGGTCGACCGATGAAGCGGCCGATATGGCTACCGTTTCTGGCTGGTTTTCTTGCGGTTTCCTGCGGCGGTACTGAAGAGCCCGGTGATCTGGGACAGCCCGACGAGGGCATCCCGGATGTCAGGGTCGACGTGGTGATCACCGTCGACTACGGGTACCAGGACACGGGCTCTGACGAGGGCCGGGACACAATCGAGGGTGATGACGTTTTCGTCGACACGGGCGTGGACATCGGCGAGGAGGACACCGGGATTATTCCGGGGGCCTACGGCTGGCCGTGCGTCCAGAACACCGAGTGTTTTATTGGTTACTGCGTCCAGTCCGCCGAGGGCAGCATCTGCACCAAGGGCTGCTACGAAGAGGGCGATTGCCCGGACAGCTGGAAATGCAGGGCCGTCGCATCCGGCGGCGATCCGATTTACATCTGCGTCCCGACCGGCGTATTCCTCTGCCGCCCCTGTGACAAGAACGATGACTGCTCGTCCAACATGAATCTGTCGAAGGATCGCTGCGTTGTTCATGGTTCGTCCGGCAACTTCTGCGGAGCTTCGTGCGGCGAGGCCGGCGATGCGCCCTGCCCGAGCGGTTTCACCTGCGAGCAGGTCTCGGTGATCGGCGGTGAAACGGTGAATCAGTGCGTCCCCGAAACCGGCGAGTGCTCCTGCTCCGACGCATCGATACTGGCCGGAGCCAGCACCACATGTTTCGTTTCGAACGCGAACGGGGTCTGCACCGGCGTCCGCGAGTGTCTCGAAAGCGGCCTGACCCCGTGCGACGCGCGCAATCCGGCGGTCGAGGCATGCAACAAGGTCGATGACGACTGCGACGGTGTCACGGACAATCCGGGCTCGGTCGGATGCAAGTCGTACTATGTCGACAACGATCAGGACGGATGGGGAATCGGCATCGAGCATTGCGTCTGTGGCGACGAGGCCCCGCTCGGATACTCGACCAAGCCGGGCGATTGCAACGACTCCTCGCTTGGCATGAACCCGGCGGCCAAGGAAT
>JAGOFO010000228.1 GCA_017997155.1 Myxococcota bacterium
CAACCACGTGGGCGCGTAGTTACGTCAGCCTCCGTCGTACTTTAGTAATTTCCTGTAATGAACGATAATACCGGCGCGTTGTTTCGAAAAATCAAAGGGGGTTCAGATGTCCGGGGAATGTGAGAACGACAGTGAGCGTTGTGCCCAGATAAAAAGGACAGTAGTAGCTTCGGCCACCGTAGTGATCGCTGTTACGTTGGTCGCACTGTTTGTTTTGATGCTGCCGGTCGCAAAGGGGTGGCGCGTTTCGGTTAACGACAGGCAGAAGAGGGCCGATGCGGCCGCTGTGCATGTCGCCGCTGGCGATGCCGCTTTAGCGGCCGGTCTTTACGATGATGCCCTGACGGAATATATGGTGGCGACCAGCCTGAATCCGTCGGATCTGTCGTTTCGGAACAGGCAGTCCAGGGCCAGGATCTTGTCGCTCGCCTTCAATCCGCCATTGATTGACTCGGTCAACATTGCGGAGATGCGCGGCGAAGTCTCGATCGTCAAGGCCGCGTTCCCGGAGGAAGCAGCAAACACGCAGGTCGTCGCCGCCCTGATTAAGTTCCGCGAGGGACTGGTCACCGACGCGATCAACATGCTGAATGAGATTGGCGCCGATTCCTCCAGCGGAGCCGTTCATTTTGCCAAGGCGATCCTTTACCAGCACGTCCCGGAGTTCGAGTCGAGTGTCGCCGCTGAGTTCGACGCGGCCCTCGCGGTCAGGCCGGATGACTACCGTCTGCAGGGCATGGCAGGTGATTATTTCCTGTCCGCGGGCGAAGTGCAGAAGGGCATCGAGCTTGTTCGCAAGGCGTCGGGCAAGGTCAGGAACCTGAACTGGCTTAAGGCATTGTCGGCGTTCGAGGTCAATTCGGGAGATAAGGATGGCGCGGCCAGGGATGTAGCTGTTGCTCTCAATATGGCACCGCGCGACCCCGAAGTGCTTTCGATTTACGGTCAGGTGCTGATTAATTCAGGTAAGTTCGTCGAGGCCTCCGAAGTCCTGCAGGAAGCTGTTTCGATAAAGGAAAGCCGCGAGACACTGCTGCAGCTCGGAATGGCCTTCAACGGGATGAAGCGTCATGACAGGGCACTTCAGGTGCTCACAAAGGTGGTCCAGGCCGGACAGGACGCGATCAGCCTTTTTGAGTACGGCAACGCACTCGTCGGAACGGGCAACATCGACGAGGGCCTGAAGGTCTATAACGCGGTGCTTGCCGCCAAGGACGGGGCCGGAACTCAGGATGAGGATCGCATACTGATCGGCATCAAAGAGCAGATTCGCACCCGCATCGGACAGATATCGGCTGGAAACCCCGCCGGCAGGAAGTAGCCGTACCTGACCGCTTCAGACCTGGAGGTCGTTTTGCAGGCACCCGATTCGAACCGCAGGATGATCACCGAGATCAATGTGACCCCGATGGTCGACATCATGCTCGTCCTGTTGATCATCTTCATGGTGACCGCGACGTATATCACCAGGGGCGCTTTCGATGTCAGCCTGCCCCAGGCGGCGAACGGCGGCGACGTTTCGGATTCACCGATCCAGATCAGCATTTCGGCCGGTGGACAGCTTTCGTTCAACGGCGACCAGATCGATATTGCCAGGGTGTCCGAGATCGTTGCCCCGATCATTCGCGAGAATCCGGACGTGCAGGCAGTGGTCGACGGCGACCGTGGAGTCGAGTACGGCCGCGTGATGGAAGTCATCGACACGCTCAGGACAGCCGGGGTACGGAATTTTGCTGCCGCGGTGGAAAGGGTCCCCGCCTCCGCGCAGCCTTGACGGCAGGCTAGCCATGAATATGAACCCAGCACCGCGTCGGGACGGTTCCCGAAGGGTGATCGCCGGGATAGCCCTGTCCGTTGTGGCGCACCTTCTGCTGGTGTTTGTACTGTGGGCGGTCGTGCCGGACACTCCGCCGCCGTCCTCTACCGAGAAGGTCAGGTTGAACGTGGTCGACAAGCCCGCCGCCCCCGGGGACGATGAGGGGCCGCTGATCGGCGCCCTCC
This sequence comes from Myxococcota bacterium, assembly GCA_017997155.1. GTDB lineage: Bacteria > Myxococcota_A > UBA9042 > DTJE01 > DTJE01 > JAGOFO01. The sequence continues at coordinate 2,002 of JAGOFO010000228.1, forward strand.
CGCCGCGAATGGATGACGACGAACCACAGGGTCAGGTCGTCACTCTGCCCCAGCCCGCAGTCCAGAAGCGTCCTGAATCCGCCAGATTCCTGAGTCAGTACGACATTTCGGTGGATAAGGAACAGGTTGCCCGTCGTCGCGCTCCGGGCGCTCCCGGACGCCCAGGTGCACCAGCCGATGGCGGTTCAGGACCGCAGGCGCGTGACATCGGCGATCAGGCCCTGGACGGGATGGAGTTCGATGCCGCGAAGAAGCTGGACGTCCCGTCTGGCAAGCCTGAGCAGGCAAGATTTTCCGACTTGAAGGGATTCGAGAACCTGCTTCTGCCTTCGTCAGCCGGTGGCTGGCGCGGGGCGGCTTCGAACATGCGCAGTCTTGCGGACGAGATGGTCTCGGACGGGTCTCTCGCACAGGGTGGGCCCGGCGGCAGGGCAGGGGGTAACGGCGGAAACGGCGGCGCCGGCGGATCGGACGACGTGTTCATGGGTGTCGAGGACGAGGGCGACGTCACACTCGTCAATTCCCGCAGTTTCAAGTTCTGGGCGTTCTTCGATTCGGTCAAGGCGGCCGTTCGTGCCGAGTGGGATCCCGGCACTGTCGTTCGCGCCCGCGATCCGAGCGGCAGTGTGTTCGGCAAGAAGGACAGATACACGATCGTCAGCGTCGTCCTGAACCAGTCTGGAGAGATCCAGCAGCTCGAGGTGTCCCACAAATCTGGTCTCGATTTCCTCGACGAGGAGGCCGTCAGGGCTTTCAAGGCAGCCGGCCCCTTCCCAAACCCGCCCGCCGGCCTTATTGATGAGAACGGCCGTATCGTTTTCCGGTTCGGTTTCCTGTTGGAGTTCGGCTCGACAACGGGTTCGTTCTTCTGGCAGAGACCGGGCTGAGTCATTCGTTCCGCAGGTGGGTATGCGTTTTCCCGTCATGGCGCTTTTGTCGGCAATGCTGCTTCTGGGGCAGCTTCCGGCTGCGGCCCGGGCGGACGGGCCCGTTCGCGTCGAGACGGAACATTTCGTATTCGTACACAACGGACACGGTGCCAATCTTGCGGACAAACTGGCCGGGATAGCCGAGGGAAAGAGACGTTACATCAGGAGTCTTGTCGGTCTGCGGCCGGAAGGCGACGAGAAGATCGAGGTCAGGATTGCGATCAACGACGACGAGATGTCCCGGATGACCGGCTCTGGTGGCCGCGTCGACGAGTGGGTGGCGGGAATCACGTTCATCGGGCGCGACTTGATCGTGATGTCGGCTCGCGGCAACGAGTTCTTCAAGGCCTCCGATACCTTCGTTCACGAGCTGGCGCATTATTATCTTGACGAGGCGGTTGGCGACCTGGCCGTTCCACGCTGGTTCCACGAGGGCTTCGCGATGCTGGCGTCCTCCGAGGAGATCGGCGACAGGATGCACAGCCTTCTCGGTGCCGCGGCAACAGATTCGTTCTTTTCACTTGCGGAACTGTCCGAGTCGTTTCCGGACAAGGTGCCGGCCGTACACCTCGCCTACGCCGAGTCCATGTTTTTCATCAGGTACCTGCAGACCATCTCAGGCAGCTCGGGCATTCCCACCGTTATT
>JAGOFO010000229.1 GCA_017997155.1 Myxococcota bacterium
GCAGGAAATCCCGGATACCCGCGACGATGATATTGCGCAGCCCGGTAGCATGCCTGATCGCACGGACACGGTTCATCCACAGCCCGTCGAGGGTGATCATGGTGTCGGCCCCCGAGTCGACGAGCATATGGCGGATTTCCGGGGCCACGTACATCGGGTTTGCCATGACCACGCACGCGCCAAGCCGGTGGACCGCGAAGTAGGCGATCACCATCTGCGGGATGTTCGGGAGCTGCAGTACGACCTTGTCGCCCCTGCCAATGCCCAGCGCCGCGAGTGAGGTCGAGAAATCCCGGACATACCGACCGAGTTGTTCCCAGGAGATGGTCGTGCCCTCGAATATCAGCGCCGTACGCTCACCCCAGGCGGCGACGGTGCGTTCGAACTGTTCCCAGATGGAACGCGCGGGGCCTGCCTCGTCGTCTCCGAAGAGCGGGGAGATCGCGGGATATCCGGTCGGGATGCCTTGTTCGTAGTGGCGAAACCAGGGCCTTTCCTGGTCAGTGGCAGGGTCGTCCATGTCTGCCGGTCTCCCTGGCATGGAAAAGACGATCTTGACTGTTCAGTATCGTCGCGGTCAAGCCGGGTGCGACAAGAGTCGCTCTGGATGGGGGATTCAACCGTAAATGAAGAACATTGCCAGGAGGGTCTCGAGGTTCCAGATTGCGTGAGCCAGCATCGACGACCGGAGTCGTCCCGTGTGTTCGTATGTCAGTGCCAGGGTGAAGCCGATGGCCCAGATCTGAAGGAATCCGGGGGCGGACATGTGGGTCGCCGCGAATACCATGCCGCTGAGGGCCGCCGCTCCGAAAGGTGTCATCAGCGCCCGAAGCCGTCGATAGAAGAAACCGCGGAAAAGAAGCTCCTCAAAGATCGGCGCAAGCACCACCGACGACAGAATCAGCAGCGCCTTGTCCTGTAAGGAGGCGCCGGCAAGGATGAGATGCTCGATGGAGTCACTGCCGGCTCCCTGGTCGCCGGTGAAGGCGCTTAACATCGTGGCGATTATGACGATCGGCCACATCATCGCGTAACCACGCAGGCCGCCGACCAGCGCCCCGCCGGCCGGTGCGGCGGTGCCGGGTCGGAGCGACACGCCAAGAATCTGGTGCCATGAAGGCTCGGCCCCGGTCGCCCCGTATCGCAGGGCAATGGCGATTCCGCCAGAAGCGATGACCAGGTAGGAAATCAGAAGCATCGTGGGCGCGGTCATGTCGGGCGCAATTCTGGCGATGATCGTCGGCGCAAGCAGGCTGACCGAAAGAAACAGAACCATGAACCAGATGTAGACCGCTGTTGGAGCGGCCAGCAGCCCCAGATCCAGGGGGTGCTTCTCACCTGGAGCCTTTGCCGGCTGTGGTTTCTGCCATCTAACCCACGCAATCACGCCCCAGGACAGCAGGAACATGAACACGATCAGCAGAGCAGCCGACCAGGTTTCAAGAACAGTCCGGCGGTGCGCCACCAGCAGCGATTCGACCAGAACCAGTCCGGTCCCGTCCATTACCGCCAGCACGGCCAGGTCGCGGTACTCCGGGTCGATGTTCATCGACCTCAACCGGGCGAGGTCATCGAGATCCGGCACGAACGTGGGATCCAGAGCCCATTTGACAAGCACGCCTGCCCCGGGATCCGTTTCGACCGCATTTCCCGCGAAAAGGGGAACCAGTTGCTTCGCGCCGACGGCAGCCGCGGCCGCAGCACCTTCAAGATGATCCTGTTCCCGCATCAGAGGCAGGCCCGCGACAGGTTCCAGAAGGGTCGCGGCCGTGTCGTGAAACAGAGAACGCTCCTCGCTTGTGGCACCCGGCTCCGCAATCGCTACCGTCATCCTGAGCGCCGGCTTGAGAAGCATGGTGTTGAGATTCTGTACCGGGGGCGGCTCTGGTTCCATGGTCGAGACGAATATCGATGCAGCTATCACGAAGATGGCACCGGCGACCAGCGTGGCTTTGTCGGGCGTTTTCATGCCCGGAAATATACCAGCACGACACGGGGCTGTCAGCAGAATCGCTTCGCGCACGCACGTAAGATTGACTTTGATCGCGTGCGCCCCTATTTTTCAACGTGGCGTATCATGGCCAAGTATTCGGGAGGGTTCCGGTGGGATTGAAACTATTTAACACGGTTACCAGATCCAAACAGGAGTTCGTTCCCCTGCGGGAAGGCAAGGTGGGGATGTACGTATGTGGAGTGACGGTGTACGACCGGTGCCACATCGGGCACGCCCGCGCCTACGTCGCGTTCGACACGATCTACAAGTACCTCAAGTATTCCGGCTACGACGTCACTTATGTCAGAAACTTCACGGATGTCGACGACAAGATCATCAACCGGGCGAACGAACGCGGGATGTCGGTCAACGAACTGACCGACACCTTTATTTCGGAGTTCCGGTATGACATGAGCGAGCTCGGGATCGCGCCGGCCGACGTCGAACCACGGGTCACCGAGCATATTCCCCAGATCGTCGAGATGGTTCAGAAGATCATCGACAACGGCCACGCCTATGTGGTCGATGGCGACGTCTACTACGACATCCAGTCGTTTCCCGGTTACCTGGGGCTTTCCGGCCGCAAGCTGGACGACATGCAGGCCGGAGCCAGCGATCGCGTTGACGTGACCGATTCCAAGAAACATCCGATGGACTTCGCTCTCTGGAAGTCCGCGAAGCCCGGCGAACCTTTCTGGGACAGCCCCTGGGGACCGGGACGTCCCGGCTGGCATATCGAGTGCTCGACGATGAGTGCGCAGTATCTTGGCGAAGTGTTCGACATCCACGGCGGCGGTGCCGATCTGGTCTTCCCGCACCACGAGAACGAGCGCGCCCAGTCCTGGGCCGCATCAGGCAAGGAGTTCGTCCGGTACTGGATGCATAACGGCTTCGTTCAGGTCGACAAGGAGAAGATGTCCAAGTCGCTGGGCAACTTCTTCACGATTCGCGACGTCATCCAGCGTTTCCATCCCGAGTCGCTCAGATACTTCCTGTTGACGACGCATTACCGCAGCCCGATCAACTTCACGGATTCGGCCCTCGAAGAGGCCGAAAACCGGGTCGAATACCTGTACGAGAGCGTCGCTGCCGCCCGCAGGTGGCTTTCGGCGCATCCCGCGGTTCGTAGCGTGGCCGAATTCGACGCCTTCCGTGACCGGTTCGTGTCGATGATGGACGATGACTTCAACACGGCTGCCGCCCTGGGACTGTTCGCCGAAGAGGCCAAGGCGCTGAACGAGGCGCTCGCGCTGAAAGGCAAGGCCCCCGAAAAATCGGCGCGGATTGCGACACTTCTCGATGCCATTCTGGATCAGGGCGCGGTTCTCGGCCTCTGCCTGGGCGAGCCCGCCGGCATTCTTGATGACATACAGGCAAAGAAACTGGCAAGGTCGGGGCTCGACAGGCAGGCGATCGTCGCTCTGGTTGACAAGAGGAATAACGCTCGTGCGCAGAAGGACTTCGCAAGCGCGGACGAGGCGCGCGCGGCCCTGCTGGAGATGGGCGTCTCCGTGATGGATACCCCGGAGGGAACAAGGTGGAAGCTGAACTGAAGCGCCGCCG
>JAGOFO010000230.1 GCA_017997155.1 Myxococcota bacterium
CCTCGTAGCGGCGAATCACATTCGCCGTTGGGGAAGGGCGAATTGTCATTCGCCCCTACGCCGGAACCCGATCCTGTCCCTGGCCGCCCCCCTCACCTGCGGGCCTTCGCCTTCTTTCGCTCGGCGTATCCCTCGACATGCGACTGATCAACGCGCGAGATCGCGAGTGCTCCATCCGGGACGTCCTTCACAACGGTCGTGCCCGCCGCGACGTAGGCATCGGCGCCAATCCGGACCGGCGCCACAATCTGTGTGTCGGAACCAATGAACGCGCGATCCCCGATCTCGGTCGGCATCTTCGAATAACCGTCGTAGTTGCATGTGATCGTGCCGGCCCCGATGTTCGCCCCCGTCCCTATAGTGCAGTCACCCAGGTAGGACAGGTGATTCGCCTTGGAACCACGTCCAAGCACCGTCTTCTTCAGTTCGACGAAGTTCCCGACATGCGCTCCGGCCATCGCGTGCGATGCGGGACGAAGATGACAGAACGGCCCCATGACGCACCCATCGTCGATCCGTGAGTCCGTGAAGACGCAGTATGGCTTCACGGTCACGTCGTCGCCGATCACGCTGTTGACTATCACCGTTCCACGTCCAATCCGGCAGCGGTCACCAACATGGCTGCCAGACCTGATTTCGCTGCAGGGTTCGATCTCGGTATCGACGCCTACCTGGCAGTCGTAATCGATCATGACCGATACCGGGTCATGTATGGTGACTCCCGCGAGCTGCAGTTCGCGCACCTTTCTGGCACGCAGACGCGATTCAGCCTGGGCAAGCTCGACACGGTCGTTCACCTGGGCAGCCTCGAACGAGTCCGGGAGGACCCAGGAACCAACGCTGTTCCCGTCACGGCGCAGATCGGACACAAGGTCCGTGAAGTAGAACTCGCCGCCCTTCGACGCGCTGATGCCTTCAAGCCGCTCGAACATCCTGTCGGGGCTGGCCACGTACACACCGACATTGACCTCGCGGATCTCCCGCTGTTCCGGGGTCGCGTCACGAGCCTCCACGATTCGGGCAACGCCGCCAGCGTCCCGGACGATTCGACCGAATCCCCCGGGCTCGTCAACTGTCGCGGTCAAAAGCGCGAACTGTCCGCCGCTCTGTTCAAAGGCGTCGATCACGGCACGAATCGTCTCCGCGGTCAACAACGGCAGATCGCCATTGATGAACACGGTTCTATCGTCACCGACCACCGCGGAACGCGCGCACAACGTCGCATGCGCGGTGCCGAGCTGACGCTCCTGAACCACGAACTCCAGGGCCCTGTCTGGAAACATTTCGACGACCGCCGCGCGAACCTGATCACGCTGATGTCCGACAACCAGCACTACCCTGTCCACACCGGCGTCGAAAGCAGCTTTGACTGGATACCAGATCAGTGGCATGCCGGCCGCGGGATGCAATCCCTTCGCCCGCGCCGACTTCATGCGAGTTCCAAGTCCGGCCGCAAGTATTACCGCGGATGTCCGTCCCATTCGTCTTCTCCATGGTACCGACGCCCCTGAACCAGGCACGGCCGGAACCTTTCAACCGATTCAGGATGATACAGCAGGGCGCGCGCGTGATGAAGGGCACTCCTGTCGAAACCTGTTTGACCGGTGGACCGTCCCGATGATAAACCTGCATGATCACCGGTGACCGGAGGAAGTGCATGGGACGGCAGCTCAAGGTAACCACCTGGAACGTCAACTCGATAAAGGCCAGGAACGATTCGGCGCTGAACTGGCTCGACCGGAACCGTCCGGACATCCTGTGCCTGCAGGAGCTCAAAACCAGGGAAGACGCCTTCCCGTTCGATGCGCTTAACGCTCTCGGTTACCACGCTGTCGTTAACGGTCAGCAGACCTATAACGGCGTGGCGATTGTCTCAAAGACCGAGCCGACTGCAGTCGTACGCGGAATGGGAGACGACGATCCGCAGGCCAGGCTGATCTCGGCCGATATCGCGGGCATCCGGGTCGTCTGCGCCTATGTGCCGAACGGCGCCGAGGTGGATTCAGACAAGTATGCGTACAAACTGGAATGGCTTGCCAGGTTCCGAAACTGGCTTGGTCCGATGGTCGCATCGGGACGCGACACAATTGTCGCGGGAGACTTCAACATAGCGGCCAGCGAAATGGATGTTCACTCGCCCTCGAGATGGGAAGGGACTGTCATCTGGAACGAAAGGATGCGCGACGAATTCAGATTGCTGCAGGAATGCGGGCTGGTCGATACGTTCCGGCGGGTCAATCCTGACGCCCGCGAGTACTCGTGGTGGGACTACAGACTCGCTGGATTCGCACGAAACCATGGACTGAGGATCGACTATGTCATGGCCAACCCGGATCTGGCTGGACGGGCATCAAGGGCCGAAATCGACAGAAATGAAAGGGGCGTCGAGAAACCGTCGGATCATGCGCCGGTAAGCGTCGAATTCGAGCTGTCGTGACAACTGCCCGCGATCACTCGACCTCGTGGAACTTCGACCAGGCAACGCCACACACCGGACACCTGTCGATCGGATCCCCGACGTGGGTGTAACCGCAGACTTCACAGGTGTAGACGCGGAACTCACCGATATCCTTGCCGGTCTCACGAACTTTGGCGATCGCGTCGGCATAAAGTGTCATGTGGATCTTCTCGGCCTCCAGGGCGCCCTTGAAGGCATGAGCGGCAGAGATTTCCTGCTCCTTTTCGGCCTGAGCCAGGAAACCCGGGTACATCTGCTCGACCTCGTATGTCTCGCCGGCAAGGCCGTCCTCGAGGTTCTGGAGCGTGTCGCGAACCATCCCGAGCGCCTTCCAGTGGCGCTGCGCGTGAACTTCCTCGGCGTCGGCGGCCGCACGGAAGAGCTTCGCGACATTCGGGAGACCATCGATCGCGGCCTTGCGGGCGTATGCGACGTACTTGTTACGGGCCTGGCTTTCGCCGGAAAACGCTTCCTTGAGGTTATCCGAAGTCTTTCCCATGAGTTACTCCTGTTAGGGTACCGCCCGGCAGGTCCGGGCGGGACGATGTTGTGCCTCTTTGCCACCCCCGGTCAAACCGATGTGGACAACCTGTTGAAATTGCCCGCCTTACCACGTCCTGTCAAGCGATTTCGCCCGTGCTCCGCTGCCATTGAACGCCAAACTTTCGAGCAATCAGCCTATCGACTGAAATGTGTTTCATGTGATACCTTACGCGGGCTCCGGCATGTGATTGTCCGTGCCGGCGGGGGACCATGATGGTGACGCTCCGCACATATTCGTTCATCGACAGCCTGCAGCCGCAGCTGGCGGCTTTTCTGGGCAAGACGTCCCAGGGGTTTCTGCCGCTGCCCGAGCAGGCGTCCCTGTTTGTCGAGGTGCAGCCTGCCATCGTGATCAACCAGATCACCGACAAGGCTTTGAAGACGACGACCGTTGTTCCGGGGCTCCAGATTGTCGAGAGGGCATTCGGCGGCCTTGGGATACACGACCACGACAAGGGTGAAGTCAAACGTGCGGTAGCGGCCATACTGGCATGTCTCGGCATGCGCGTCGAAGAACGGATGAAAGCGGTGATCCATTC